>JALHFX010000098.1 GCA_022837595.1 Propionibacterium sp.
GCCTGCTGCCGCATCACCTGCAAGGTGTGATGATCGAGGGCACGGCCGTCGGAAGGTCGTTTGCATTTCATGGGGCATATTATCGCTCACATGACACTACTTACGGGAACGTTAGTAAATCCGTTTTTTGGCGGCCCAATCACACAGCTGCCGGGTATCAAACTTCGTCGCGCCCGAGCCAGCGCAACGCATTGCGCCGCACCAGCATCTCGTTGTCCTGAGCGGAAAGGCCCAACTCGGTCAGCCGAGCAATCGGGTCTCGCTCCATGATCACGAAGGGATAGTCCGATCCGATCATGGTCTGGCTGACGCCGAACAGCTGGATCTGGGTCCGCAGCAAGGTCTCGTTGTAGACCAGGCTATCGAAGTACAGCCGCCGCCCGAGATCGAAAGGACTCTCGGCGACGCCCTCCCTCAGCGCCGGGAAAAGACTCCAGGCGTGGGCATAGCGAGCAAGCAGCGCTGGGAACGATCCGCCACCGTGGCTCAGCGCGATCCTCAAACCGGGGTGGCGAGACAGCACGCCCCCCGTGATCAAGGACATGGCGGCGAGACCGGTTTCGCAGGGAAACGCAAGCACCTGCTCCAAGGCTGTGGGTCCCACCAGCCGATCCATTCCACACGGCCGCAACGGATGCACGAAAATCGAGGCACCGAGTTGCTCCGCCGCCGCGAAGAAGGGCTCGAATTGCGATGCACCGATGGGCAACCCGTTGACGTTGGTACCGATTTCAACGCCCTCCAGGCCCAAGACCTGGACTAAGTATTGAAGCTCGGCAATCGCCTGATCGACATCCTGCAGCGGCACCGTACCCAGTCCAGAAAACCGACCGGGATGCTCCGCGACCAGCACAGCGATCGCTTCGTTCAGGTAGCGCGACAGCACGGCAGCGTCATCGGCAGGCAACCAGTACGACAGCAGTTCCGGCATAGGCGACAAGACCTGGCGCTCGACCCCGGTCCCATCCATGTCGGCGAGGCGACACGCCCCATCCCAGCATTGCGACGAGACGGTCCGGAAGTGCTTCCCGGCGATCGTCACATGCCGGTGACAGGCATCGGCGGGCGCCATGCCGGGCCACGGGACATCCGTCGCCTTTCCGCGATAGGGCGGAAAGCGCTCGGGGACGACGTGAGTGTGAATGTCGATGCCGCGCACCTTGTTTGTCTCCGCAGTCGAGCTCGATGTACGCCCGCCCCTCTTACAAGGGAACGCAGCCGCTAACCTTGCCCGTGCTGAAGAACTCGATCGCGACGCGATCGAACTCTTCCGGCACCTCGTACTGGGGCCAATGTGCAGAGTCGCCGTTCATCACGTAGACCTGGCTACCGGGGACCCGCTTGGCGGCTGCACGCGCGGCTTCCAAGTCATGAATCGGATTGTCGGCCGTCCACAGGAAAAGTGGCGCTGTCTTCATCTGCTCGAACGGGACGAGGAATTCGTCATGCCGATTGACTATCTTGTTGATGATCGGGGCCACCTGCTGGGTCTCCGGCATCAAGTAGATTCGCAGGCGAAGGGAGATCAGCTCGTCATTGACCAAGCTACGATTGTTCTCGTGCATCAGCCATTCGAGACGGGCACGCACTGAATCGCGGGTCGGGGTCGCCTGCACGTTGCGCTGATTCAATGCAATCAGATTGGCCAGATCCGCCTTGCCCTTTTCGGACACCACAGGGATGCCCCCGGCCGTGTTCAACATCAGGCGCTTGACCCGGTTGGGGTACTTCACTGCGAAGAAGGCCGACACCCAACCGCCCAGCGACTCTCCCGAAAGGTGGGCGGACTCCAGGCCCAGCGCATCCATCAGCTCACCCAGCTGCTCTGCAAACAGGAGGGGGGTGTACTCGAGGACGGGCTTGTCCGAAAGGCCATGCCCCACGAAATCGAAGGCCACCACATGGAACTGCTTGCCAAGGGAAATCAGGTTCTTCGCATAAGCCTCGAGATGTCCGTTGAGGCCGTGCATAAACAGAATCGTCTCTGGGTTCCCAACACCGGACTCCGCGATCCGGATCTTTCCGAAGCTCTTCGTCTCGACAAAGCGGATTTCAACGCCGAGCATATCCAGCCAAAGACTCATTTCTTTCTCTCTGTGTTCGTTTGAAGTATCGCGAGCTTCGCTGCGACCGCTGCTGTCACGGGCACACATCGCTCACCGGGGACACCGAAAACTAGCGTTTCATCCTGGCGTACTGCTCACGCGCAATCTCAAGCGTCATATTCTTGACGTGCTCGAAGCGCTCCTTGTCCTGCTGCCACAGGCTGCGAACAGCAAGCCCCCGCATCGAGTTGAATATCAGCCAGAGGAGATCTTCTGCGTCACTTCGGGAGAGTCCTCGGCTCATTAGAATGCCAACCCACATATCTTCCACGACGAAGCGGTTTTCCTTCGCAGTGCGCTGAATACCCTCGCGCAACTCGGGATCTCTATCGGCAGCCGCGAGCAAGTCGAGGCCAATAGAAAAATCCTCGCCAAGGAAGAACTCTGCCGCGTCATCGAGCATTTGCATAATGACGTCGTCGTCCGGCTTCAACTGTGCAAGTCGAGCGCGGCTTCGCTCGGTAATCTGCTGATACAGCCAGGCAAAAGTCGCCAGGAGCAGATCCAATTTCGTCGGGAAATGGTGTGTCTGCCCCCCTCTTGAGAGGCCTGCAGCATCGGTTACATCAGCCACCCGAAAACCTGCGTACCCCTTCTCCCGTAGCACTGCCAGAGCGGCAGCCATCAGCCGCGCCCTCGTCTCACTCACCCGCTCTGCCTGTGTTCTTCTCTTCTGGCTCATGATTACCGTCATTTCGTAGCAAACGTTGTCGCGATTGAATTCTGCTCGACACGCGTCGGAACGACGCTGCTGTGCCGAACAGGACACTACAACATCGTACTGCCGCCGTTGACACTCAAGACCTGCCCGGTGATGAAAGAGGCATTCTTTCCAGCCAAGAAAAGCACTGCCGCCGCCACCTCATCGACCTCGCCGGGACGCCCCATCGGAATGACGTCGATGACGTGCTTCGCGAAGGGAGGATCGATCTGTTGCACGCGCTCGAGGGCAGCGGTTCGGACCGCACACGGCGCCACGGTGTTGATCGTGACCCCACTCGTAGCGAATTCACGCGCAAGTCCTGTTGTCAGGCCATGCACGCCGCCCTTCGCTCCGTTGTAAGCGGCGTGCTGGAGCAGGCCGTTCCGGACCGAGTCAGCGCCCATATTGATGATCCGCCCGTACCCTTCCTTCAACATTGAAGGAAGAAAGGCCCTGCTGCACCAAATCACGGTCCACAAATTGCGGTCAATCGTGGCGCGCAAGGTCTCGGGCGTGTGTTCCAGAAAGGGCTTGATCACTCCCCCGCCCGCGTTATTCACCAGGATCGTGGCCGAACCGAAACTGGACTCCGTGATCGCCAGAAGCTCAGCGACCAACGACTCCTCAGACAGGTCACCGAAGAACGAGACCACCTCCGCGCCTTCGTTCTTGCCACGCACCTCCACTGCAGCACGTGCGATCGGCTCTTCATGAAGGTCAGTCATTACCACCTTCGCACCCTCGGCTGCAAACGCGTGCGCGATCGCCAAGCCAATCCCGTGCGCTGCCCCGGTGACCACTGCCACCTGTCCGGCGAAGGCCCCGTTACTCATCTGCACCCTCGATCATGCCGGTCTTTCCGAAGCGCTCATGTGGCATCGGTCCGCCCCACACGTCCATGGTGTTCGGATGCATCTCGAGCATGCGGGGCATACGCCCACCTTCTTCCTGGATCTCTTCCATTCCGAAGCTGAACTCCATCGTCATCCCATCGGGATCTAGGAAGTACAGGAAAATGCTGGTCGAAGGCAGATGTCGCCCAGGGCCGAAAACGATCTGCACGCCCGCTTTCTGCATCCGCGCTGCCGCGGCACCGACATCATCGATATCCGTCACCATGAAATTGACGTGATGCAGGTGATTGCGCGTGCTCGCCCCAAGCGCGAGACTGTGATGAAGCGGGTTCGGACGGCAGCGCATCCAGGAGAATTTCTCCTCGACAAAATCGGAGACGGCGAAGTTGAACTTCGTCGACAACGTTTCAACAGCCTCTTCATAGCGCTTCGTCCCGATCACGATATGCCCGATACGCGCGATCTTGGTCAGTCGCGGGACGTACGGGATCGCCAGGTAGGTGATGCGATCGAAGAACTCGAACAGCAGACCCGAATTGGGCTCGCGCACGCGAAACGTCGGCCCCTGCTTGAGGAGTCGCGCTTCACTTTCATCGACCCAAGCAGGACTGAGTCCCACATCGGTCAGGTGCTTGAATGCGTTCTGCAGATCTTCGGGAGAAGCCAATTTGTACGCAGCACGCTTGATCCCCGGCTCCTCACCCTGATAAAGAATCAGGTTATGGTGGTCCGCCGAACAGCGCAGGAAGGCACACTCGCCAGTGACCTCGACGAGCTCCAACCCCATCAGTTCCGTGTAGAACGAAATCGACTTGGCAAGATCCGTCACCTGTAGCGCGGCGTAACCCAGCCTCTCGAACCGGAAGGGCAAGGCTGCTGGTTCCATGAATAGATGCTCCAGTTTCTCAATGGTTGTTTGGAATCAGGGGGCACCTGACCCCCCGTTCATCTCATTTAGAGCAGGATGCTGACGCGCCCCTGGGGACGGAGCGAATCCAGCTCAAGAATCGAGCGCTTTTTGCGGATCCTCAATCCATCCGGGGTCTCGCGCAGCAGATACTCGTACGAGCCCACATAGATGTCCGTGTTACCCCACTTGGTTCGATAGACGGCGAATGCCGCACGTACTCTCAAATCACCATTCTCCGAGCCCATCAGGCGGACATTCGTCACCAGATGCCGCGTCTTCGATCGGGGGTACTCGGACCACATCGTCTTCTTGTTCAAACGCACCACCCGCTCTTCGAGACGGAAACGGTCGTCGGCGATGTAAAAGAGACTCGTCGTGGGGTCTGCATCGCCAGGAAGATCCGCCGACGGAACCTCGTACTCGGCATCTTCCGTATAGAGCGCCAGCCAGTCCTTCAATTTCCATGCATCGAGAAGGTCGGCCTCGAGATAGAGCAGATCTTCAACTTCACTACGTGTTGTCATCGCAATACTCCTTGGTCGTACCTTATTTGCACACAGCACTCACGCGCCGGTTCCACTCCTTCCAGAAGGAACGCATCTGAATCTCATCGTCGTATTGAGGATCAAGACCCATCCCCTTGGAGATGTCATTCCAGCCGACCCCGATCTCCTTGGAGTTCTGATAACCGGCCTGGCAGGACTCCAAGGCCTCAACGTCATCCGGCGTGGCAAAACCACCAGGCCCAAGGAATTCGAGGAAGTTATTGAGGCGATATTTACGCGCCCATTCGGATTCGTTCTTCGGCGCAAGCGCCCAGCCGGTGACATGCATCAGGTCAGGCTTGAGCGGATAGAATGTGCGTACGGTCAGCGACATGATGTCGTTCACGACCAGATTCGGAAAAATCAGGATATTGCGGTTCTTGAACGCTATCCGATCAGCCTTCTCCTTGCCGTGGCGCGCTACCTGTTCGGCGTGGATGCGATCCATCTCCTTCTTGCCTTCTTCTCCCCAAATGGGAATCCAGTTGGCAATCGGACGCCCCCAAGGAGCGGTGCATTCGACGACAGCATGGCCATTGCCCAACTCGCGTCCGACGCCGCGCAACGCAACGTCATTACCCATCACGTGCGTTTTGGCGACGTAGTCGAGGTAAGTAGCATGGGTCGTCGCGGCGTGATAGCCGTCGATGCTGTTCTCCACCAACAACTTCCAGTTCGCGCGGATCGAGTATTCCTGCATGCCGCTGACAACCACCATGCCCGCCTCGGACTGATCGGCCACCAGATCGAGGTATTCGCGCGCGTTACCCAGGTACTCCTCGATTGAACAGGCAGCCGGGTCGAAGTTGATGAAGCAGAAACCGCGATAGTTCGCAAACCTCGGTACCCTGACGAGATTGCCTCTCGCCTGCTCTTCGAAGTTCGCGGTGTAACGCTCCTTGCCGGGCTGACTCTTCAGCTTGCCGTCTGCGCCAAAGATCCAGCCGTGATAGAAGCACTGGAAGTGCTTGGCGTTGCCATGCTTCTCACGGCATACCTCGGCACCACGGTGCGGACACACGTTGAAGAACACATTCAACGCGCCGCTCGTATCGCGGTTGAAGACGAGGTTACGACCGGCAATGTTGCGCCGGACGAAATCACCATTCTTGGCGACCTCGGACTCATGGCCCACATAGAGCCAGCACTTGTTGAAGACAGCCTCGTACTCGGCCTTGAAGACAGCGTCCTCAGTAAATGCGGTACGCGCGACACGGAACAGGCCTTGCGCCTGATCTTCCGAAACAAACCCCGTCACAGTTTCCACAGACTCCTCCATTCTTGGTAACAACGATCTCTCTCGGGGACCGAACACCTTCGAGCGCGGCCTTGAAACACCCTGTAGCTCACCTGCTGCAGCTTTCGGGCTTCACTTACTTACCGACCGTCCTGTCGGTTTGCAGACTATCCATCTAGTGCAATGATGTCAACATCGAATTCTCTTATCCGACAGTCCCTCACTTCGCCAACTTTTTCGCGGGTCACCGGACAAAGCAGCAATCCCTTGGCAGTGCTGGACGTTCGCCTATCGTGCTAGTGGCGCAAGTGGATGTCCGTCCTCAGCAAACATACTTGCTTCGAGCGCCAGATCGTGATGGCAGCAACGCAGAAACTGCCCTGCCATACGGACCGTCTGGTCTGTTTGTGTTGCGGTGCGCAAATGAGCTCGGCATTCTGCCCTTATGGACGGACACTGCCTGCTGAAGCCACCACGCGCTCAGAGTGCGAACGTGAAACCACAGGCCAGCAGGCGCGACGTGACAAAACATATTCAGTTGCTCGCCACACTAACCCGCCCCCGGAGGAGACACTCATGACCGACATATCCGAATTCATCGCCGCACGCGACTTCCTGTTGCAACACCGCAGCGACTACGCCACCGCCTACGCCGGCTTCAAGTGGCCGAAGCTGAAGGAATTCAACTGGGCGCTGGACTACTTCGACGCCATGGCCAAGGGCAACGACAACCCGGCGCTGTGGATCATCGAGGAGGATGGCCGCGAATCGAAGCTGAGCGAGTCGAAGCTGAGCTTCGCCGAGATGTCGGCGCGCTCGAACCGGGTCGCCAACTGGCTGCGCAAGCAGGGCGTCAAGCGTGGCGAGCGCATCCTGATCATGCTCGGCAACGAAGTGCCGCTGTGGGAAACCATGCTCGCCGCGATCAAGCTCGGCGCGGTGGTGATCCCGGCGACCACGCTGCTGACCCCCGAGGATCTGGTGGACCGCGTCGAGCGCGGCCAGGTCAAGCACGTGGTGATCGGCAAGGCCCACACCGACAAGTTCGAGAACCTG
>JALHFX010000232.1 GCA_022837595.1 Propionibacterium sp.
ATCCGGGGCGGGAATGAGGATCTCGTCGCCGATATTGGTCATGGCCTGCAGAATCATGGAAATCAGTTCGCTGACACCATTGCCGATCAGTACCTGCGGTACATCGACGTTCAGTCCTCGGGTCTGGTAGTAGTTTGCCACCGCGGTGCGCGCCGAGTAGATACCCCGCGCATCGGAATAGCCATCGGATTCATGAAGATGGGTGATGAACGTGCGCACCATCGTCTCGGGCGGTGCGAACCCGAAGCTGGCGAGATTGCCGATATTGAGGTGCAGCACACGCTGCCCTTCAGCCTCCATGCGCTGAGCCTCAACCATGTTTTTTCCGCGCACGTCGTAGTGCACGCCCTGCAATCTGCTCGCCTGCTCGTATTTCGACATCTGTCGCCCTTTCATCTGGTGAGGCACCCCGATCGCTCACGGCGACTCGCGGGCCCCTGAGCAAGTATCCCCGATGCCGGCAGCGAAACAGAAACAGTTCCGTCGAGGGCGCGGACACACGGGTATGGTCGGGGAGTGGCTGTGACTAAGGCGGGCATCGTTGATGCCGCTCTCGGGATCCTCGATCAATACGGTTTGGCGGATCTGTCGATGCGCCGCATCGCTGATGCGCTGGGGGTACAGGCGGCCGCGATCTACTGGCATCTCGCGAACAAGCAGACGCTGCTCGCTGCCGTCTCCGATGCCATCCTCGCCGGTCAGGCTCCCTGTGACGAATCCAGATCGATCGCGGCGTGGGCTCGCGACCTGCGCGAAGTGCTGCTGACCCATCGCGACTCCGCAGAACTCGTCGCGGCCAGCCTGGCAGTGGGCCTGTGCACTCGTGTCCCCGACGCCGGGGCCGTCGAGGTGCTCGAAGCACAGGGATGGCAGCCCGACGATGCCGGACGAGCGACCCGCGCGATCGTGCACTTCGTCTTGGGCCATGTCATGCAGGAACAGACCAGACAGAATCTGCTCGCGGTAGGCGTGCTCAGCTCGCCCACCCAAGCTCTCGACGAGGATGGTTTCGAACTCGGCCTGCAGATGCTGGTCAGTGGAGCCCAAGCGGTCGCGGCCGGCTGACAGCGTCCGGCGCACGCCCGGGGTCAGTCGTGCCGGGTGATGATCTGCATGGTGAATGCTCCCGACTGCATTCCGGCCAGATCGATCGTCACGTAGGAGAACCCGCAAGTCCGGATCGCCCGCAGCGCCTGCTCACGGACGGTGTCGTCGGCGAACCGTCCGATCTCTGCCAGCGGGACTTCGATTCGGGCGATCTTGCCGTGATGACGCACGCGGGAATCGGAGAAGCCCAGGTCGCGGAGCACCTGCTCCGCAGTCTCCACCTGACGCAGTTTCTCG
>JALHFX010000099.1 GCA_022837595.1 Propionibacterium sp.
TTTTGGTGTGCATTGGCGTGAGGGCGGGCGCGTCAATCCGCATCGTTTCACCAATGGCATGGTCGATGCGGCAGCAAGGTCCGGGGCGCTGGTCTTCGGTGATTCCCCGGTGGAAAGCTGTATGCCTGCCGGCCGTCGCTGGTGTGTTCGCACGCCGCACGGAGGCGTCACGGCTTCAACCGTGGTCCTATGCACGAACGGTCATGCAGACAACGCATTCTTTCCCGAACTAGCTGGCACCCACTATCCGTTACTGGCCTGCGGCGTCGCCACCACGCCGCTCCCCAAGCCGTTGCTCGATGTCATCGACCCCGGGCGGGTAGTCATGTCCCAATATCCGCTGGGCCTCTTCCCGCTGGTTCTTGATGGAATGAACCGCCTCATCAGCGCGACCATTCCTGCGCCGGGGCGGGCGAACGATGCCGGGCGCACAGCCAATTCGGCATCAGCCTATCAGGCTGGCAGCCCCCGTCTTTACAGGGTGGCCGATGGCGTGTTCGCACTGCTGAACTTCGGCGCCGGCGGCAATGTAATTGGCCCGCTGCTGGGTATGAATCTCGCCCACGCGCTCGCCGATGACCGTCATCAGGATCTAGTTCTGCCCATGCAGACGCCGGTGAGCATCGCATCGCCCGGGCGCTTCGAGTGGAAGATGCGTCATCTCATGATCCCGCTTGCGCGCTTCATCGATGGTCTCGGTGGATTGCGCATCTGAAGCGCGCGTTTCATCACGCCTTTTCGTTTTCGTAACGTACCGGATAGTGCCGGTGTCACGCTGCCTTCACCTGGAGCATGCGACAACCTGGCCGCAAGCTCCGGCTTCAGCCTGGATGATGTTTAGCAGGGTGATGCAGAAGTCCGTGAACGATCCGAGAAGCTGCTTGTCATAGAGGCATCTCCAGACCCATTGCCCTGCAACGATGCGCGGCCAACTCGCCCCCCAGTCCTCGATGTTCCACTACTTCTCGCCGGAGTCGCGTGTGCCGGCGGATCACCCGCTGAGACGGGTGAAGCGTTTGGCGGACCGTGCCCTGGCCACCATTTCTGCGGAGTTGGACGCGTTGTATTCGTCGGTCGGCCGCCCGTCGATTCCGCCGGAGCGACTGCTCAAGGCGCAATTGCTGATCGCGCTGTATTGTTCCGCTGGTTCCTCGACATGGATCTCGAGAGCCCGACGCTGGACCAGTCGAACTTCAGCCGCCTGCGCGAGCGCTTGGTCGCCACCGACGTGGCCCGACGCTTCTTCGACGAGGTCGTCAATCTGGCTCGAAAGCAGAAGCTGCTGTCCTCGGAGCACTTCACGGTCGACGGCACGCTGATCGATGCCTGGGCCTCGTTCAAGAGCTTCAAGCCCAAGGATGGCACTCCGCCCAAGGACGGTGACGACGGCACGAGCATGGTCGATTTCAAGGGCGAGAAGCGCTCGAACGCCACGCATCAAAGCACGACCGATCCCGAGTCCCGCCTCATGAGACAGGGCAAGAGCCAGCCGGCCAAGCTCAGCTACGGCGGGCATGTGCTCATGGTGAATCGCAACGGGCTGTGCGTCGATATCCTCATCACTGAATCGACCCAGGCCGAGCATCGTGCCGCGCGGCAGCTGCTCACTCGCGCACGACGACGGCACATTCACCCCAAGACGCTCGGCGCCGACAAGGGCTACCACGTGAAGGAATTTGTCGGGCACTTGCGCGAGCACGCGGTGCGACCGCACATCGCGCGCATCAAGGATCGGAAGACGCCCGGCCTCGATGGGCGAACCACCCGGACCGAGGGCTACCGGGTCAGCCAACAAAAGCGAAAGCGCGTCGAGGAGATCTTCGGTTGGTTGAAAACGGTCGGCGGATTGCGAAAGACCCGTTTCATCGGCCAGGCGAAGACGCAGATGGCGGCCTTCATTTCCGGTGCCGCATACAACTTGCTCCGAATCGCGAAGTTGAGCGTTTCGGAGGCGAAGGCATGAGCGCAGGCGCGCAAACGAGCCTTCGTGGTCTCCGTTGCGGCCACGCAGGCAATTCGGACGCGGTGCGAAAGTCATTCCGGAAAACGATGTCACGATGAAATTCGACCTGAACCTCAGTGATGGCGCGGTACCGCCGGCTTTTGCATCAGCCTGCTAAGGGCTGACCCTTCGTTAATCGGCTGATTTCTTGCCTGCAGACACCCCATTTTCGGCCTAGTGCACATCTTCCCAGCCGGTGATCATCGCCTTGATGTGGGCCAGCGGCGTATGCCCGGCCGTCGCCAGATACACATGTACGATCAGGAAGGCGAGCATCAGGAATGCGCCCACCGTGTGCGCCGTGGCAACCTGCTGCAAGCCCAAGCCGGCGGGCAGGCTGCCCTGCAGGGAGCCCCAGAACAGGTACACCAGGCCGCTGATCCACACCAGCGGGTTGATGAACAGCTTCACCCCTAGGTAGGCGAGACGTTGCAGTGGGTTGTGCTTGCGCTCCTGCGTCACCTTGTAGGGGTGTGGCGCACCGATGAAAATCCCATAGGCGTAGTAGCGCACCATACGGTCGATGTTACTGACGGTCGGGATGTAGTGCTTCCATTGCCCGGTGGTGAAGTGCCAGAAGATCGCCAGGATCCAGAGTGCGATCAGCAGCCATGCGGCAATCTCGTGGATCTCTACCGCCTTCCGGAACCCCACCAGCCCATGGCTGCCGTGGATCGCAAAGCCGGTAAACAGCAGCGTGATGATCAGCCCCGCCTGCGCCCAGTGCCAGAAGCGCTCGAAGCGGGTGAAGAGGTAGAGGCGCTCGTTCATCTCAGTGCTCCTTGCGGTGGGCGTGCTTGTTGCGCGTCAGGAAGCGCAGGCCGCCATGCCCCGCGACGCCCAGCAGAATCAGACCTGCCAGCCCGAAACCCAGCCTGTCGAGCAGGCCAGAGCGGTCGCGACCGGGCATCCACACGCCCGGCACGCCTGCTAGGCGGCCGTTGTCGGCATGGCATTGGGCGCACTCGAGCGCCTTCTCCTTCGGCGCCACCATGTGCGTGATCGGCCATAGCATCGAGGTTTCGACGAAATCGAACTTGCCGCTGTAGGGCTGACCGGTCGCTTCCGCGCCGGCCTTCAGGGCCTTGGCCCAGTCGAAGTTGAACCAGAATGCGGTGTCGTCCGGCACGGCCGTGTGGGGCACCAGCAGCGTCAGGTGTTCGGTGTCGTAAGGTTGCTTGCCGTGGAAGGTCTTGACCGGCCAGATCCGCGCATCCGCCGCACCCGGCGTACCGTGGAAACTGTTGACCTCGACCCGCTTGGAGGGATCGATCCTGGTGTCGGGCTGCGTGTAGCTGACCTTGCCGTCGAACCACAGGTAGTCAGGCGTGACGCTCTCGCCGAGGACGAAGTCGCCCTTCTTGCTGTCGTAGATGACGTGGCCCTTCTCGTCCTTGTTCTGGAAGGGCTTGCCTTCGGGTGTCAGCTTGCCGGCGGTCGACCAGTCCCATCCCATCTTGGTTGGTACGCCACCGCGCGCGAATTCGGGGATGTGGCACGTCTGACAGGCCAGCGTGCGCGTATGGTCATTGAGCCGCTCGGCGTGGGCGAAGCCGCCCTTGTGCGGACGCTCGCCATGGCAAGCCTGGCACGTCGCCGGGTTACGGTCGGTCTTCTCGCCGCGAATGATCGCGCCATGCGGATCGGCGCCGGTCATGCTGATACGGCTGCCGGCCACCTTGTGCTGGTCGGTCTTGTGGCAACTCGCACAAGTGAAGTTCAGTCCGTCCACTGCCATGTGCACGTCGAGCTCCTTCGACGGCTTGTTGAGCGAAGAGTCGAGATCGCCATGCTTCACGCCATCGCCGCCCCCACCATAGTAGTGACACGCGCCGCAGGTCTGGCGCGACGTCGCGCCTACGTTTTGCGCAACCTTTGCCAGATTGACGGCCTCGACGAACTTGCCCGACTTGGCCGGGAACTCAGTGCGTTCATAAGGCGGATGTCCGGCAAAGCCAGCCAACTTCCGGTATTCGCCTGTGTTGTGACAGGCAAGACAGTCGACCTTCTTCTCGTCCTTGAAGTCGAAGCTCGCGTCCTTCCAGCCGTAACCGATGTGACAGGACTGGCAGAAAGGTTCGTTGGAGCGGTCGCCGATGCAGAAGCCGTTAAGCATGGTTTTCTTGCCCAGCTTCTGGCCGGTATCCGGATTTACGTATTCCCAAGTCCAGTGCCGCGTCGCCATCACCTGCTTGGCGGCCTCGGTGTGGCAGGCAAGACAGGCAGCGGTCACTTCCTCGCCACTCGTGAAGGGGCCCTGCAGTTCCTTGAACTTGGTGTGGTCTGCTGTGCCGGTGGCGGCCATGGCAACGGATCCGAAAGCCACCGTCGCGATGACGATAAGCGATCTAGCAAAGCCGTGTAGTCGCGTCTTCATCGCAGCCTCCCAAGTTGAGAAGAATCATCTTTCATTCTATACACACCACCAGGTTCAATCTGCTGTCGTCAAGGTCTTACGGGAGCTTCTGAAAACCCGGCGGGCGCGCACGCGCCCCATGACGCTGGGCCGTCTCGGTCATGAACGCCTCCCTTCCACGGCTTAGGATCGATGCATACCTCTGTCGAAGTTCCGCCAGCGTCGCAACATGTCGACCACGTACCGGATGCGCGGGAAAAACGAGTGTCGAATCCGGTAAAGTGAAGACGCGCCGCGTAAGACTATCGAAGAGGCGCCCAAGATCGGCTTGGTGCTCGGCTGAGATACATGAGCCAAAGTTAAAAAGATCACCGCATAGAAGACGATCACGCCACAGGTAACTGACACAGCGTGGGGTATGACCCGGCGTCGCCATAGGTCGAAGCACCTCTCCCCCGAAAACAATCTGCATGGTCTCAGCATCATTGACGTGAGGCGAAAGCAAGGCGCCCGTGCACACACACAGCCTTGTGCAATCATCCCTGTCGTCCTCATGGACGTGTGTACGCAATACCCGAAGCAGGCGGAAACGGTGTTCCGCGAGCAGAGCGAGAACCACATCGACACACGACCGCGGCGGATCGACGATGACGGAGACGCGTTCGTCCGGATCACTCAGCAGGTAACCAATCAGCCCTGTGTCACGACCTTCGATCGCCTGGAAATGCACGACATGGTTCTCCCTAACGACAGCAAAGACGGCCGACGACTGAAGTTCGTCTTATCAGTCCGCGGCTCGCTTTTAGCCCGGACGCGTTAGCTGCTTCGATATGCTGCAACGCAGTCCGGCTCGCGGACCCGAAGCAATTCTCGCGCCATAACCAGCTCACAGCATTCACCATGCGTCGCTGATGGCTTTCGAGGCAACACGAGGCTCACGCGCCTCGCAGGACTAAGGGACGGCCTGCCATTTTGAGTTTCTTCTGGCGCAGAATTGGCATGATTGGCAGTTTCGAAGCAAGAAGGTGTCGGTGCTGCGTAATGGCGATGACCTATCGCAGTGCGTTCGGACGATCGGCGACGACTGTCCCGTCGATAAGCTCGATGACGCGATCACAACGCTTGGCGAGACGCGGATCGTGGGTCACGATCAGAAAGCTCGTCCCCAGCTGCTCATTGACCTCGCGCAGCAGTGCAAAGACCTCGTCTGCCGAGTGCGTGTCGAGGTTGCCGGTGGGCTCATCGGCCAGGACCAGCGAGGGCGCCATCATCAGTGCGCGGGCAATGGCGACGCGCTGCTGTTGCCCCCCGGATAGCCGATTGGCAAGCTGCTGCCTGCGCTCCGCCAACCCCACCCGTGCGAGCAACGCCCCTGCCCGTGCAAACATGGCCGCATTCGGCCAACCAAGCGCGACCAACTGCGGCATGGCAACGTTTTCTTCGGCGGTGAAAGCGGGTATCAGGTGATGGTGCTGGAACACGAAACCGATGCGCTGCCCGCGCAAGCGCGTCAGGCCGGTATCATCCAGCGCAGAGGTCTCCTCACCGTCGATCACCAGGCGACCCGCAGTGGGGCGGTCGAGCAAGCCGATCAGGTTGAGCAGCGTGCTCTTACCTGAACCGGACGGGCCGATGAGCGCTGCGAACTCACCACGCTCGAGGCGCAGATCGATGCCATGTAATACCTCGTACTCGGTATCGCCGCTGCCGTAGGCCTTGCGAATCCCCTCAAGGTGCAGGACGGGCTCAGCCACGGATTGCCACCACTGGGTCTAGGCTGGCCGCGCGACGAGCCGGAAGCAGTGCTGCGAGGATGCCGACCAGGCCGGCGCCACCGGCGGCAACCCCGACAAGGAGCGGCTCGAACGCGATCACGAAGAGCGGCGTGCCATCGGGATTACGCGCCATCAGTTGCCACATCAGTAAGAAGCTCCAGGCCAAGCCCGAGCCCAGCAAGGACCCACAAAACCCGACAATTCCGCCTTGCAACAGAAAGATGCGCCGCATCTGTGCCTGGGTGGCTCCCATCGCACGCAAGATCCCGATCTCCCTGCTGCGCTGGATGACCGACACGACCAGTACGCTGGCGATGCCGAAGGCAACCGACAGGCCGACAAAGAACCGGATCACGTTACTCGACACCCGCTGCGAGGTCAGCGCGGTAACGAACTGGGCATTGGTGCGAATCCAACTATCGGCGATCAAACCGGTTTGTGCTGCAATGCGTTGGGCAACGCGCTCGGCCTCGTCAAGGTCGTACAAGGCCAGTTCGATACTGGACACGCCGCCGACCAAGTCAAGCAGCGTCTGTCCGGTGCGCAGTCCAACATACACATTGCGTGCATTGACACCCTTGTTACCCAAATCGAACAGCCCGGTGATGGTCAGGGTCTCCGCCGCGCTGCCTGCACTGCTAATACGCAGCTTGTCACCGACGTCGGCGCCGAGGTCCTTGGCCAGCTCAATGCCGATGACCGCCTCGCCCGCGCCGACCCGCAACTGGCCTGCGGTAAGGCGATCGCTAAGCGAGATGACCCGGTTGTAGTGCGCGGGGTCGATACCGATCAAGGTGATCGCCTTGTTCGCGTCCCCGCGCACGACAAAGGCCGGCCCAGAGGCCACCGGCGACACCGCCGCGATTTCCTGCCAGTCATGTAACCGGTCGCGAATCTGCTGCCACTGGTCGATGGAGCGCAGGCGCTGCGCCTGTTTTTGCAGGCGGATTGCCTCTTCCCCCGTCGTGCCTTGGGGGCGTGCGACCTCTTCAGCGGGCAAAAGCACGACATGGGCCTGTGAGCTCAATGTGCGGCGCACGAGATTGGCCTGCAGCCCCGACAGCAAAGCCGACATGAATACGATCACAGCGACCCCCACGCCCACACCTACGACAATCAGCAGCGACTGCATTCGGCCCTCGCGCAGAAAGCGCAAGGCAGCAATCCACTCAAAAGGCAGCCAGGACTTCATGATGCGGCACGCGTCCGAACTGCACGGCCCTCCGGCTTGTCGTCTGTCGATGGCAACAGCGTATCGCTCTGTGAGACGCCCTCAAGGATCTCCACGCTGCCCGTGCCGCGCAGCCCGAGGCGCACCGCCTGGCGTTGTGTGCGCCCATCTCTTACCACCATTACCCAGGGGTGCCCCTCGTCAAGTCCTCGCACGACCTCTGAAGGAACGATGAGCGTCTGCTCCCTGCGAGCCGTCTCAATGTCGATCGATACGGTCATTTCGTGCTTCAGGTAAGGCGGCGGCTCGGGCACGCGCAGGCGCACTTCAACCGAGCCCCGCAACGCATCCACCGAGGGTGCGATGTAGATGAGTTCGGCAGCAAAGTGCTCGCCCGGGTAGGCATCGGCCGAGGCCAGCGCGAGCTGGCCCAGTTTGAGCAGGCCGAGGTTCTTCTCGTCGATCTGTACGGTGAGCTCCGTCTCGCCCAGCGGAGCGATCGTCAGTAATGCCCGGGCCGGCTGCACGGTGTCCCCGGGCTCCACGGTTCTCGTCAAAACGGTGCCCGAGACCGGCGCACGCAGCGTGGCATAGCCCAGCCTCGCCTCGGCGACCGCCAGTGCGGCACGCGCTTGCTCAAGGCTGCTTCTCGCCAACTCACTCTCGCTGCCCCCCGCCTGCTGACTAACCAGTTGCAGGCGGGTGCTGCGCAGCTGACTGTCGGCAACCTCGCGCGCGCGCAGCGCATCGTCGAGTTGCGCCTGGCTGTAAAAGCCGCGGGTGACGAGTTCGCTGACCCGCTGATAGTTGCGTG
>JALHFX010000233.1 GCA_022837595.1 Propionibacterium sp.
TTACGCCTTTCGTGCGGGTCGGAACTTACCCGACAAGGAATTTCGCTACCTTAGGACCGTTATAGTTACGGCCGCCGTTTACTGGGGCTTCGGTTCAAACCTTCGGGTTTCCCCTAAGCTCTCCCCTTAACCTTCCAGCACCGGGCAGGCGTCAGCCCCTATACGTCATCTTTCGATTTAGCAGGGACCTGTGTTTTTGCTAAACAGTCGCTTGGGCCCTTTCTCTGCGACCCCCTCGCGCTCCAAGTGTTCACCCTTCACGCTAACGGGGTACCCCTTCTCCCGAAGTTACGGGGTTATTTTGCCGAGTTCCTTAACGAGGGTTCTCTCGCGCGCCTTAGGATTCTCACCCCACCTACCTGTGTCGGTTTGCGGTACGGGCACTTACTTGCCTCGTTAGGGGTTTTTCTCGACAGTTTGGGTTCGGCTACTTCGCTACTTGTTTTCGCTCCCCTTCAGTTCTCGGGCTTTTCAAGAGACGGTTTTGCCTATCTCTCACCCTACCACCTTGGACGCGCTTTTCCATCCGCGCGCTTAGCTTACCCTCCTGTGTCACCCCATCCTCCAAACGGCTGTAAGTGGCATCGGATTCTCAACCGATTCTCCATCGCCTACGCTTTTCGCCTCGGCTTAGGCCCCGGCTTACTCTGGGCGGACGAGCCTTCCCCAGAAATCCTTAGGTTTTCGGCGGGCAGGATTCTCACCTGCCTTTGCGTTTACTTATACCGGCATTCTCACTTGTATGCGCTCCACAGCTCCTTACGGTACTCCTTCGTCGCACATACAACGCTCCCCTACCATCTGAGAGGTGAGATGTGAGAAGTTAGATGTGAGATTTTATTTCCAGACCTCTATTAGTCGATAGATTTGTTTTCCCAGCTCATCATATTGCTGTACATATTCGTCATCTGCAATATAACCCAGGTCTTTTGATAGGCTTAACAGCACTTGAACTTCGTTACATGAACCCAGTGCATTTCGCAAGAAATGCTTGAATTCCGCATTGGATTTTTTCCGGCCATATCCTTCGGCTATGTTTGCCGGTATAGATACCGCCGACCTGCGTAGTTGTGTGCCAAGCTCATATCTTTCAATGTCTGGAAATGTTCTCGTTATCTTGTGTATCTCCAAAGCTAATTGATAACTTTTTTGATACACTTTCAGGTTGTTAAATGAGCTTATTTTCTCTCTCACTTCCAACCTCTCACCTCTCACTTCTCAGATCCGCGGCTTCGGTGACAGGCTTAGCCCCGTTACATTTTCGGCGCAGAGCCACTTGACCAGTGAGCTATTACGCACTCTTTAAATGGTGGCTGCTTCTAAGCCA
>JALHFX010000234.1 GCA_022837595.1 Propionibacterium sp.
GTCCCAGTGGTTGATCTCTGCCAGCAGGCGATCCTTCACTTGCGCTCGGGTGCGCGCGGTCTCGATATCGAGGCGGGTCTTGATCTCGTCCATGCGGGGCTGAAGCCCCTCGCGGTAGGCCCAGGCGCGCACGAGCTTTTCGTGGTTCTGCCGCGCCCAGTCGCTGCCCGCGATCTCAGCGATGGCTTCGGCCTCGGTCGAGTCGGGTCGGTCGTAGTCGAGGTACGGCGGTGCTGCCGAGACTGTGACGGTGCCGTCTTGTTCGAGGAGCGGGTAGTCGAAGTGGTGAGAGACGGTGTCGGCGTCGGTGTTCTCGATGCGCTGCTCGACGCTGAACATCAGCATTGGCGCATCGGTCTGCTTGGTGCGGCGATCGACCAGCACCGTGCCTTGTTTGAGGGTGGGACCGAGGTCGTCGATGGTGGCTTCGATGACGGCATGCAGCAGCGGGTGACCTGGCGCGATGAGGGAGGCGTCGGCGAGCCCGTCGGGGTGCATGCGTGAGAGTTCGAAGGTGATGCGCTCGTACTGCTCAGCGACGGGTGCCCACCGGTTGAGGCGACGCGCAGTGTCGATGACGCGGGCCGGGACGCGGGTGACCTCGTAGCGCCCCTTCTCTCGCTTACGGATGCGTCCGCCGAGCCGTGTGAGCGCGGGGAGGAAGAAGGCGGCGATGTAGCCGGGCTGGAGGCGTCGTTCGCGGGCCTTCTCCATGCGTGCCCGCACCTCGTCGAGGTTGAGGGCGGAGAACATCTCGGGGTGGAGTGCGCGCTCGGCGAGCATCTCGTCGAGGCCGTGGGAGACGCCAGCGTCGATGATGCGGTCGAGCTTGGCTTTGATCTGGGGCTGGTCGCCGTAGCGGATGGCCTCGATGAGCAGGTCACGCAGCGACCGCTCTTGGAAAGCGTCGGCGTCGCCGAGCACGTTGAACAGGTTGCCGTTGTAGGCGATCGACATCTGGTCGATCTTCGCCAACAGCCGAGTGAACACGTCGCCCTCGCGGGTGTCGCGGGCGACCATGTTCCACAGGTGGCAGACCTCGCGCTGGCCAATACGGTGGATGCGGCCGAAACGCTGCTCGATGCGGTTCGGGTTCCACGGCAGGTCATAGTTCACCATCAGGTGCGCACGCTGAAGATTCAGACCTTCCCCGGCGGCGTCCGTGGCAAGCAGAACCACGGTGTCGGGGTTATGGGTGAAGCGTTCGCGGGCGAGCTTGCGGTCTTCGCGGCGAGTCCCCCCGTGGATCGTGATCACCGAGTCGGCCCGGCCTAGCTGCGCGGCGATCTTCTGCTGAAGGTAGTCCAGAGTGTCGCGGTGCTCGGTG
>JALHFX010000235.1 GCA_022837595.1 Propionibacterium sp.
TGCCCGCCATCCGCGCAGCTATGAGCGCGAAGAGGTTGTCTTCGATCCGCTGCATTACCTGCCGCTGATCGAGCAGAAGATCAACGCGCTCGACCAGGCCGCACCGCTGCAGGGCTGGGAACTGCCGGAGGCGTTCACGACCCTGCGCCGCCTCATGGAAGCGCGGATGGGCAAACAGGGCCGGCGCGCCTATGTGCAGGTGCTGCGCCTGATGGAAAGCTTCGATCTGGCCGACCTGCACGCAGCCGTGAAGCAGGCGCTGCATCTGGGGGCCATCAGCTTCGATGCCGTGAAGCACCTCGTCCTGTGCCGGGCCGAGCGCAGGCCGCCCAGGCTGGACCTCGACATCTATCCCTATCTGCCCAGAGCCACTGTCGAGAAGACGTCGGCCAAGGCCTATATGCGCCTGCTGGACCGTGAGGAGGAACCGGCATGAGCAGCGATGCTCCCGAACTCCTGCTCGCTCATCACCTGAAGGCCCTGAAGCTGCCGACCTTCCTGCGCGAGCACCAGAAGCTCGCCCGCCAATGCGCGGTCGAGGGCGTGGATCATGTTCGCTATCTTGCCAGACTGGTCGAGCTGGAACTGATCGACCGGGAGCGCAGGATGGTCGAGCGGCGCATCAAGGCTGCGAAGTTCCCGGCCGCCAAAAGCCTCGACAGCTTCGACTTCGCCGCCATCCCGAAGCTCAACAAGATGCTGGTGCTGGAACTGGCACGCTGCGAATGGATCGAGCGCCGCGAGAACGTCATCGCGCTCGGCCCCAGCGGCACGGGCAAGACCCATGTTGCGATCGGGCTCGGTCTGGCAGCCTGCCAGAAGGGATTGTCTGTCGGCTTCACCACGGCGGCCGCGCTCGTCAGCGAGATGATGGAGGCCCGCGACGAACGTCGTCTGCTGCGCTTCCAGAAACAGATGGCCGGCTACAAGCTTCTGATCATCGACGAACTCGGCTTCGTGCCGCTCTCCAAGACTGGGGCGGAATTGCTGTTCGAGCTGATCTCGCAGCGCTATGAGCGCGGTTCCACCATGATCACCAGCAATCTGCCATTCGACGAATGGACGGAAACGTTCGGATCCGAGCGTCTGACCGGCGCGTTGCTCGACCGCGTCACCCACCACGTCAACATCCTCGAGATGAACGGCGACAGCTATCGTCTCGCCCAAAGCCGCGCCCGAAAGGCAGGCTGACCCCCACGAAAACCCCGACGCTGCAGGCGAGAAACTCTGGTCGGGCTACGCCCTCCCGACGTTCCACGCCTGCAGCGCCAAGTGGCCTACTTTTGCGCCGCCCAATGGCCTGATTTTGCTCCGCCGTTGACA
>JALHFX010000100.1 GCA_022837595.1 Propionibacterium sp.
CTGCCGCGGTCGTCATTCCAGTGCGAACAGTGCGGGGCCGAGTCGACGCCGTCTGGCAGGTTGACCGGTACGCTCGGTGTATGAGCGTCGTGACAGCTGAGAGTGCTTCGCTGCGTGCAGCGATCGCCGGTCATCGTCGTGCGCTGGACGCCATCTTAGAGCGCTATGGAGCGGTGAACCCGCGCCTGTTCGGGTCCGTTGCCCGAGGGGATGCGACAGCAGACAGCGACATCGACCTGCTGGTGGATCTAGTGCCCGGAGGCGGGAATGACTTCTTACGCGTGGCGGGAATCGCCGAGGAGTTCAGCCACCTGCTGGGAACCCATGTGGACGTCATGGCGACTTCTCTGCTGCGTGACCGTGTTTCTGAGACCGCGCTTGCCGATGCGGTGAGCTTGTGAGCGGGTCCGCGCAAGACCGCATCGCGGGTATTCTCGCTGCCATCGAACGATGCCAGCAGTACGAACCCTATCTCCGCTCTGACGAGTTCGCTTCGATGGCGTACGACGCGGTCCTGCGGAATCTAGCAGTCATTGGTGAAGCCGTCCGGTCGTTGCCCAGTGAAGCTCGCGACCAGTTCCCTGATATGCCTTGGGCGGCGATCGCCGGTCTCAGGAACGTCGTGGTTCATGAATACTTCCGTGTCAATCCGGACCTCATTGTTGACATCGTCGAGAATCAACTCGCTCCACTTGCTCGCCGCCTGCAACAGCTCTGACAGAAGCCATGGCTTGCCGACCCGTGCTGGGAACCGCCCACCGCAGTCTCAACTGCCGCACAGCGCGCCCACCATGTATGCTCGGTCCGAGCGGCGCCACGACTTTCCACCGCACGGAACGATGACTCACCCAGGCGGGTGTCAAGGGCCATTGGTTTCTGCCCGGAGACTGTCATGAAACCTGCCCGGTGGCCTGAAGCTGATCGGCCATCATCGAAAGCACGCGACCTTCGGGGTCTGCCCGGCCAATGCTCATATCGTTCCGTTCGGTAACAGTTGGTGCCCGATCACTCAGTTTCCCACGATGAATCGAGTGGCTCAGAAGACGTCACAGGGCTGCTCGATCAGTAGTAGACACGCTGAATTTGGACCTTCGGCCAGGAGTACAGGCTTCCAGGTGGTTCGCTCACGATGATCTCGAAGTCGAGGTCTTCACGCCACGGCGAGAATCGGACCCAGACCTGAATGGCTTTCCAAGTGTTCTCCTCGTCGCCATAGAACTCACGAGCAGTATCGGCAGACTGCAGTTGATAGTAGGCGCTGATGACGTTGTGGGCGGCCTGCATCCGATGCCTCCGATCCCATCCGACGATCTCGGATGGCCGGGTCGCATCGCTGTCCCGCTCCAACTCAAGCGAGGCGCTGAAGAGCGCTTCATGCGCCAAGGATCCGGTGGCGATACAGGTGAGAGCGTAGTTCTCGGCAAGAGCCATCCGCAGCGCGAGTGCTTCTTGTTCGTCGCGGCTCGGTATGAACCCGTGAAGCACGGCGATGGCTTCGGGCGGCTGCGAACAGCACGCGATCATGCCCGTCTTCGACGCCGATCCACCAGTTCGGCATGTCGTCGGTGGGACGCATGAAGTTCAGGCGTAACAGCTCATCATGCTGGTCGATCGTCAAGCTGCGGCCATCGGCGAGCGGTGAAAGACTCCTGAGTCCCCCGCAGCTTGACCAAGCGATGAGCAAGACTCGGGATGACTTGAGTCCGCAGATCCATGACAGGTCCTTGCGGGCTAGTAGTTAGATATTCAGCTGGCATGCCGTGCGCCAGAGCAGCCCATCGACCCGGTGGCCGATCGCCTCTTCGATCCGTGCTTCGGCTCCTGGTCCGGCTTTGCGAAGTCTGCTGTACGCCAGCGCGACGGCCGGCGTGCGATGTTCGGCCTGCACACAGTGGACGAGCACCCGTTCACCTTGGTCGCGAAGAGCAACGATCGTGCGGGCGGCGTCGGTCAGCGTCCAGGCGAGGTGGGCGTTTTTGGCCGGGTTTTCGGAGTCGATCAGCCAAACCTCGGCATGTTTGCCCGATCCCACACCTGCAGCCGCCAGTTCCGGTTCACCGATCCGCGACAATGAGACCACCGCTGTCACTCCGAGATCGCCGCAGCGAGACAAGTTGGACTCGGTGCCCAAAATCACCTCGCAGTCATCGGGATGCGGTACTCCCAGCGACGGCGAATAATTCGAGAGCATGGAGGCTCCTGAGTACTGAGGCTCCTGCGATCCGGTGGCGATAGCGAGCGCCAGGCCAACCAGATCGCGTCCGCGAAGCCCGGGCCAGCCATTCACTCGCCGCACCAGATCACTGGGCAACCCGGAAACTCCGTAACGAGCGCCAAGCAACCCACCGGCGATCGCAGCGATGGTGTCGGTGTCATGGCCGATCGCGATCACGGTCTGCAGCGCTGCCTCAACCTGATCGGGTCCTTCGATATGTCGTGTTGCATGGATCGCAGACCAAGCTGCCTGGAATGCGGTCACCGTGAAGCCGTTGCGGTCGAAGGCGGATGGCGGCTGCGTCTCAGCTTGGTCGATGAGCTCCCGCCACTGGGTGCGGCGTGGTTCGGGAATCAGCGACAGACCGGCGCGGATATCGAATCGTCCTTCAACAACAGCAACTCGAACGGCCTCGGACCACAGCACACACGAGTCGATGCAACGTTGATCGGCATGGGTGAGTGCGGAAACCCGTGCCGCGACATCCGCTGTTGCTTCGGGATCACCGAGATCGACTAGGCCGACGACGCTCGTCCGCATCAAGGCACCATTACCTGCGCGCCCTTCGCGGGCGGCTGCTCGGGCAGCCGTCGTCATGACGTCTGCCAGCGGCCCCGAGCTCTTTCGCGCGACGTTAAGCACGCGCGAAGTCTGAATGCCGATATCGCTCGCCCCGCGCGTCTGCCAGCGAAGAAAACCGGCCGCAACCTCATCCAGACCTGCGTCCGTGCGTAGATCGGCACCATCAGCGCTCGCCTGGGCGATGCAGATCGCCATTTGCGTGTCATCTGACCACTCTCCCGGGGCATACGGTCCTAGTCCGCCGCCGATCATCGCGGCTTCGCCTACCGAAATCGGCGCACCGAACTCGTAGGGAACGCCAAGCGCGTCACCGATCGCCTGCCCTATCAAGACACCGCCTGCTCGGTCCTTCTGAATGCTGGTAAATCTCATCACAAGCCTCTTTCATGTGTAGATGACGCTTATCAGATTAGAAGTTTGATTACTTTGTGTCAACCTGACATGTACGCTGTGATTGTGACGTACTCCTCCCAGTTCCCGATCTTCGCGGTCGCCGCCGACATTGTCGTGCTGACCCTGCGCGATGCCAAGCTGTGCGTGCTGCTGATCCGCCGTTCGAGTTCTGTATTCACCGGCCGTTGGGCGCTGCCGGGCGGCTTCGTCCGAATCAACGAATCGCTAGAGGACGCGGCCTACCGCGAACTACGCGAAGAAGCTGGCATCGGCCCGGACGACGTCCGCCTCGAGCAACTACGCAGCTACGGCGACCCGGGACGCGACCCCCGACCGGAACGCGTCGTCTCAGTCGCGTGGCTGGCGCTCGGCGCCGACCTACCCGAGCCCACCGCAGATACCGACGCTGACCGAGCCGAATGGGTCCCTGTCGATGAAGCATTCGAACGCGAGCTCGCTTTCGACCATGCCCAGATCCTGCACGACGGCCTCGAACGCGCCCGATCGAAACTCGAATACACGACCATTGCCACGGCCTTCTGCGATCCGACCTTCACCCTGCCCCAACTTCGCCGAGTGTACGAAGCTGTCTGGAATACTTCGGTCGATGCCCGTAACTTCCAACGCAAAGTAGTCAGCGCCGACGGATTCGTCGAGGACACAGGCGAAGTCATTCACGGACGAGGACGCCCGGCCAAGATCTACCGAGCAGGAGCGGCAAACAGCCTGTATCCGCCAATCATGCGGCGATGAGCCACGCCGGGTTCGTCGCAGGGATGCATTTGTCACCAACGCGCGATCGGACTGTCTCTGATCATCGAGAGATAGGCCGTTTCGGGAGGAATTTCCTACCGGGTTAGCGGCTGGTTTCCTGCCGTTTCAGCGTCAAGAATCCGGCCATTGGGTCGTCGGGTGTGGGGCTGGGAGGTGGAATGCTCGTTAGGTTTCTGCTGATGGAGTCGCGATTAGGAGCGTCCCGGTGGCGGGCTGATGGGCAGCCAGTCGAAACCCGAGCTCAAGCTTCCGACCGCCAAGATCGTCAAGCGGCGCCCCGGTCAAGGTTCCTGGCGTGTCGGGCCAGACCCACCCACCGTTTCTCTGACATACAGTCCCGAAGCCGGCGGATTCAGACGCCGGCTACACCGTCGGTTGTGAAGAGCCGGTTCACTCGCCTGCTCCGCGGCGATCAATACAGGCAGAACGCCGGGATATGCCGCTGAGCACCCGCAACACAGCGAACGCTCAGTCACCTGTGCCCGCGAGCACCGCAAGGACCTTCTCGCCGTACTGCTCGAGTTTCTTACGGCCGATACCCGAGATACCGGTGAGCGATTCGAGAGTTTCGGGGCAATCGACAGCCAATTCGCGCAACGTCGCATCCGAGAAGACCACATACGCCGGAACCGTTTGCTCCTTCGCTATCTCGCGCCGCCACGCGCGCAGTTTCTCGAAACGGACGAGTTGCTCGGGCTCCAGTTCGGCCAGTGCCCCGGTCGGCGTCTTGCGCGACGAAGAACCGCCCGAGTTCTTTCGGGAAAGCTGAGCCTGCTCGTCCACTCTGAGATCCACCCGCTGCCTGCCGCCGAGCACCTCCATGCCGCGCTCGGTCAGGCGAAGCACCCCGTAATCGCCGTGGGCCTCGATCATGTGCATCGCAAGCAGTTGGCGCACAACCGAACGCCAGCCTCGCTCGTCCAGCTCGGTGCCGATACCAAAGGTTGTCAGAGCATCGTGACGGTTCTGCGCGACGCGCTCGGTCTTCTTACCGAGCAGGATGTCGATGAGTTGGCCGGCGCCGAAGGCGCGGTTCTGCGCACGGCTGATGCGTACGATTGTCGACATCAGCTTTTGTGCCGGAATCGTACCGTCCCAGGTCTTCGGCGGGTGCAGACAATTGTCACAGTTGCCGCAGGCCTCAGCTCGCTCGCCGAAATAGGCCAGCAGCATCTGGCGACGGCACCCGGCAGTCTCGCACAACGCGAGCATCGCGTCCAGGTGCAGTGACTGCTGCCGCTTATGGAATTCATCGCCATCGCCTTGGTCGATCATGCGTCGCTGCTGCACGACATCTTGAAGGCCGTACGCAAGCCATGCGGTCGAGGGCAGCCCATCGCGGCCCGCGCGTCCGGTCTCTTGGTAGTAACCCTCGACCGACTTGGGCAGATCGAGGTGCGCGACGAAGCGCACATCGGGCTTGTCGATGCCCATGCCGAACGCGATCGTGGCACACATCACTATGCCGTCTTCGCGCAGGAACCGGGACTGATTCTCGGAGCGTGCATTCGGCGGCATGCCCGCGTGATATGCCAGCGCCCTGATCCCCCGCTCGTTCAGATAGTCCACCGTCTGCTCAGTTGACTTGCGCGAAAGGCAGTAGACGATGCCTGCATCGCCGGCATGCTCGGCTTCGATGAATCGGACGAGCGACTCGCGCGCCCGCTCCTTCGGCACGATGCGGTACTGGATATTCGGCCGGTCGAAACTGGAAATGAACCGAGCTACCCCGGCAAGATTCAGCCGTCGCTCGATCTCCTCGCGAGTCTGTACGGTCGCCGTCGCGGTGAGCGCGATGCGTGGCACATCCGGCCATTGCTCGCTCAAGACCCCGAGCTGTAGGTAGTCAGGGCGGAAATCATGACCCCATTGGCTTACACAATGCGCTTCGTCGATCGCGAACAGCGAGATCATGCCTTGCTGTAGAAGCGGCAGCGCAGCCCGAAGCCGCTCGGGCGCGAGGTAGAGCAGATCAAGTTCATCCGTCAAGAACCGCTCCTCCACCGCCCGCCGCTCATCGAACCCCAGCGACGAGTTCAGGTACGCGGCGCGCACCCCGAGTAACGCGAGCGCATCCACCTGGTCTTGCATGAGCGCGATAAGCGGCGAGATGACCACGCCGGTTCCCTCACGCACTAGGGCGGGAACTTGATAGCACAAAGACTTACCGCCGCCGGTGGGCATCAGCACGAGGGCATCGCGGCCCGCAACGAGTGTCTCGATGATCTCACGCTGCTGCCCCCGAAACTGTGGGTAGCCCCAGACCTGTTCAAGCACCTGCTGCGCATTCGCCATTCTTTGAGCCTATTGCGGGCCTGACACCGATTTCGAATTGTCCACAGCCTTACTCTGCGGTCGTCACGCGGTGTCAGCCGACACCCCTACATGGCTAACTAGCTGATCACGCCCCAAGACGCCCGTGTGAGGCGAACCGGAGACCGCTGCAAGGCGTTGCACCTATTCCGAGGCTTGTCCAAAGTCGTCTTCATCAAGGTGATCATTGGTCATCGCGATGGTGATCAGTACCCCTCTGCCCACCGGGCCACGCAGCAGCGGCGGAACCACATAGTTGCCACGAGAACGCCTCACTAGCCCCACCGTGCGCAGGTATTCCAGATTGCGGAGCCCTCTGGGCATCAGCAGATGTCCGGGCAGTTCTCCCCTATCGTCGTTATCCGTGCGCGACTGCATTGCATCGATCAGCAGGGCAACAGTGATTGTGACTACCTCCGGCTCCATGTAATAGGTCGGAGTATCGAGATCACAGGTGAGCAATTCGGCGATGAAGATAGCGATAACCGACTCGGCCAGCTCCAGTGGAGGCCTTCTCTCCGCCAGCCAAAGCGCGGCGTTGCGGCCCCAGCGCACCCGCGACGCGGTCAGCTCCAAGACCTCGACCGCGACCAGCGCACGCCACCAGGCTGCGAGCACCGGCACATCACCCATAGACATCGCTTGAATCGGGCTCGGGACCGGTAGCGGCTCATTGAGTTTCATCTGCTGCTGCCATCGGCCCTCGTTGCTGAAATCCATTTTGTTCACACCGACGGCTGAGATTCCGAGCATCGCGGCGACAGGCCCGATGTCGGCCCTGCGCAGCCCTCCTGACCCGGTAATCGGGCGCGATTTGCCGATCAATTCAAGCAGCGCCTTCACCTGAGCAACAACTGCAACCTTCGCGGCCGCCGCCCTGCGCTCGCGCGGGTTCACCTTCGCGGCATCGTCTATCACATCTGCGAGGATCATCATCGCGTCGTCGGGACCGTCGTCCAACATACCCTCGACGAGGGCATGGGCCTCATCCCACTCATCTGCGAGATCTGCGGTTGCCAACTGGAAATGAATGTACTCATTCAACACGCGCAGCACGGCATCGACGGCTTCTGGCACGTCCATGTCAGCGACTTCCAGAATCAGGTCGACAGTATCTTCAATATCTTGCGGATCATCAGGCCGCAGGCCGACACCTTGTGCCAAAGTGAACACCTGAGCGAGTGCCTGGCAGCCACTATCAATGCTCTCTGCGCTCATCACACCGACCTGATGAAGCCAAGTTTCGAACCGTGCGACAAGGTCGCGGCTATCAGCGGCGAGCGCAGCAAGCTCCTCAGCATCCTGTGCAGTAACCCTGGCCACCGGGCCGCGTTCACCGACGAGGCGAACCGCTTGATCATTCACACTTGTCCCAGCGAACTCCGCGGCAGATATCAATGCCCCCGCGACCGCAAGCGCTACCCCGTGAAGCACGGCGAGACCGCCGTAGGCCATGATGAGCTGGCCCGCGTGATCGAACAAGCTGCCGCTACGTGCGACCAGTAGTGCCCTTCTGGCTGCGGCTCGTGAGTCCGGTGGGCCTGACCATTGCGGGACACGGGCGGCGAACAACGCATCTGTGAGCGCGGAGTCTGTGAACCAGTCATCCAGCAAACCAAGACTCACACCGATCACATGCGAAATCGCTGGTGTGGATTGCGTCGCGTCCCGTTCCAGCTCATCGAGCACTGCGGCGGCCCCGGCAGCATCGCCATCACAGATCGCGACCGCGAATCGTCGAAGCGAATCGATGGCCTGCTCACGCTGAACGCCAAGCGGCGTGAAATTCTCCAGGTTGTGGCGCTCAGCAGCCTGAGCGAGTACGTCATTCAGTTTGTCCAAATCCAGATCCGGCGACGGGTTGTCCAGGTCGATTCCCTCTGCTGCGAGCAGCGGCGCGATCGACTCGAAGAACTCCGCTCCGGAGCCAGGCACATACTCAATACCGGCTCGCCGCAGCTCCTGCACAAACTCGGCGTCTTCAAAGGGGTTCGTTGGTTCGGGCATGATGCGACGATACCGACCAGAAACCCAAGAGTCAGCTTCAGCCCTCACGTTGTGGAAAAGTCTTATCGCGCTGGAGACTCCCTACGCAGCAACACTGATCCTCATGATCGCCGCCGTCAGAATCCACGGGGCCTACGGGCCTGCACTAATGGACGACGGCGCTGCCGGCACAATCACAGGCGAA
>JALHFX010000015.1 GCA_022837595.1 Propionibacterium sp.
CTCACGTCCGAGCCGGATTTCAAGCCCCAGTTCGCCTGCGGCGAACGCGCTATCCTTCCCCGGCCTGAAGTACCGGGGCTTGCCGCGCATTTCGGTCATCCCGCCGTTTGAGCGGAACACAACCGGTCCGAGTTGAGCATGGTGTCTGGCGCCCGGTACGCCCTCACCGGCGTCGAACAAAGAGTGCTTGGCGATGCCACCGGCGAGCACGATAAGCACCAGCGCGAGCACCAGGACAACGCCGAGGAGCGCACGGTCGGACATCAGCTGGCTCCCAGCGGGTTGCAGACGAGGCCGTCGATCAGAGGCGCATCCTCGCCTCCCAGGTACTCGACCACCTTCATCCAGAGCTGTCTTGCGCGTTCGTCCCTGAAGAGGATCGCCTGCAGATCTTGGACAACCCCCGAGGCATCCAACCCGACCTTGGCCAGGCATAGCTGAGCCCGCTTGATCTCGATGGCACCCCGGACTACGCCCCCCATGTCCCGCGCCTCGAGCACCATGAACATGGCACCGGCCATCTGGGAGACCGCCGCACTCTCCCTGGATTCCAGCCTGAAGCCTCCAAGGAACTGATCCACCTCTGGGCGCAACGAGGCCACCTGATCAAGCCCCTCGTAGGCAATGGCCTTCGCCTCTGACGGAATCGCCGGGTGTGAAAGGATGGCGTCGCAGCCGGCGAGCCCCGCAACCAGGCTCAGCGCAGTGAAGAATCGGAAAGCAGGCATGGCAATGGCCCACGATGATGATGTGGGCTACAGGATAGAGGCGCCATCGTCCGTCTATCCCACGGCAAAACAAGGCAATTAGGTGCTTTTAGCGGGAGGCCCGACGAAAGAGCCAGGGTTCGACCGGTTTGGCATCCCGCCACAGCCCGATGCGTTCGTCGCGAGCGCGGGACTCCAGCCGGTAGAGCGGCGAGTTGCGCGGTGCGTACTGTCTGTAGACCCACGCCATGCCACGCTCGACCTGAGCAGCGTTAGCGTCCACCCCATCGCAGATCACCGTTCCAACGGTGCGGCCGTAACGATCCTCGGTGGTATCAAACACCTTGGCCTGCTTGCCGTAGCAAAGCTCCGAGAGGCTTTGAGATGAACGGGTACCAAACGCCTGCGCCTTCTCAGGGGCGTCGACCCCGGCAAGGCGGATTCGATGCTGACGCTTTGCCACGTCGAGCACCGTCAGCGTGTCGCCGTCGGCTACGCCAACTACAAAACCGGTGAGCGCAGCATGCGCGCTTTGCGAGATAAGGGGAGAGAAGAGAAGTCCCGACACGATCAACATGACGGGAGAACGTTTAACGAACATCAGAGCCTCAGTGACTGGATTGCACAAACCACTTTTCCTTAGAGCCCGAGTTCACGTGCAACACTCTTGCCGCTCTCGGTCGCGCGCCAGCAGCACTTGTCGTCTTGTGCGGCAAGACCTTGCCGGTACAGCGCCATCATGGTGTCCGTGTTGCAGATGCGCTGTCCATTGACCAGCAGCGACGACCCAGCACCAGGCTGCGCCTCCCAGCCCTTACCGAGCCACTTCATCACGCGCATCTGCGCTTGCGTCAGTTTCGTCGCCATGTCTTTCCCTTGGTCAGATGTTTGGCGACCACTGATGGCCGCAGTCTTCGCACAAGAACGTGAGTTCGGCCCCACGCAATCCGTTGTCCGCGACAGCGGAGGACGAGCAGTCCGGGCATTGTTGGCCGTGTCGGACGGCGGATTCGGTCAGCAATCCGTCGAGGCGAGACTGCTTTTCCCTTTCACTTGCCCCAGAGAGCATCAACGCGACAGCGGCTTGGTCAGTGGAATGTCGCATTGCATCCTTTTCCGTGGCTACGCACCATCCCCCCATCGGGGAAAATCGCGCCACGAGGAAAGCAACGCTGCAACAACCACACCAAAAACAAAAATACACACCAGCCCCCAAAGCGGAAGCCATTCAGAACTTACACCCATCGAGGCGATCGTCAGAATAAGTGCCATCAACGCAGCCAAGCGGTAATTCCTGTCTGCGCGCACCTCTTTCTCCAATGTCTTGCTCATTGCCCCTCCCACAACCTCGTCGCCGAGTGGAATATTTCAGTTTTACGGCCCTTCCTATGCGCTTGCGGGCCAAAGCATCTGAGCAATCGCATCCGCCGTTTCTACGGTACCGCCGGTGAAGACAAATTGCTCGCCGTCGCTCAAAATGAGTACAACTCGCTCAGGCAAACCAGCAAACGCCTTTCGCACCTCAATTCGCAGAACATTCGACGGGCGAAGCCAAACCACTTCGTCACAATGCGCGATGCGAACAGGCGGTTCCGCGGTGGCAGCTTCTGGCACACACACGTTTTCTGTTCCGACCAAATAAAGTTGAAAACTCGGTTTCAGCGCTGACGCGGATTCCAGCGTCACCCCGCGCAATGCAGGTCACGGCTAAAGTCGAAAACAAGAGCGAGAAGTTCAGAGGATTCGCCCGCGTCTTGCGCAATATAGTCGAAAACTGCTCTGCCACCCGGTCCGCCATTAAAGACCGACTAACGCAACCTGTCGTCTTGGCTGAACGAGCCTGCCACGGACTACCGCTTCCGACCCGTTGCTGCCGTTGAGCTTTCCAACAACCTGGCATTCAAAGTAGATGTGACCAGCGACCGAAAGGAGCGAGGTCGACCGCCAGGTTAGATGGCTTTGTATGCACTTGCAACCTTGGTATTTATCTTTGCAGCAAGGTCCTGAGCTTCGCGCATGAGGGACTGCACACGCTCAAGATTTTTTTGGTGCTGCGCCCAAACATCCTTCCCAACGATGGCTGCGAAGTCTAGTTTTGTGGGAGCCTTGAATTTCTCGTACGCCCCAAGTCGTTTGACTCTTTCGTGGATGTCCTTGATGCCACGTGTTGTTGGAGACAGTTTTGCGTTACTGAGCATCCAAGTTTTCCATTCCTTGTTGCCCTTTGACTGATTGCACTTTCCACAAGATGGAACTAGGTTGTGGATTTCAGAGATGTACCCGGTTGGTTTTTTGTCTTTCACGAGTGGGTGAAGGTGATCCCATTCCGAAGCAACGCCGCCACAGTACGCGCACTGAAATGTTTCCGGGGTCATTCCAAGTATTTCCAAGGCGCGTTTGACCTCTTCCTCGCTGGGAGGCACAACCGGAATTATGGAATTAATGAAAGCGTTCGTTATGCTTGAAGAGCGACCCGTAATCTTTATAGGGGTCGGCATTCTGAATAGCGTCAAGTATTTCATTGGTGTTTCGCTCTAGATTTTTATGGTTTCAGTCCTGCTGTGTAATTTCGGAATGCCTGATAACTGCATTAAAGATCAAATATCACAATCTCCGGCCGCGCAAAAAGCCGGAGCGGCAGCACTGATGTGCCAAGCCCCCGCGACACATACAGCGGACACGCCACCGTCTGGTATTGCCCTGCCACGAACGGCCCGCTGCCTGGCGGCAATGGGCCAAACACCCAGCCGAACAACGTGACTTGGCCACCGTGAGTGTGGCCTGACAAACACAAGTCGAACGCTTTGTAGGGTAACCCTGCTCCGGCCGATTTCGCCGCAAAGAACCCGGGCGAATGCTGGAGCAGAATCGTGAACTCTGCAGCAGTTGCCTCCGAGTCCTGAATGGCGAGATCGAGGCGCGGCTTCCCCGCCGTTGCGTCATCAAGGCCGAACAGTCGAACTTGGCGGCCTTCAACCGGAAATTGCACCCCTGCATTCACCAGCAACGCGACGTTGTGGTCGCGATAGAGCTTGTGCAATTGCTCAAGCGGCACAGCGCCCCAGTACTCCCAGTTTCCCAGTACCGCGACAGCTTGCGGCAAATCAAGTTGCGACAGCAACGTGCGCAAGGACGGCAGATCATCAGGCTCATCGACCACGTCACCGGCCAGTACAAGGATGTCTGGGCGCACCTCGCGTAGTTGCTCAATGACAACACGCTCGCGGTAACCGATACCGTCAAGATGAAGATCAGACAGAACGGCGATGCGGATTGGCGACCGACCGGCAGGACCCTCACCGTGGTACGTCACCGCGACCCAATTGGGCTCGATCAGAGAGGCGTAGAGCAGCACACACGCCAGAAACGCTGCTAGAACAAGCCCCGCTCGCCGCATGATCCGTTCAGTAGAGTTGCGCATGCATACGCCGTGCCCTGACATGTGCGATCAGCAAAAACACCGCAAGACAAGCCAACGGGTAGAAAAACCGAACATCGCTGTAGGGGCCAAGCTGGACTTCACACAGTGCTCTTGACACCTAAGGAGTCGCTGAAATATTCATAATTTCGCCCGGCAGCCGCTCTGAAAGCCACGGCTTTCAGAGGGTTTGCCGAGTCTGGTACGAATAAATCAGCACTGCCCTAACCGTAGAGCCCAGTAACCGCCATTATCTCAAATGGCATGGCGCAAGCGGGTCAGTGGCGGACGAAAAAATCAGTGTTTCCCTCGGCCAATCCATTTCAGTCAGCTAATCTTCCTCGTTCACCATGGAACACAGTTAAAGGTTTGAGGGCCCATTCTTGTACAATTATAGCCAGTTTTTTTATCAATATATCTCTCAAGTTTGTTAGGCCCAGAATTCAGAAGCGCAGACGTAGAGTTACCACTTGAGTATGTGCGTGCCCTCGCGTCTTGCTGTCTCGCAATTCCCATCATCTGCTCACCTAACTCCTCCCCGAGAGTCTTTTCACCAGCATGATAAGGTCGATAATTATTTTTACTGGGGGTTGAAGAGCACCCCAAAATCGATAAAATAAGAATTAAGGAAATGTAAAAATTTTTCATTTTTCGTCCTTTTTAGATAGGCAAAATAATCAAAATCAGTTTAAATATAATATTTACCCTATTGACACCAATGCATTTTTTAAAAAATAGATACTTACTGAGTTACCAAGTGCCTAAATTTTAAATTTAATCGATCATACTTAAGACACTTTATTTTTAACTATATATGAATAACCAGCCGTTTGTGGAAACTCGCCGAGCTCCCATACAAACTCCTACACTTTTCGGTTAAAGTTCTGCCACTTAGCATCGGAATGCCTGATAACTAGTTGAGCAACTTACTGTCCAGAAACAGAAACCACGCTCAGCACAGAATCAAAAGGAAGAAAAACAGCGACAGCCGATATTTGGGACGATGCGGCCAATCTGACAAGCAGGCTATTAGCATACCGCCTTACCCCGATGGCCGCTATCCGGGTTGGGTGGTCAGTGACGGCTCATGGCCGCATGCCGCTATTGGAAACCGCATCCGCATAGCTGCCATTGATCGCGAGTCGAGGCAGATGGTGAGCGTCAGGTCCGGCCGAGCACCCGCCGGCCACCGATCACCCCTACCAGTGAAGCACGCGTAGTTCAGTGATCAGAAGGCTGATCATCCACGCAAGCGAAAACGCCCGGACATCATCCGGGCGTTTTCGACTCTATTGCCACGTTTTCGACTTTATTGGCAAGGAACTCTGATACTCCTTCTCTTGCGCGGAGCATCCCCCAGGCGGGGATGGGTGTCCCCGCTTGGGTCGATGGTGTTAACCGGCTGCCCGGCTATCTCGTAAGGTGCGATGTCTTAGGACATTCCGTTACGCGTAGCCATAGACCACCACGCCTTCCGGTGCGTCTCCCACCTCCGAGTCGAGTTGCAAACTCGACTCTTTCGCCGGGAACCACGGGCTGCTCCAGTGAAGGAGATAGCGCCTCCCAGTTGCGTAAAGCGAGTTGATCGGGTCCGGCTTGTAGAACCCGGTCACCCGAATCCCGCGGAACATCACGCCATACTCATTGGTGAAGGCGACGACGTCACCCACCTCGAACTTCAGCGGCTCACCGTTTTCAGGGGCGAAGGGTTTTTCGGCGTCGTGTTGAGCGACGACTTCCTCTTCGTATTTCCAGTGACTGCTCATGTGCTTCTCCGAGAAGAAGCCCTGTTTCAACACCTGTCCCTTGCGGGTGGTAATCCGCAGGGCGTGTCAATTAAACCTTTGAGTAGCCCTATCGGGCTTTGTGAGAGGCTGGCTTACGTCCTGAATGGACTCGGTGAGCGCCAGCTACCGATGTGCCCAGAGGGCAAACAGCGCCGATCGCGCGAGCGTGTAGGCACGCGCACGAGCGAAGCTCTTTGCTCTCGATGGGATGCTTGATGGACGCGCGATCCGGGAAGAATCGCTGCTAAAGGAACCGAGGCCGGATCGCGCCGGGGCGCTTGCAAGGCTGACTTCGGCCGCACGAATCGGCGCAGGTCTGTCAGCTACCTTTCGGAATCGTAGCGCTATGTCGGCTGCGCTGTCTACCGGCGTACGAGCCACGATAAACCCGGTCTCCGCGTGAGCAGAGAACCGGGCTTTGGTCCTTCAATTCAACACAGCCTTCAAACGAAACACAGCACCCTGCCAGAGGGCAGACGCCAGGCGCCTGCTTCGGTCGGTACCGCATGCCGAAGCGCCTCGATGGTCACGTATTCGGCCTTCACCCCAAGCTCATTGAACTTCTCGGTCCTGAGCATGAGTGCATTGGCTTTTTCGGGGATGAGCCCGCTTTGGTAGCAGCGCATGAACTCACCGAGTGTGCGCTCCTCCCAAAGCGGCATCTCGAAGTTCGGCGTCATCCAGTGAAGTGCTTCTCCGAACAAGCCATCCTCCTCGATACGCTCCCTGGTGAGCACAAGGTCAGCTGGAAAACCGCTCAGATACTCCTGAGCGACCAGATCACGCCGTACAACCAGGTCTTCCGGGGGCCCGCCACCGATGCCAACCCTCGTTGAGTCGAGGATCTCCTGGAACAAACCAAGATGAGTCTGGGCCTCGCACTCGCCCCACACGCCTCCCATTTCGGGAAGGCTGTCATTGGGAGTGACGGAAACCGTCCAGCCCTTGTCCGTACTGGACGCGGGCGACACGATCTCGCCGCCGCATTGATCGGCCACCACCTGCGCGATGTCCGTCATGAAGCGGCCGAAGGTATCGGCCTCATCGAGCTCGCCGGCGCCGCTCGGGTCCGTGAGCAGGCGACTGACGATGCTCGCCAGTTCCGTTGCGGACACAGCGCGCCTCATTTCACACCTCGCGCCTTCAGTGCCTCGATCTCGGCCTTGAGGCGCACGACCTCAGCGGCCAGATCCGCCTCACGGCGGGTTCTGAACTCCGACAGGCCGGTCATCGGCTTGCAGTCCCAGTCAAACAGGTGCTCGGTCACGATCCGGCCGCTTCCAGGATCGATCTCGTCGATCATGACCCCAGAGATGTCGTCGGCGAACTCCACCGCCGCGATGTCGAAACGCTCGCCGTTTGCCGTCGTCACCGTCCCGAACGACGGCCGAAGCCACTCGGTCGGGTTGGCGCATACGGCATCGGAGACCGTTTGAGCAATCTCCGCTGGCAAGGACGGCAGGTTCGTGCCGATAGCCTTTACGCGGACGACCGCATAGACATGGGTGTTGTACATGGTGCTTCTCCTATGATTTCGCCGGGGAGCACCACGCCCCACCGGGCATGGAGATCCCGGCAGGATTGATGGATTTGTGCTGTCCTATGCGGACATCGGCTTACTCGGCCGCTACTGCAATCTCGCCCAGCTCCAGATAGTCGATCTGCACCTTCTGGCACAGCGCGGAGAAGAACGCGAGATCCTTCTCGGCCTGGGTCGCGCCCTTACGAACGCTGAAGTCGATCTGCACGCGCTCGCCGTCCGGTGTGGACATGAAGCCCGTGTGGCAGACCTTCGGCTCGACATCCTTGATGGGCCTGTAGGCCTGCCCCGCTTCTACCAGGGGTTGGACGCCATCACCCTTCTGAGACCCTCTCAGCAAGGCCGCCAGCACCTGGCCCGCGTCGTAGTAACCCGGGTCGACCGGGATATCCGAGACGATCGGTGCCTCACCATCCGGCCCAACGCGCACCACGCGAAGCCCCGACTGGGTTTCCCAGTAAGGTACGAACGCGATGTCCTGACCGCCCCATTCGCCGTCCTCATCGATCTGAGCGGCAATCGCCTTCAGGTTCTCTTCGGACAGGTCCGTGCCGGCGGGCAGGCTGATCGTTGCGTATGCAGACAGATCGCAACCGATCGTCATGGTCATTTTGCTCATGATTCTCTCCTTGCTTGGAGGGGTCACAACCCATCCTGGGACGTGACCCCAGGATGGGTTTAATGGATGATGACCGTGTCCGCAGAGGACAAGCCCGACGAACGGTTGTCCTGCAGCCAACGCTGAAGCTGCTGCATCTCATCTCTGGCGGACTCGATGTTCCAGCCTCTTTTCGCGTCATCCATGTAGGGCCAGTTGGCCCCCACGGCATCAGCGAAAAAGTTCAGCGCATCGATCGCCATCCAGTACGGACGACTGAAACACGTCGTGGTGATCGAAACCGCCTCGAATCGCAGCGTTCGGGGGTACCGTGAGGGGTCTCCAGAGGCTAGATCTTCACGAATCAGCCCCACGATTTCCGGCTTCATCACCTTGCTTGCAACCGTGGCGACGTAATCCTCGATCGTCGCCAGGAGTGCTTCTTCAAGGGCATCGACCCTGCTCTTGTGGGCCATCCGGTAGCGGGCAGCCTGTTCGACCTGGTGGGGCCACATGATCAGCCCTCCTCCACGATGCGCTCGAGGTACGAAACCACCCGCTCCAGAATCTGCGCATGCGTGAGCGTGCGCCGATCGGACAGGCTGAAGTAGTGATCGCCGACGCGCACCCAGATGCGGGTGACGTTGCCGTAGGTCATCTCCATCGACTTGAACGATTCACTGTCTTCAGCCCTGACCCAGTTGAGGGGAGGCATCACTTCGAGCGCTTCGATGAACTGCTCCGCGCTCACCGGGTGGACCGGTTTGATGAAGCAGGACTCGATCGCCTTGTAGGCGACCTCGAACTCCTCGATGCTGACGTCGGGATACTCTCCGCGCAGCTCATCGAGCGTTTTGCCACAGATCTGCGTTCGGCCATCCGGCCGCACGAAGTCGATCACGGTCTTGCGAGCACGTGAGAAGGCAACTTGGTCTTGGGACATGGTGTAGCTCCAGGTAATGAGGGGCTACACCCCCATGGGGAATGGAGCCCCATGGGATTGACGGTGGTACGGGTTAGAGCTGGGCGACGACGCGCTGCACGAAGTCCTGGTCGATGCCGTCCTGGCCAGGTTCAGCCTGTTCGGTCATGACCGCATCGAGCACGTAGTAGGTCTTATCGCCGACCTGGCGATGATCCTCTTCGTCCGAGCTTTCGAGGTCTGCGTCGAGCACCACCACCCGCATCGGCACATTGGACCGGGTGCAGTAGATGGCGCCGCCGTTTACCTCGATCACCGCGGTGGGGATCGGCTGCTCCGCGTTGATCGACTCGCACAGACTGTCGATCTCGGTGTTACTGAGGGGGGTGAGCGTTCCACCATCGGTTTCGATGTCATGCATCGACTCAGACATAACGCCGCGATACGCCTGCCAGTAGCGCAGGGCCGCCAGCACAGTTCCGAGTTCGCGTTGGGAAAGCTGCTTCATGGTGATTCTCCAGTGAAAACGGAGACACCACGCCCTGCTACGGGGACGAAAGGTGTCCCCGTGGTGGGTTGTATGTCCTGAACGGACAGGGAAGGCTGGGTTCGGCTCTGAGGAGCCCGGTGGGTTCAGCTACCGGTTTGGCGCTAGGCCAAATCGAGAGCCGAGTGTAACCAGCGGATGAAGTGGGCGCAAGGAACTGCATCCCTGCAGCGCAGCTAGAGCGCGCATTGCCCCATCGGCTGGCCGGTCATCTCGTGACCGAAATGCGCGTCAAGCCCCACCACTTCAGGGCGGGGAGGATGTCACCCCGAAGGTAGTTTGTGTGTGCTGCTATCCGATGCTCTACGTCTGCACGGTTAGTGCAAATCGTCTCTGCTGCATCTTCGCCGCCGGGCTTTCCGGGTCGATCGGCATGCCCGTTGCCTGGTGGAGCACCGTCCGGTGCATCATCCGCCCCGAAACTCAAAGCGGGGTCTGGTAGATCTGCACCTGGCCAAGCTCAATCGCCTCGAAGAACGCTCGAAACTCGGCCTTGGTTGCGTCTCTCACCGAGATTTCGCTCACGACCCGAAGCAGCTTTCCGTTGTTGTCCAGACGGAACCGCTCGCCGGCGCCGATGATCTCGGCCTCCGTGATGCGCTGTCCGCACCATTCATGGCTGTGGTTCTTGAACGCCTCGTGGATTCTCTCGGCGCTGCCCCCCAGGCTGGGGCGGTTCTTTCGATCTTGCATTTCTCTCTCCAGCGAATGCCCGGGAGAGTCCTCGCCCGATGGGCGAGAACCCATCGGGCGAGTGATTGTTCAGGCCGCCATCAACAGCGCAGCCAGTTCGTTTTCTTGCACCTCTGCGACGCTGAACCAGCGCTTCAAGGTCCGGGCCAGAAGCTCGCCAACAGCCACGAACGCCGAGAACACGATCGACTGACCGAGAACCTCGTGCGCTGTGGTTGCGGAAAGACCTTCGATCAGCTCCGCAGGGATGCCCTTGCAGGCTGCATGCTCACGCGGGGTGAGCAAGCGCAGCAGCTCGGGCCGGCTCGGGTGCTGCACCTTCGGTTCGGTGCTTCGGTTCTTGGCGTAGCCAGTCCCGATCGTTCCAACCTTGGTCGACTCCGGGCCCACGATCTGCATCGCGAACCCCTTGCCGGCCGCAGCGTCACGCTCTTCCTTGGCTTTCAGGTAGCCCATCTCGGACCAGCACGGAGCATCATCCGCGACGGACTCCAGGATCTCGCCCAGACGCCGTTCCCGACGCTCAGGCTTGACCAGGCACGACCAGTCGAAGGAGATCCCTTCGGTGACCGCCACCATGCACATGCGCTGCCGGTGCTCGAGCTCGTTGAACTCGGCCCCATCGAGCACGGTTTCATGCACGACGTAGCCCAGATCGCGAAGCTGGTGCCGGATGATGAACATCGAGGCCGTGTTTGCGTACGGCACGACGTTCTCGAGCACCACCAGGGCCGGATTGACCTTGGCGATGATGGCCAGAAGCGCCACCACGAGATGTCCGACATCCGGGTGCGCTTCCGCGCACGAGGTGCCGTTCTTCGCCCGCCCCGAGAGGCTTGCGCCCGTGCATGGAATACCGGCAAAGAGCGCATCGACCTCGCTGAGCTTACTCATCGCCCAGGCATCGAACACGAGCTCCTGCATGGGCGCCCCGAGTGCGACCGTGTCCGGGCGCCAGGCGGGGTTAGCCGACGAGGCATGCTCGAGCAGTTCCGGACGGATGTCATTGGCGAAGGCCAGATGCGTCTGGAGGCCTTCGGCGCCGAACCCGCGGTGGAGCGCGAGATCAAGCACACCCCCGCCGTGCGAGAGCGACCCGACCTTTAGAGCCTCGCCCCGCTGCAGCTTCTGACGAAGCCGCTCGATACGCTCGACCTTTCGAGCCTCACTCGCCAGCGGCAGAATGTAGATCACGCCCTGGCCGGTGACGATTCGCACCTGCTCGAGACCCTTGAAGACTGACAGCGTCTCCAGCGAGTTGATGTCGATCACCGGGACTTCCTTGCCGCCGGCCTCCTTGCGGGAAACGCGACGAAGGCCGCCCTCCTCCCGTCGCAGGATGACCGCTTTGCGGTCACGTTCGACATGGACAGAGAACGACGAACCGGGCGTGAAACCGGCCTGCTCGGGCTGGCGACCCTGCAGCCAAACCCTCGGAATGCCACGGTTCGAGCCAATCTTCACTACTTGGTAGTTCTGCATGGTGTTTCTCCAGAAAAAACGGAGACACCACGCCCGCCTTGCAGGGGAGTGATGTCCCCGTGAGGTGGGTTGTTGTCCTGTGCGGACGAGAGAGGCTGGGTTTGCTCGGTTGAGTCCGGTGGGTCCAGCTACCGGTTCGGCACGAGGCCAAAGCTAAAAACTAGTCTAACCATCGGTTGATTGGGGCGCAAGGATTTTGACCCTTGACGCCTCTTCACAACACGCAGTTGGCATACAGGTCGCTCAGCACGTGATTGCTGGCGCCTGAAGGAATCTATCAAGACATCGTGCTCCTCTGATGCTCGGATCTGGGCTTAGAAATGGTATCCGTCACTCAATCCGAGGCACGCGGTGAACGCCGATTTTTCCAGCAAATCTGACCACTCCCAATACACGCACGAACATGCTTAACTGGCAGTTGTCAAATCCAATGGACTTCAGACATGGCACCCAAGAACCTCTTCGGAACCCTACTTCTGGCCATTCGAGTACAGAAACGCACTTCGCAGAAAGACCTCGCGTTTGCTGCAAAGATCGATCAATCGCACCTTTCAGGGATTGAAAGTGGCCGACGTGCCCCGCCAAACGACCCAGTGCTCTCTAGGCTGTGCGGCGCTCTACAAGCCACAGACACTGAGCGGACCGCCCTGCGCAGAGCGCTCGAGTTGAGCAGGTTCGCACGCAAGCTGAGGGGCGACCACGATTTTGTCGGGGCAGTTGTGAACTGCGCACTCAAGGAAGACCCCTTGTTCAGCCTGGCCACAAGCCTCTGCCTTGAAGGGAAGGATGGAGAACACGTGCGCCGCAGGCGAAATTGGTGGGATTGAAGTCGGGGCCTGAGATGGTTCAACGACGGGAGAGCCCACCGAGTGGACGGCCGATTGGCACCCCCCATCATCGGTCGCCGGAGGATGCCAAGATTGAGCAGTTCCAGGCCGTGCTCGTCGCATACGCAGGGGCTAGGGCGTGCGAGGCGTTTTCGAGGCTGCAACAACAAAAACCCGGCGTTTGAGGCCGGGTTTTTGTTGGGGCTTGGCTGCCCTACTTCTTGGCCTTCGGAAAGGCTGCCCGCTCCTGGCTGAGGCTTGCGATTGCACGATCAATGTCCCACTGCTTGAGCGCATCATTGATGGCCGCCACCATCAGCTCATCTGCGACGTTCTGGCTGGCGTTAGAGTTCACGAAAGTCGACATGGACGCATTCGATGACGAGATGATCTGCGAGTTTAGGTCTCCTAAAGTGAGGCTGGCCCACCCGATCGACTTGCCTTGCAGGACAACCGAATTTGCGGCAATCACGACGCGAGCCTTTGCTCGATTTATCTTTTGGCAGATCGTTTGAAAATTCGGGGTGCTCAATCCGCCGTACTGATTGAGGCTCTTTTCGACTTCGTTAGTACGGGTCAAGGTTAAAAGGCAGTCAGCGTTCGCCGACAGCGAAGAGAGCGCGAGCACAGCAGCAACAGCAACGGTTTTGAAATTCAGCATATTTTCTCCCTTAAAGTTGGCGCAACAATAACTAACCTTCTTCTCCAGTGGACCGGGTTTTCTGGAGCAAAAGCCCCAAACTTACCCGATCCCCCAGTCAATGACTCCCAACTACATCACGCACGTAAGAGCATCCCGAGCATCTCTTATGCCATCCGATCAGTGATCTGCCCCTCTTCGCGCGCTCGCTCGAACCGACATCGCAGCCGCGAATTGGCTTGTTCAAGATCGGGCTAAACCGTACGAAGAGATGCTGGTAGGTGCGACACGGTTCGCCCAACTCCCTGCGGAGTCGGCCCTCGGTGTCGTCGGAAAGGTTAAGGTCGGACATTGGCACGGCAACTGATGCAGATTCGATGCGTCCAGCGTACCGGCAGGTGTTCGTCCTTCAAGCCCAGCTAAGCAAAAGGCCCGACTTACACGCATGCGCGTAAGCCGGGCCTTCGAGGCTATGCCTCTTGGTAATGGTTCAGCCGATCAGCAGCAACTGCCGCCTTCTCGTCCGGGATGTCCTCGCGGCACGTCCCAGGCTGGATCGCCTGCACTTCCTCGTCGGAGATGACAACGAACGTGGCGCCGGCAAGCGGGACGTGATGCAAGTTAAACGCGCCGTCGTTCGGGACTTTCCAGTCCTTCACCGACTTCACGATGCAGTGCCCCGGTTTCTCGCGCGCCTCTAGCACCGTTCCGCTCCAGCGTCCGGAGTGGGTGATCGCGTCGATGGTGTGCTGCAGTTCATTCGCTGCTACTTCGCGCTCGCGCGCCGGGCCGCAATGGGCAGCACCGCCGCCAAGTTGTCCGCCGTGCCCTTGCACGGAGCCGACGTAGCGCCGGCCGTCTGCGGTGGTGATACGGAAATAGACCATGTTGCGGTTCCTCGTTGTTGCGGGGGAACCGACCCAAGGGCGCGGTTTGCCCCCTTGGGTTTTGGTTGGAAGTCGTACTCAGGACTGCCCGATGGCGGCCTCACACTCGCGGATCTCTCCCATCAGTTGCTCACGCTGCGACTGCAAGGACTGCAGGGAAAGCGCATAAGCTTCGAGCGCGCCATCGTGCTCGATGATCCGATGCTGCGCCGCGATCGCGTCCTCGCAGGAGGCCAGGAGTTCTTTGGCCCAGGCCAGCCTTTTGGCTAGACGGTCGTTCTCATCGCTCATTGCCCCACTCCCTCGATCTCCAGGACACGACACCCGGGATAGGCGTCGATGACCTGTTCCTTGGCATGGCCCTCGGTCTCGGCCCAGCACTCATAGGCGCTGGGCGTTTGATCGAGCGTCTCGGCGCCCGGTTGCTCGATGAGGAGCGCCCGGTAGAAATTCAGACGGTACGGGGCCAGCATCCAGGTTGCGTCATCCTTGGCGGTTACGGGTTTGTCGCCCTCGGTGCTCGCGAACTTGGTTGCAAGGTCGAGGGTTGTCCAACCGTAGGTGTTTGACCAGAAGCCGGCGCCATCTCCCCTGTCCATCTCGGACCGGGAGAAGATCACCCAGTCGCGGAAGGCATCGCCCTCCTCGTAGGTGCCGTTCGCAATCGAATCGTTCATTTCTTCGCAGACTTCGCCTGAATGATCGATTGCCCAATCGATCACATTGCCGCCGTTCTCGACCCAGTGTTTTCGGAGCATCTCGTTGATGCTGTCGGTGACATTCGATTCTTCAGCTTCGTCGACAAGGATGGTGACGGTTACGGTGTGTGCCATGGTGGTGCCTCCAGATAGGTTTCTGGGGGCGCCCTTTCCCCTCAGGGGGATCGGTGCCCCCGGTTGGGAAAGTTGCTGCTTAGTGGACTTCTTCGATCAGGTACAGCTTGATCGTTGGTGCGTCGAACTTCCGATAGTCGCTGTGCAGGGCTGAGCCGATGTTGCTGCCGTCGCACGGCTCGACGCTGCGACGCTCGAACCCCAGCGCCTCGCAGGTGCGGTGCGCACGGGTCGCATCCGCAGCGCTAACATTGACCGTCACATAGACGATGCCGGCAGCGGGCGAGATTTTCACCTTAGCCCACATGAACGCAGCCTTGAGTGCATCGATTACCGCGTTTCCGGAAACGCTCTTCTCGGCCTTTCGCACCGCACTGAGCTGCTCACGGTGGAAGGCGAGATCGTCTTTGAGTTTCTCGATCTCGGTCTTGAGGCGATCGCACTGCTGGGCGTGGTACTCCCCTGCATGCAGATCGAGCGTGACGCTCTGGGGGGCGTACGAAGCATAGCCGCGGATCTTGGAAGAACGATCCGTGTGATGCTGTCGAAACTCGGCTTTGATGCCCTGCTCGGCCAGCGCCTTTATGAAGATCCCCGCATCGCAATCCTCCTCAAGGAACACCATGTCCTCGCGTTGGTAGCTGCAACGGGAAATCCGGTCCGCAACGCCGGCCTTCTGGAGGTCGGTGCGCTTGACCGCGAGCCACCCATGCCCGGGGTCGGCGTAAAAGTCGAACTTGCGGGTGCGAGTAACTTCGGGGGTCGCTTCGATGATGCTCATGGTGTGCTCCAAGAAAATACGGAGCACACGAGCCCTGCGGGCTTGAATGCCCCGCTAGGGTTGATGAAATCCTGAACGGACTTTGACGGCTGGGTTCGGCTCGTGAGAGCCCGGTGGGTCCAGCTACCGGATCGGCACAGAATTGCCAAGAACGTTCACGATTTTGCTCGATTTCGCCGGGCCTTGCAACGCGCTCCTCCTATGGCAGCATCGTCTGCATGGATACCAACGAACACTCCCCCTGGCGCCTGGCCATCGGCGATCTCTTCACTCCGGAGCGCACGCACTGGCCCGACAATCGCTTTGAGCTTCGCTACTTCGACGGCAGCTTTCTGCTCCAGATCTGCGAGGCCAGCCCTTCCGAGAAGAGCATCGCGGCCTTTCGCCACGGCGCCATGCACATCGGGCTTCACTACGAGCAAGGGGTCATCTTCTTTCTCTTCCGGATCGATGGAACGTGGGCCTGGTCGGATCAGGCGTTCTCGATTCACCTCGTCAGCGAGGCGGATCGCGGTCCAGGTGAGCCCTCCGACAACGCGTTCGTGCCGCTCACGGTGGTGCTTGTCGACTCGAACACGGGGCGCGTCGCCGCGCTTCGCATGGTCACCATGAGTCCGCGCTTTGCCAACATGTTCAACGGATTCATCGACAGACAGCGCGCCACGCTCTTCGACCCGGAAACGCACAAGAGAACGATTGCCGCCTTGTACACGAAGTACAGGCACTCCAAAGCCCTGGCCGCCGCAGCGCTCATTCGGGAGCGTGCTGGCAGCAATATCGTCTGAGCAGCGCGTCATGGCACACAAGCCCTTCACGCCCTGGAAAGGCGATCAGCGGCGCGCGGCGCTGCTTCTTTTCTTTGCGCCCTCTATCCTTGCGCTCTCTGCGTATCTGGTGCCCGAGATCAGGCTCTATGCGGCCGCCGCCGCTTCCTTGAGCCTACTGCTTGGGTGGCGCATCCGTTCTCGGGTGCAAGCGCGCCAGCACGGACAAGAGATCGAGGCGACGTTCTCAAGCCGAGCGATCCCCGAACTCGAAAAGGCTGGCTTCTACGTTGAGTCAGGACGCATGACGCGGATCGGTGACGTCGATCTCGTTGTTCGTCGCGCAGGCTGGTGCGCCACCATCGAGATCAAGTCCTACCGGTACTGGCGGGGCCGTTTTCGCGATCGCGCCCGTCAACGAAAGGCACGAGTCCAAGCCAGAAGCCAGAAAGAGGCGCTTGGCGCTGACCTTGCCGTCATCTGGCTGCCCAAGGGCTGGCCGACCTGGCTCACCCGCGTTTTGAACTGGCTCTGGCCCGAGCGGAACCCCATCGTGGTGATGGGCACCGCGCGCTGGTTGGCGAAGGAAATTGCCCGCCATTCGCCACCGAGCCGTTAAGTGCGAACGATACTCGACTTGACGCCGACGGCCTCGAGACGATCGGCAAGCTCGTAGGGGTCGAGGTCGATACGCGGGGCCTCCATCTCATCCGGATAGCCATCGGCCTCAATCAGCGCCTCCCAGCGCGTTACGGCCTCATCAGGCGCCGCCAATGCGTGCAGGATCATCTCTGCCCCGCCATCGATCCAGCCACACTCGGCCTTGAGTTCGTTCGACCAGTCGTGCTGGAACGCCTCGCGAAAGACAGCACGCCCAAGGCCGGCGAGATCATTGCGCACGCCCGCTTCGAGAGCGGCCTTCTCCCAACGATCCCACGGATAGTCGCCTGCGGTGCCGGCGAAACAGGGCGCCGTGAGCACACGGTCGCGAAGGCGGATCAGGTCGACAGAGGCGATGCTGGAAACGAGAGGGATCATCTTGGCGTACTCAAAAGTTAGCGATCGAGAACAGAATGGTAGAGGGTGACGAGTTGAACAGCCCCCGATGTCTGGCTTGATGTGCCGCAAGCTCGCATTTTGACATCCTCCCGGCCCTCTCGCTTCGCGCCCCCCCGTTGCGGGAAGGGCGGGGAGGATGTCAACCCTTGTTCGTTGACGAGAAAAGCCCCCTTCAGGTCCAGATGAGGACCAGAGGGGGCGTTGTTGCATGAAGCTATTCGTCTAGGTCGCCAGCGACCTCGGCGACGGGACGGCAGCAGCAAAACCGAATATCGGGTCGTACTGTCCGAACGATGCCTTGAAACGAAGACGTTTCTTGAACATCACGGGCACCGCCATCTCCGACGGGATTACCCGTCGGATGCCGATGGCACCATTTACCCAAGACGTGCGCGGCACGCGGCAATGCTTGTCGTAGGTCACGTACGAGACATGCCAGAGAGACGTTGCCTGCGACGGCCCGTAGCAGCTGGCCACCTCGAAGAAAACGTCACCAAAGCAGGTTTCCGGTTGGATGAAGTCGCCCGGCTTAAGACCCGCCGGGTACGGTGCATCAGAGCGTCTCATGGGCTTCAACCGTGTGCTCAATGCCCTGCAGTTGCGTACGCGGATCGATTCCGTAAAGGCAAGTCGGACCGCTTCCACACTCACCGCCGCCGCAGACCTGGCCGCAGTAGTCGGTGATGCCTTGCTCTCGCAGTTCGCTCGTGAGCTGGATCCTGCGCAGCGCTTGCACAGTAGCGGCAGTGCGCGGTTCGGCCCTGTCGTACACGGCCTCGATTGCGTCGGCAAACTCCCCGAAGCTCCAACGCCTGAGCACCCCCTTCGGAGGCACTTTCAGCAAGAAGCCATAGGACTTGAGTGCGCTTAGGACGATTTCGGCGTCCTCATCGGACGCGAAGTATTCTCCAACACCGATGATGTCCATATGGACGACGATAGGCTTGCTCATGGGGTTCTCCATGTGGGTTGCGGAGAACCCCCCTTGCGAGGAGGTTCCCCGCAAGGGTTTTGAGATGGTTGTTCAAGCGGCTTGTGGCTGCTCGCCGTCCCGATACGACTCGAGGTAACGCTTGATCCACTCGTAGCGGGCCGCAGCCGGCTCTGCTTCGAAGTTTCGCTGGTAGTGCACCCCGACCCACTCGGCGACGTCATCGAGGTCGATACCCCGATCCGAGCAGAGTTCTTCCTCGGCGTCCTGGAAAAACGCGAACGCGGAATCGAGTGACTCGTCTTCCGCCCCGCGAGGGTACAGATCGACGATCACGCTCTCGTCACCGGTGTCGGTGTTGCGTCGCACGTGCACCGAGATCGGCCCGACGGCAATCCAGCACGACGGCGAACCGTCCTGAAGGACATAGTCCGAACCGGACTCCTCGGGCTTGACCAGCACCAGCGCAGGAGTCTCACGATCCTGCACCGGCTCTTCAACATGGGCTGCTTTCTTGGCGAGGAGATCGCGAGCACCTTCGATCAGCCCCATCAAGGCCTCGTGCGAGTCCTGATAGCCCTCGGAGGGCTCCTCACACTCGTTGAGTGCGGCGCCCTTGTCGTCGTCCCAGTTCCACATGGACAGGGAGGCGACGTGTTGAACGAACGCCTCTTCCGGGGTTCCTGCCTCGTCGAAGCTCAACCCGTGGAAATGTGCCAGATCGGCGATGCGCTTTTTCTCGGTCCGGATCTCGACATTGGTGTGCTTGACCAGCGCCGAGAAGCAGAACTCCTCCGCGAACACGACGAGCGTTTCAGCTTCGGTGCCGCCCTCTGCATCTCCCCAGTCCCAGTCGACACGGTAGTCGAAGCGTTCCAGGCAGTGCAGACCGTTGGCCTTGATCAGGGCCGAGAGGTGAAGGATTGACTTCGCAGCTTCTCGGTCGATGATGAACGCTGCAGCCTCAGGGATGTCAGCGTAATCAGCATCGGTACGAACGGTGGTTTGGTAGTGCATGGTGAATCTCCAGTGAATGCGGAGACACCACGCCCCGACCAAGGGGATAGGTATCCCCGCGGTGGGTTGAGGTCCAGGAAGGACTGAAGGCTGGGTTCGGCTCAAGAGAGCCCGGTGGGTCCAGCTACCGGTTTGACCCGAAAGTCGTGAAACGCGCCCATTCTGCCGATCACCGCGAGGCATGTCCAGCGCCTAGATCATCGCGAAGGCAAGGGCGATCGCATAGAATTTGCGCCAACATGAAGGACACCATCAGGACAATGACAGCTTTTGAAGATCAGCTCGCCGCGTTCACAGAGACGTTGGAGCACGAACTTGACGACGGCTCGCTGAGCTTTCCAACCGTCTTCGACCTCTCGCTTCGCATCAAGGAGCTTTCAGACGACCCACAGGTCTCGGTCGAAGAGATTGCCCAACTTGTACGTACCGAACCGGTGCTGAGCGCTAAGGTGCTTCGCGTCGCCAACAGCGTGTTGATGAACCCGTCACCGAATGAGATCACCAGCGTCAGCAAGGCATTGAACCGCATCGGATCGACAACCTTCCGGTGCCTCGCCTTTGCAGTCGCCGCCGAGCAGATCGAGCGGGATCAGCGTACCGAGCAGATGCAGGATCTCGCCTCGGAGCTTTGGGCGCACTCGGTCGATGTCGCTGCCTGGTGCTACGCCACGGCCAAGGAACTCAAGGTCTGCTCGCCAGACACCGCACTGATGACCGGCCTGATGTCGAACGTTGGCCAGTTCTACCTCATGGCGTCAGCCGCCCGTTTCCCTGCACTTGATGAGCATCTGCTCAGTTTCGCCCACTTTATTTCCCTCTGGGAGGATCCTGTTCGCCAGTCTGTGCTTCAGGCCTTCGAGTTACCCACCGCCATCGTCGAGGCAATCAACTCTGGCCACGACCGTCCCATGGTCGCGACCGAACCCTCAACTCTGGCCCAGATACTCATCTTCGCCGAGCATGCAGCTCAGACGGCCAACCCCCTTAACCGGCTACTAGGTGTTGCTCAGCACCAGGTGCCAACGGCTCCGCTGTCAGAGGCCAATGGGGCAGAGTCCTTCGAGGCAATCGTTCGCGCTGCGACCGCAACGCGCGATGAGATCCTCACCCTCCTCGCCGGCCGCTAATAACCCCCTACGGGTGCTTTCGGCGCGATTTAAGTTGGAGCGTGGTTTACGCCCCGCGCTATGGTGTTCGCGACCAATGTCGGGATCAGACCATCTAGTGTGCCCAGAACTGCAGGTAATCCGACCACTTCCCCCTTATTAACTAGCAGGCATCACACAATAGTGGCCTTACTGATGCCATAGCTCATGTTCTTTCGTTGCAATGTCCACAACACACTTTATTGAGTTACCGTCAATTAAAACTGAGGCGTCTTTCGTGTGATGTATTCCAGCACGACGAAAGGCTTCATTTAAACCTTCGTCATTAATGCCGCCTTTCACAAACTTGCCATCCACTTTTCTCATTTTGTATGCGAGTGAAAGGTGAAACTGATTAGATATGTCTTTATCGGCTTCGTCGATAACCTTCTTGCATTCAATTTCACCGAAAAACTCCGGAATAAATCTTTTCAGCTCTAAACTATCTTTTGCAATATTATAAGCATCGACCTCAGACTGAAAGACCTTAAATACGTGCTCCTCAGGAACATCCACACGCCTCTTAAATACTTTTATGGCATATCCGTGCCCATCGAAGAATACGACGCCATAGAACCCTTCTTCGTATTTTCCAGGGTGCTTCAGCAATGTGGTCATGCGATACCTAACTTTGATTTAATAAGAAGCTTAGAGATGAAAGACAGCTTGCTCTGCTAGCTATTGCTCATCCTCAGAAGAAGCGTAATAAAAGTATAACTAGATAAGAAGAACATAATCTTAATGATTATTTTTTTCCTGTTTAGCGCATAAGCTGCAAGTGTATCTCTCTGCCGAAACGATCGCTATTTGGTTCGGCCTGCACCCGGCTTTTCCTTGTTCCATCCTATCACTGGCTCGATTCTGGCCTCAAAGCTACCGTTAATAGCCAGCCACCGCGACGAATTCAACTCTAGTGCCAGGTCTTCTACTTTGGTTGGGAGGGGCGCGGCCCCTGGATTGCACAATCCAGAAATGAAAAACCCCCTGTAGCCCGATGGATCGGGCGTACAGGGGGTTCTTTGCTGTCCTGTCAGGACGCTTGCTTACCTCTTCGTTCCGCGATACGGGCCGCGATCCGCGCCCGCGCCTCGAGTGCTTCGATCTGCCTTGCGGTCATCTCTTCACCCTCGTCCTGCTCTGGCACTGAAGGCGCTTTGGCCAGCACGGTCGAGATGGCCCCGCCGGCTGACCACTTAACCGCCCCTTCGAGCATGGTGCTCTCGTAACGACGGTGGATCCGTCGATCAAGCCAGACCATGTCGATGCCCGTTGCCGGGTTGTGTTCCCGCCCGAGGATCCGGGCGACGACCTTGCGGGTCTGACCATTGCGGGTCATCACCACGAACTCGTCGCCGATGGACAGCGACGGGGGGTCGATTGCTGTCTTCTCAGACATTGACTACTCCCTTGAATGAATTTGCTTCGATGAGCTTGCGCACGTCGTGGCGAGCCACGTTGTGCAACTTGGCCATGTCGTCGACGAAGCGCCCGATGACACTGTCCAGATGCAAGAAGTCCGCATCCTCGGTGTCGGGCGTTGCCCAATCCAGACCTGCTCGCGCAGAGTCCCGCTTGAAGCTGACCAGCTGGTCCTTGTAGATGTCGATGCCACCGGGAAGGTGGATGTAGCGCACCCGCACCTTGAGCTTTTGCTGCGGCCGCAGAAGGCGATGGATCGCCTGCTCTTCGGACGTTGCCGACCACGAGCGCCCGAGCATCAGCACCTCGCTGGCTTGCCACAGGTTCAGCCCCTTCTGTGTGGTGCCCAGCGTCGCCAGCAGTACCGGACAATCCCCGAACCTGAAGCGCGTGTTGAGCTCCTTGGTCCGCTTCTTGATCGGCTTGCCCCCGTGGAAGGTCATCGACTCCACACCCCGCTGCTCCAGGTGCGAATGCAACAACTCGACCTGGCGCGGGTTCTCCGCGTACAGGATCGTCTTCTTCCCCTCGGCCGTCAGCCGCTCGAGTTCATCGAGCACCCAACGTTGCTTGGACGTCAGCGCCGTGTAGGCCCCGAACCCTTCCACCCCGTACTGAGGGAAGTCGGACGCGAAGGACACGGCTCTGATCCTGGCCAGGATCGCGATCAGGTTGTTCTTCCGACCGCTGTCCGACTTGACCTGGTGGTAGTAGTTGGAGAACTCCTCGACCACCTTCAGGTAATAGGCCAGGTGGGCGTGATCCCATGGCACTTCGATGATCTCGCGATCTTCCTTGATGATCTTTACCCAAGCCGAGACTTCCGGCTCCTCGACGATCCGCCGCTTGATGAGCGGTGCCACCATTGCCCGGTAGGCCTCCAGGTTCGCAATACGGGGGATCTCCCTTTTTGCGCCCTCTGTCAGGGTGTCCGTGAACTCCTTGGTCACCCATTCCGTACACACGAAGGTGTCGCGGAAAGCATCAAGCCCACGTTGTGCGACGTTCATTGTCTTGCGCCACACCGGATCGAGCTTGCCTCGGCGCCATCCCCACGGTTGCGCCGCGGTACCGTCACCAGCCGTGAAGGCCTGGATGGGCGCCATGTCGCGCGGGTAGTTGGCGATCGGCGTTGCTGTTAGCACGAAGCGCTTTTTGGGCGAAACATGCTCGCAGGCACGGGCCTGGTCCGACGTCGGGTTGCACAACAGATCCCCCTCATCGAACACCGCCACCCCAATCCGCCGGCGAAGCTGCCCGGCGTAGGTCTTGCGCATGCGCTTTGTCCGGTTGGGACTTTGCGCGCCGCGCCCGATCTCCATGCGCAGACGCTCGTAGGAGATGACGTTGATCCTGCGAAGCGCCATCAACTGCTCGGGCTTCGTGATCACCTGCCAGTCGGTCTTCGGAATCGGCAGCCCTTCGAGCTCGATCACCATCTCTTCGACCAGCCCCGCTTCGGTTGCGATCAGCCCATGCTTCGAGCCGTGCAAGGTGATCAGCGCCGTCGCGAGACGAGCTTTGCCCAGACCCATGTCCCACGCTGCGATCGCCCCTTTCGGTTGCATCGCCAGTTCGATTAGATCGTCGTACTGGTAGCCCCACGAGAGGACCTTGTCCAGCCCCATCTGGGCTGCCCTTGAGCGCCATTGCGCAGCCTGCTCGGGAAACTTCGCCGGCAGACCCTCATGGACGACCGTCCAGCCGCTCTTGGCTGCGCCGGCGACCACTTCGAAGCGCTCGTACAGATCTTCCGGTGTGAGCCGGAACGTGCGCCCCTTGACCTCGAACGCATACTGCCCGTCCTCGGCCCGTGCAAAGTGGTAGCACTGATCAATCGACAGTGCGGGCGAACCCCACACCTTCGGATCGGCCACCTGCGGCCGTCTGGGGCGTGCCTCGAGCGAATCTGCGTCACCCGCTACGCCGTTCTCGACATAGACGACGTGTCGCAGGGGCGTCTTCTGGCGCAACGTTGCTCCTATTGCGCGCTTCAGATACCCGTAGATGCCCGGGTCGACGACGGGCGAACCGCCGGCGCTCCGAACCTCGGCCACGAACTCGTTGAACGAAGCCATCGGATCGTCCTGAGCAAGATGCACTTCCAGATCCAGCACCCCCTGCCCTTCGTACTTCACCCCCTTGGGGAAACGTTGATCCTCCCCAAGCAGCTTCGTCACCGTCTCGCGCAAGATGGCGTTATGCACCTTCGCCATCGTGAGCCCGCAGGCGTAGCGCAACTTGATCCGGCGTCCGTCGCGGACGATGCGAACCGTGTTGTCGCCAGTGACCGGCAGCGTGATCGAAGGTCCTTCGTCCTCGACCCCCACAACGCCGAGCTTCGCAGCGTGTCGGTTGTAAAGCCGGAAGTTGCGCAGCTCAGGCAACGGATCGTCCAGCGATTGCATCTTCACGCGGGGCGCCAGGACGGCCTGCCTGCCCGCATGGCCCATGACGACGAGCGACACCTGCACTTCGGTGCCTTCCTCACGGAACGAGCCCGACGGCAGATCGATCACCGCGTGAAACCGGCCGCTCACACGCTCATCCAGGTACAGCGTCGGATTTGCGATGAGTTCGTCGACGAACGATCGCGGCAGCAGCGCCACGACGATATCGGCCGCCTCCACCGCCTGCGCCAGCGCGTAGGCATGACTCACAGCCGCGGTGCCCGGCCCGTACTTCCCATAGGACGTGCAGGGGTAAGGCTTGAGGGTCGGTGACTCCAGATGCACCGAGAAGGGCGGGTTTATGAGCGCGACGTCGATGTTGCGTGGTTGGATGGACTCCACCCCGCAATGCTCGAACTCACACTCGAACCCAGCCTCCACCGCCACTTCACCCAACCGGGCAAGCGGCGCTGCATCCACATCCACGCCAAGCAGGATGTGTTTCTGCGGGTCGGCATACTGCAACAGCCTTCCCGAACCGCAGGAGTTGTCCATGATGGACTGCTTCCTCCATTGGCTTTCGGCGGCCAGCATCGCCGGCTCGACGATGCGCCACATCACGCGTGCAATCTCGTCGGGTGTGAAAAACTGCCCGAGATGCACTTTGCGAGCTGCAGCCAGCCCCGCCAGCGAACCCGGCCGATCGGCCTGGCTCCCGCGTGACTGAATGCTTCTCAAAGGGTTGTACCAAGACATGGTGTGCTCCAGTTGACGCGGGAGACACACCCTGTCCCCGGCTGGGACAAAGCATGTCCCCGCGGGGTCGAGTTACAAGAGGCCGGTTGGCCTCCGCGTTACTGCCTCACGTTTCCGTGAGACGGTTGCTCCCAGGATCGCTGGGCGATCTTCGAGAGCTTTTCCCAGGGCACGCGCGGCGCCCCATCGTGATACCGCGGCTTGCGCTGAACATCGTGCTCGTACGCGCGCTGGCCAGCAGACTTGGACCGATTCATCATCGTCCGCCTCAGCCGAAGTAGAAGACATTCATCTGCCGCATCGTTGCGGCAACGATCTGCTCGCGTACGTCGTGGGCGACTTCGATCAGGGCCGAGGCGCGCTTGAGCACTTCGGCGCAGTCCTTTCCGACCTGGCAGTCGAGATCGAGCGTGGTGATGTCCTCGTCGAGTTCCTCGTCCTGAAAGAACGGCAACTGCTTCATCAGTTCGCCGACGGTCGTCGGAGTCGGTGTGGTCATGGTGATTCTCCATTGTGTGCGAGGTCACCACGATCCCCTGGCTGGCGAAGGTGGCTTCCCCAGAGGTGGGTTGATGGTCCAGAGCGGACATTGGCTGGCTTCGGGATTACTCCCCGGTGGAATCCAGCTACCGTTTCAGGTGCGTACTGCACCCATGAAAGCCTCTTCCCCCTGACCCCGTGAGGGGGGCAGGAGGCAGACACCTTCGATATTCAGGCGGCGATCGCTTCGATCTCAGCGAGTTCATCCTGGTGGGCGCGAATGGCGTCCTCCCAGGCATTTTCTTCCGAGTCGAACTCTAGCGGGCTGACCTCAACATCGAGGCCCGCCAGGCAGAGCGTCCACCAGAACTTGCCGGCGAGCGTTTCCTCGCCCTGCTCGATCCGGTAGCCAAACTGCTCGGCTGCGATCTTCTGCTCTTCGTTGGTACTCATGGTTCTCTCCAGGTAATGACCCAGAGCGCGCCATGCCCCAGACGGGGGGATGGCCCGTCCGGGTGGTAGTTGTGCTGCGTTACGGCTCGATCTCGAGGTAAGTGCCAAGGAACACCTGCAGCTGTTCAGCGAAATCCTGCCGAATCAGGAACTCGAACCGACTGGTATAGGTGACGATGATCACCTCCCCGTTGTGGCCGGCCGGATGCTTGGCCCGTGACTGGACCTCGTAGGTCCTGTCGCTGAACGTTCGGTTGAGTCTGTGCAGATCATGACTCAGTGCAATCCGGTCCGACCAACGGGCAATCTCGCTCAGCACGTTCAGCGACTGGCTGATCGACTCGACGCAACCGAACGAGAGGCGGTTCTTCTTGTGGTACTTCTTGTCGAAGTCATCGAGCCAGACGGGTCGATCAAGCACGATGTATCCGTTCTTGATCACGACCTTTTCGCCCTCATCGAGGTTGAACTTCGACTTGAAGCCCTTGGCGACTTGCTGCCAGGCGAGCTTCTCACCGAAGTCACCCCCGTACTTCTGCTCCAGGTACGACCAGATCGCGACCGGGTCGAAGGCGTCGATGTTGTCCTGATCGGTCGGGAACCGCTCGTAGATTTCGTATCCATCGATCTTGAGCGAAACACCCTGGGGTGCGAACAACTTCTCGGCACTCCAGACCAGCATCTTGCGGATCTCGATGGCGCTCTTCTCCAGCGTGCGCCCCACGTCGTGTCCGGACATATCCTCGAACGCCCGCATGTACTCGCTGCGGTGGTGATTCAGAATCCGGCGCTCCTCACTGCGAATTTCGCACTGCTCACTCGCCCAGTTCTCAAGTGCATTGCGGTAGCGCACCCAGAGCGCCTTGTACTGCTCGCCGACGGTCGGCGGGGTGTCATCCTCGGGGACTGCCTGGATGACCTCCGGGACCATCTCGACTGACTCCTCGTTGGCTTCGGACGCTATGTCCAAGAACGAGTCCGCGGACTCCTCGAGCCCAACCGCTGCGGCGAAGAGCGCCTCGAAACTGCTTGAGGTTTGTTCGACTGCTTGCATGGTTTGGTTGCCTCCATGTGAAAGGGGCAACCCATCCCGTTACCGGGCGTGAGTCGCCCCGGTACGGGATCGTGGGATGTTCAGGCGAAGATGCGAAGTTCGCCCGTCGTGGGATTGACCTTGAAGCGGATCAGCTTCTTGCCCTTGGAGATCAGGGACTCGAAGACCTCCAGTTCGATGGGGGTGACGCTGTCGTCGCCGCCGAGCAGTTGCTCGCCAGCCATCCACCAGTCATCGAACTCCATCGTGGTGGGATCGCACTCCTGAGCATAGACCAGAGGCGCGGACTTATTTTCTTCCGTTTCCGGAAGCGCTTCGTTGGACATGAGGTAGATCCCATGATCCTTGACGAGCCATATTGCCGGACCTTGTTGGTCCGATCCCCAAGTCTGACGATGATCCTTGGCCGTCCGGCACGAACTCACCATGGCGATGAACGTGTCGGTGATCGGGAAAGTGAGAGTGTTGTGCTGCATGGTGATGCTCCAGAAAAAACGGAGACACCACGCCCACGAGACCGGGGAGCATGGCGTCCCCGTGTGGGTTGAAAGTCCTGAATGGACTTGGAAGGCTGGGTTCGACTCGGAGGAGTCCGGTGGGCCCAGCTACCGGTTTGGCACGAAGGCCGAAAGCGACGTCATTTTGCTGCAGAACCTTCTAGCCGTCCAGTGGGGATAGCGCCTGGGTGGAAGACGGTGCAGTCGAACGGAGATGGTTTGGTTTTCCCTGTCTCTCTCAAAGAAAACGCCAATGCCGTTCGTGTTTCTTTTGTATGTCATTCGTAAACCCTTCGTTGACGTTTACGGAGGGCTGCATCCCGCGCCAGCAAAGGGGTTCAGGCGCAATAGGTGAGAGTCTACGGGAGAACAGGTGAGAACCTACGGGAGAACAGGTGAGAGCGAACGGGACGATAGGTGAGAACTTTCGGGGGCAAAGGTGAGGGTTTACGGGATACCGAACGGGAAAGGTGAGGGTTTACGGGAGAAGGTCTGTGGATAAGTCCAGGTTTTTGCTGGACTTTTGCGTATAGGTGAGAGTCTACGGGACTGCCAGGGCTCATAGGTGAGCGTTTACAGGAGAACTCCCGCCGATAGGTGAGAGTTTACGGGAGAAGCCGGATTGAAATGCACTGTTTTGGTGCATTGAGCGGCTGAAAAACGCCTATCACATCGCTGCAGTTTTCGCATTGGCATAAAACACGCCGTTTAACCGCTTATGCAGTTTCGGCAAACGATAGTCCGTAGGTGGGCTCTCCTGTAAACTCTCACCTATTCGCCTGCTCTACTCCCGTAAACTCTCACCTTTCAATGCCCCAGGCGCCTGGATCGAAGGCTCCTCTCCCGTAGACTCTCACCTATCCGTCCTCACTCGATCTCGGGCCTACGTCGGTCCGATCCTAGACGTTCTCACCTATCGGACGGCTAAAGCCCAGTAACGGCGCGGGTTTCAGAGGCTCTCCTGTAAACTCTCACCTATTAGAACCGGCCTTGGGCACTGCCGTTGGCCCCCTCTCCCGTAAACTCTCACCTATCGCCCGATCAAACCCCAGCACCGGCGGGGGTTTAAGGGGCTCTCCTGTAGACTCTCACCTATTGGCACCCAACCCTGGGTGCTGCCCTTGCCGTCCTCTCCCGTAAACTCTCACCTATCGAGCGTTCAAAGCCCAGTAACGGCGGGGGTTTCAGGGGCTCTCCTGTAGACTCTCACCTATTGGTACCGGCCTTTGCTGCCATCGTTGCCGCCCTCTCCCGTAAACTCTCACCTATCGGCCCGCCCGATCCCAGCAATGGCGGGGTGTGTGGCGCCTCTCCTGTAAACTCTCACCTATGGTGGGTGGCTCCAGTCTTCTCCCAGCGCCCGACTTCTCTGCCCTCAGCATGTCTGTTGGGTGAGCTAGTTGTGCCTTGCTCTCACCTCTCGAACCAGCCTATATTGCGGCTTCATTGCCCTGCCGGTGGTCTGGTCGTGTCTGAGAAACCCAAGAAGTCTGCGATTACGCACGTGAAACCCGAGCCATACCGGCGCGGGGAACTGCGCAAGGCCGTAGATGCCGTGTACGCCTATCCGCAGCAGGGCAAGCTGACCTTGGTGGGCCGCAAGGCATTCAACCTGCTCCTGGCCAATGCAATGGATCAAGGCGTCGAGCGGGAGTGGTACGAGATCGAGATCGGGGAGCTGGCGAAGGACATCCGCTACGACTCCAATGACATCAAGCGGCTCGAATCCACCCTCAATGAGATGCAGCGAACCCTCCTGAAGTGGGACGTCCTGGAGACAATCAACGATCAGGCGGTCCCGATTAGGGACTCGGTTCAGCTTCTTGGCGCGGTGCGACTCATCGGGGGCTTGGCCGAAGACGGCAAGCGCAGTCCAATCGCCCGGCAGGTGCGCTACAAGTTTGACGAGCGGGTCAAGCAGCGCCTGCTCGTGCCAGAGGTCTACGCACGGATCAACCTGCAGCTACAGGCCACGATCAAGAGCGCATACACGCTCGCCCTCTACGAGCAGCTGATCCGGTACAAAGGGAACAATGCGTCCGACGGCTGGTGCTATACGGTCAAGCTGCCGTGGCGCGAGTGGCGCAACCTGATCCTGGGCGGGGACTACTCGCCCGGCTACGAGAACTACAAGTATTTCGGTCGGGATGTTCTGGCGAAGAGCTTGAAGGAGCTCAACGAGCGCGTGCTCGACTACGAGTTCGAGCTTCTGGTGTTCAAGGATGGCCGCACGATCAGCGATCTGCAGTTCCGCCTTCGGGAACGTGTGCAGGCGTCGCTCTCGCTCACGTCCGACGAGCCGTTGATCGACACAGCGGGGATCTCGAAGCGCCTGGCGGCGTTTGATCTCAAGAAAGCCGAGATCACCAAGCTCATCCGGGTCACCGACCTGCTGCTGCTCGAAGAAGCGGCTGATGAGACCGAGGCGCGACTGCGCCGGGGGGATCTCAATCCGATCCGGAACAAACCCGCCTATTTCCACAATGCGCTGAGCAGGATCAAGGAGCACTCGCGCACTGGTGTGCGGGCTGACGGCGCTCAGGTGGTCGACGCGGAGGCGGTCGAGGTCGAGACCAGTGACGTAGTCGCCGCGGCTGAGTCGAGCTCGGCGCAAACGGAAGTGCCGCCGGCCGCAATGGGCAAGAGCTGGCCCGAGGTCGAGACGGCGCTTGAATCGCTTACCGAAGAGGTCCGCACCGAGATCATCGACTCCTTCATCGATGCTGAAACGAACCGCGCCGTGCTGGCAGCCTTTGCCAAGCAGGGGTTCAAGAGCCCCATGGTCCGTGTCGCGTTCACCCCTTGGTTCGAGAAGGTGATGCGCGAGAAAGCAGAGCGTTAATCGCTCATTTCGATGAACATGCCGCCGAGGAACAGCGTCCAACCCGCCACCTGCGTGCGAAAACGGAATCTGCGGTACATAGCTTCGTTATCACGCCGATCGAAATGGTCGACGATCAATGCGACCAGGTTGGCCGCCCCACAGAGCATGCCAGCGATCCCGAAAGCCAGCGCTATGCCCGTCATCGACATCCCACCCTGGTGTCGCCCCGGGACAAAGGCCTCGCCCACGAAAACGCTGTAGCCCGCATAGGCGACCAGCAACAGCGAAAAAATGGCGCTACGCACTATCTCCCACTCGGAGTAGGCGTTCGGGACATGAATGCGGGGACTCTTGCGTCGTGGCATGTTCTCAGCAGATCGAAGAAGCAACCCATAGAGGATAGCCGCGGGCAAACCGTCGTACCTCTGCGTAAAACAGCGCCGATGACCCCTTATTCGTTGGCGCGCAGGTACTCGAGCAAGGACGCCGACTGCTTTTCGGTCCCGTAGGCCAGTTGCAACAGCAGTTGCACGGGAAGCGGAATGTCCCGCTCCATCTTTTCGTAGCGGCAGCCGGTCGATTGCATCACGCCAACCTTTAGCCAGAAGACGGTCTGGTTCAGCCGAAGCTTCTTGCGCAGGGCAAGGGCCTCGGCGCCGTTGGTGATACGAAGCGTAGGCATACGAGGTTTTTTCTCTTTCTGGGTCATCTAACTTGACCTTTGAATTATCGGTTTGTCGTTCAATTTGTTGCTGGAGTTAGCATTACACGGGCGGCTTGCAGTGCAAGCCCGCCTCCAGGCATTCCAGCGCTTCCTCTCCAGCCAGAGTCGGATAGAGCAACATGCGCGGACCCGAAAGGTCCGAGCGGTCCAGTACGCGAAGGAAGCCTGCTTCCTCGAGCGACTGAGCCGCCAAGGACAGTCGAGTACGAACCAGTTCCTGGTGCTCTACGGCTTCTGCCAGCAACCGGCGGGCGGTGCCAGGTAGCGCGGCGAGCCGGTCCGCAGCCTGTTGCGCGTCGGCAAGGGTCTCGAAGAACACGGGCTGAAAATGCATGCGTTTGAGGTTAGCGCGGCCTATTTCTCGCGCAAGGCCTGAATGTCGATCCCAGCCGAGGTGAGATCCCGAACCGCTTTATACCAAGTTGAGCTGGGCATGCTTGCGCGCACGGCGTCGATGCCCTCCTCCTTGATCCGGGCGACCAGGTCGGACAAGGTCCATGCACGGGATCGAGAGAAGTGCTCGCGTAGCACCGGCATGTAAGGATGCTCGGCCGCACGCGCCCGGGCGTACTCAGCCTGGAGCCGCTCGACCTCACTCCGTTTCTTCGCGATCTCCTCCTCGATACGAGCAGCCTCATCTTCTGTGCGGACAAGGTGCATGGCCGGCTTGTCGTACTCGTCCTGGATGACCAGCACGACCTGGTGCTCCTGGCGGGGAAAGCGCCTCTGACGGGCCGCAGCGTAACCGAGGGCGTCCTCGAAGCGCGCAAAGCGCCGGTAGGGCTTGCCGCGGTCGAGTTTGCACAGCCGTTCTCGCGGGTTGTCGCCGACGACCCAGATCGTCTCCCACCACTGCATGGAATCGGGCTCATGCAGCGGCGCGGGCAGCAGGCGGTCAGGAACGGAAACGTGCCCTTCGTCGGTCGAGAACACGTGGAAGGTTCTGCTCTGGCGCAGCTTGTAGCCCGAGACGGCCACCAGGTAGTGGCCTCGAACGCGGATCTCAGACATGCGGGATGTCCACGCCGAACTGTTTGCCCAACGCATGCAGTCGCTCGGCAAATTCTGCCTCGGACGGCGGTTGTCGCCCGAACTGTCCGCAGATCTCCTTGGCGATGGCTAGAAGAATCGGTACTGCGGTCATCGGAATCCCGGCAATCGACCCATCGGCCGGCTGGCGAGCGAAGAACTCGGCGGCAGCTTTGCCGGTGAGCCACTGGACGGCCGAGACAGATGTCCATCCTGGACCGAGGCGGTCGCGCAGGGTTTTCGATATCGCCGATGGGGAGGCTGTGGCATCGAGCATCAGGGTGCAAAGGGCCTGGAGGCAGACCGCCGCCTTTTCGTTCTTCATTCGCTTTTCTTTTTCGCTTGTAACTTGACGCAAGCAATTCCCGATTTACGATGACTTTCAATGCAATGAAATTGGAAGCCGGAATTGGCACCATGACAAAGCATTTAAACGTCGAGCCATAAGATATTGGCAAGGCATTTTGTCACAGAAAGAGGGAGTTTATTCGATATGAAAAGAAGCATGCAGTTCGCAACGCTTGGCCTGAAGGCTACGTGGCCCGCACTCGCCGCCTTGGCGTCGCCGCCGACCAGAGCCCAGGTCGATGGGCTGATCGACAAGCCTGCCCTCAACGAACCCTTCTGACGATCGGAGAACCGTATGCGCATCATGCACTCCTTCACCGCAGCCGCGCTGGCCGCGCTCGTCATGGTGGGCTGCTCGGGTTCTGCCCCGGGGCCCAACGACGATCAGTTGAAGTCGTCGATTCGCGAGCAGCTCGACAATGCCTGGCAGGTCACCACTCTCGATGTCGAGAGCCGTGCCCAGGAAGGCACCGAAACCTCCCCTGTCGTCACCACGCGCTTCACTGCCGAGATCGAGAGTACCGAACCGCTCTTCGTCCAGGTGCGACCGAGGGAGGCCATCCCGGATGACCTTCTTGGTTCGCCGTATACCCCGCAGGCAGCGTACATCCGACGTGTGCAGGAGAAGGGGCTGGAGATCAAGATCGCCGGCACCACACGCTCTGTTCGCCACGGCGAAGGGTGGCAGACCCGCGTCACGCTCGAGACCGTCTCCCAAGATGTGAAGGGGGCACCGCGTTCGAAATTCGAGGGCATGGGGTTCCCGGTGGTTGAAGCGGACTCGGACGAGGCTAGGTGTTTAGTCCCACGGTGTGCTGGTGTAATTTATAGCCAGCTACGGAGGGAAGATCTATGGGACAGGTACTTCACGGATGCGCCCGCACAACAGAG
>JALHFX010000101.1 GCA_022837595.1 Propionibacterium sp.
CCATCACTTCGCGGCCGAGCGACGATCTCATCGAAGAGCGAGACTGCCTGAAAGACCGTAGCCAGATCGTGGTATCCGTCTTCCCTGCGGGCCCCGACGCACAACGCAAGGTTCACCTTGGCCGGCACCGTGACGCTCACAGCGGCATCGGGGATCGCCGTGGTTCCGATACTCATCCTTCGACCTCCGTGAGTTGCTCGGCGATTCGTGCGAAATCGTCGATGGCCAGTACTTCGCCGCGGACGGTCGGATCGACTCCTGCGGCTGAGATCGCCTCGGACGCCGCGGCCGACGATCCGAAAAGCACCGACAAGGCTGAGCGCAACATCTTGCGCCGTTGAGCGAAGGCCGCATCGATCACGGTGAAGACCGTCTCGCGGGCCGCGGTCGTGCGCGGTGGCTCACGACGAGTCACCTTCACCAGGCCGGAGTCGACATTCGGCACGGGCCAGAAGACCGTCGGGGGCACCGTGCCGACCCGCCGGGCCTCGGCGTACCAGGCGACTTTCGCGCTGGGGACCCCGTAGACCTTCGATCCGGGATCGGCAACCAGGCGGTCGGCGACCTCGAGTTGCACCATCACCAGGCCATTGCGCCAGTCATCGAAGGTTTCCAGCAGGTGTAAGAGCACCGGCACGGCGACGTTATAGGGCAAATTCGCGACCACTGCCGAGGGCTGTGGCCCCGGCAGATCTGTGACCTCAAGCGCATCGGCGTGGACCACGCGCAGCCGTTCAGCATTTTCTGGTTGTAGGCGTTTGACCGTCTCTGGCAGCAGCTGCGCCAGTGACTCCTCGATCTCGATCGCGGTCACCTGCGCCCCGGTCTCGAGCAGCCCGAGGGTGAGCGAGCCGAGCCCGGGCCCGATCTCGAGGACGAGATCGTCCGCCGCGATACCCGATTTCGCGACGATCCTGCGGACGGTGTTCGCGTCGGTCACGAAATTCTGACCGCGCTGCTTGGTCGGACGTAAACCGATCGACGCCGCCAGTTCGCGGATGGTGCGCGGGTCGAGCAGCTCAGCCACGTGGCTCTCCCTCAGGTCTGGAGACACCCCACGGCCCACCGAAGGCTTCGGTGGCATTGGAGTCGAGTTGGGTGCAGAACTCTCCAAGATCGGCACCCAATTGTTCGGCGATGAACCTGACCGTGTGCGGCAGCAGGTAGGGCGCATTTGCTTTGCCGCGATGCGGGACCGCGGTCAGATAAGGCGCATCAGTCTCAGCCAAGATCCGGTCATGCGGCACGACCGCCAGAGCGTCCCGCAAAGACTGATTCGCTTTGTAGGTGACGTTTCCGGCGAAGCTGATCCAGGCGCCGTGGTCGAGACAGCGACGCGCGAACTCGGCGTCGCCGCTGAAGCAATGCATGACCACTCGCTCGGGCCAGCCTTCGGAGTCGAGAATCTGCGCGATGTCGTCATGGGCGTCCCGGTCGTGAATCACCAGCGTCCGGTTATAGGACTTCGCGGTGGCGATGTGCCTGGCGAAGGTAACTTTCTGCCGGGCGATGCCGTCATCGTCGCGAGTGCGGTAGTAGTCGAGCCCGGTTTCACCCACACCCCGCACATGCGGTCCGGACGCAGCGAGCGAATCGATCACTCGCCAGGCCTGTTCTGCCTGACGATCGGTCATCCGGGCCGAATCATTGGGGTGGATGGCAACAGAGGCCACGACCTGTGGGCAGTTGGACGCGAGCTGGACCGACCATTGTGCGCTGGCGAGATCGCAACCGATCTGGACGATCCGTCGTACCCCGACTGCTGCCGCCGCCGCGATGTTGTCGGCCACCCGCAGTCCGGAATACTCCTGGGTGGAGTCAAGGTGGGTATGCGCGTCTGTTGTGGGGCGTGGCAATGCCGGCGGCAACGGTGGCAGCCCGTGCCGTTCGATCACCGAGTCACTCATTGTTCCTCCTTGATCTTCGCACTGCCCTGAGCAGCAGAATTAGTGTGGCTTAGATCACTGGTTCCAGCTGAGCGTGCAGCCAACGCCTTCGCGTAGAGCTCGCGTCGGCGCAGCCCGCTGACCTGGGCGACTTCGGCGACCGCAGCCGACAGTTTGGTTCCGCCCGCCAAAAGCAGGTCTACCTGATCCAGCGCGTCCTGCCAGTCGGTGGTGACCTCTGGAGCGCCTTGGATCACGATCGTGATTTCACCTCGTGGTGGTGTCGCGGCCCAGTCAGCCAACTCGGCCAGCGGTCCACGCACGACCTGTTCAAAGGGTTTGGTCAGTTCACGACAGACTGCGCCCGGACGATCCGCGCCGAGTAATGCCGCTGCATCGGTGAGGAATTCGGCGAGCCTGTGCGGGGCTTCGAAGAAGACCATGGTGCGCGGTTCAGACGCCAGGGCCTGCAGCCTGCGGCGGCGCTCGCCTTGTTTGCGGGGCAGGAAACCTTCGAAGCAGAACCGGTCGACCGGCAGCCCGCTGACGGCGAGTGCGGTCAGCACTGCGGAGGGGCCGGGCACAGCGGTCACGGGGATATCTTGCTCGATCGCGGCGCTCACCAACCGGTAGCCGGGATCGCTGACCGAGGGCATACCGGCGTCCGTTGCGACCACCACGGTCTTGCCGGCCTGGAGATCGGCGACCAGCCCAGGAATCCTGGAAGCCTCGTTGCCTTCGAAGTAACTCACCACTGGCGCATCGGTGGTCACCCCCAGACGCAGCAAGAGCTTGCGCAGCGCCCTGGTATCCTCCGCAGCGATCACGTCAGCTGTGGTCAAGGCGCGCACCAGCGCCGGGGATGCGTCCTGAGCATCGCCGATCGGAGTGCCCGCGAGCACGAGGAGTCCGCTGTCTGTCGGGAACTCGGCTCTACTCATGCCTGTCAGGTTATCTGACCGGCATGACAGTCATTCACCAGCAGATTGGGGCGGTCGGTCTCATCATTCACCCCGACTAAGCTGGCCGGGTGACTGCTTCCCTGTTCGGCCGCGCCCTCCGCTGGCCGAGCTGGCTACCCGGACGCAGTAGCCAGCATGCGGGCAGCAGGCCATCCGGGGTAGCGCCCTCGCTGTTACGCGGAACTCGCGCGGACCCGTTGATGCCGACGGTCGACCGGCTGGACGATGCTCTGGTGTTACGCAACGATCGCGCGATCAGCTGGCTGGTGACGATCGTGATCGGGGCGCTCGCATTCGCGCTGCGGATCGTCAATCTGTCTCGTCCATCGAACCTTGTCTTCGACGAAACCTACTACGCCAAGGATGCCTGGACGCTGCTGCAACTGGGTTACGAAGCAGACTGGCCGAAGGATGCGAACGAACAGGTCGTCGCTGGCTTCACCGACGTCTTCACCGAGGCTCCCTCGTTCATCGTGCATCCGCAGTTGGGAAAATGGCTGATCGCCTCCGGAGAGTACTTCTTCGGCATGAACAGCTTCGGCTGGCGGATCGCCGCGGTGGTCTTCGGAACACTGCTGGTGATGGCCACGATCCGGATGGCCCGGCGGCTATCGCGTTCGACGCTGGTGGGAGCCATGGCCGGGCTGTTCATCACCGTCGATGGTCTGTCTTTCGTGATGAGCCGGATCGCCTTGCTCGACATCTTCGAGGCTGCTTTCACGGTGATGGCGGTCGCCTGTATGGTCGCTGACCGCGATTGGTTCCGGCACAAGCTTGCGTCCTATCTGCGAGCGAATGGTCTTCAGGATCTACAGGGCGGTTATGGCCCGCTGCTGCTGTGGCGTCCTTGGCGTTGGGCAGCAGGATTGCTTTTTGGCCTGGCGATCGGGTGCAAGTGGAATGCGCTCTACGTGCTGGCAGCATTGGGCGTGATGGCGGTCATCTATGACATCAGTTCACGCCGCACCGCCGGGGCGTCCACGAAGGCGTTCCGCTCGATACTGCTGGATGCTCCGATGGCATTCGTCTCGATGGTGCTCACCGCCGGGCTGGTCTATCTGGCGACGTGGTGGTCCTGGCTGACCACCGATGGTGGCTGGGGCCGAGATTATGGGGCGAATCATCCGGACGATTTCTGGGTACGCCATTTCGGGGACGCGCTGGGTTCGCTGGCCAACTATCACCGTGAGATCTATGGCTTTCACACCGGTGATTGGATCGCCGAGCAAACCCATGTCTATGAGGCTGCACCGATGACCTGGCTGTTCATGGGCCGGGTCATCGGCATCGACGCGGTCAATGGCATCCAACCGGGGGTCGACGGCTGCAATGCGACCGGCGGGGATACCTGCCTGCGGGTGATCTCCGGGATCGGGACACCATTGCTGTGGTGGGCGGCTGTGGTCGCGATCGTGATCGGTTTGGGGTTGTGGTGGTTGGGCCGTGACTGGAGGTTTGCGTTCCCCCTGGTTGCCGGGCTGACTCCGTGGCTGATGTGGTTCCCGAATGCCGATCGTCCGCTCTTCTTCTTTTACGCGATCATGATCATCCCGTTCAGTGCGACGGTGCTGGCCATGGTGTTGGGCAAGATTCTGGGGCCTGCCGATGCCGGGCAGCGGCGAAGACGCGGGGCGTTCATCGTCGGCGTCATCGTGCTGTTGATCGTCGCGAACTTTTGGTTCATTTATCCGATCCTGACCGATCAGCTGATGACCCGCAGGATGTGGGGCCTGCGAATGTGGCTGCCCGGCTGGGTGTAGGTGCTGAACAGATTCCATATCGGGAACGCCAGGGTGCTCAGGTCAGCCGCCACCTATTGGCGTGTGCGCTCACCGTGATGCAGGACATTTAGACTGCCCCACGGAAAGGACGCCAATGACGATCTGGAAGCTGCACAATAACGGGGTTCTCGGGCCCGATGATGTCGTCAAACCCGACGAACGATTGACCTGGGGCAAGACGGTCGGTCTCGGGGCTCAGCATGTGGTCGCCATGTTCGGCGCGACCTTCGTCTTCCCATTGCTGATGGGCTTGAACCCGCAACTCGCGGTCATGATGAGCGGTATCGCCACACTGGTATTTCTCATCGCGGTCAAGAACCGGGTACCGAGCTATCTGGGCAGTTCGGCATCCTTCGTGGGTGTCGCGACGGCGATCTATGCTCAGGGCGGCAAGCCGGATGCGGTTACCGGAGCGATGTTCTGGTGCGGGCTCGGTTTGTTCATCGTCGGCCTGATCATCCATTTCATGGGCTCGGAGATCATCCACAAAGCGCTACCGCCTGCGGTGACCGGCGCCGTGGTCATGCTGATCGGGTTCAATCTGGCCCCGGTGGTCGCAAAAACCTACTGGCCGCAAGACCAGTGGATCGCGCTGATCGTGATGATCCTGGTGATCTGCTTGTCGGTTGGGCTGCGCGGTTTCGCCGGACGCATCGCGATCTTCATTTCGCTGATCATCGGCTATCTGCTGAGCTGGTTGGCCGATATCGTGCTTGGGCCGCGGACGATGGTCGCGTCCGATGGCGCGGTCAGCTATGCGCCGCGGGTCGATTGGTCGAAAGTCGCGGAGGCAGACTGGATCGGGCTGCCGCCGGTGACCGATCTGGCCAACTGGAAACTGGGTAGCCCGGACAATGTTGTGGGCTTCCAGCTGCCTGATTTCAATTTCGCTTTCGCGCTGATAGCGCTGCCGGTGGTGATCGCGCTCATCGCGGAGAACACCGGACATGTCAAGGCCGTCGCCGAAATGACAGGCACAAACCTCGACGCCTATATGGGGCGGGCGATCGGTGCCGACGGGCTGACCTCGATGATGGCGACCTTCGTCGGTGCAGGCCCGACCACCACCTACGCCGAGAACATCGGCGTGATGGCCGCCACCCGTGTCTACTCGACTGCGGCTTATGTGGTGGCGTCCATCGTGGCGATCTGTTTCGGCTTCTCACCGAAGTTCGGGGCCGTTATCTCGGCGACGCCCGGTGGCGTGCTGGGTGGCATCACCGTCGTCCTTTACGGCATGATCGGCCTGCTCGGCGCGAAGATCTGGAAGGAGAACCAGATCGACTTCGGTAACCCGCTCAACCTGGTTCCCGTGGCGGCGGGCATCATCATCGGGGTCGGCGATGTCACTCTGCAGTTCACCGACAATTTCTCGCTGGGCGGTATCGCCCTGGGCACCATCGTGACCATCGTGATGTACCACCTGGCCAAAGCGATCGCACCGAAGGAGATGGTCGAATCAGCCGAAGGCGCCGTCTTGATCGTCGATGCGCCTGGGGCCTACGAGTCGGGTCAGATTCCCGCGGTTGGTGACATGAAGCACCGCAGGTAAGAGGGTGCCAGCGGGGCGTTCGGCCACACTCGCAGCTTGCGCGATGGCCTCGCACCCAAGGTGCTCGGCAGGTTCGACTCCGGCGAATGGTCCGGCGACTAGGTAGTATCGCTTGTGATCTCCGCCTTTCCCAGTATCAACAGCAGAAATAGGTGCACTGTGACCCGGATCGCGCTCGTGCGACATGGCCAGACCTCTTGGAATGCGGCTAACCGCTTCCAGGGCTCGTCCGATGTTGAGCTCAATGACATCGGACGTGACCAGGCCCTGCAGGGCGCAGCATGGCTGGCCGAGAGCCTGCCGAATGCTCAGTGGGATTCCATCCGGTTTTCGCCGCTGTCACGCGCAGCTGAGACTGGTGGGATCATCGGCGATGCGCTGTCGATCGAGGCCCAGGGCGCGCTGCCAAGCCTCACCGAGCGAGATTGGGGCCTGGCTGAAGGTCTCACCTTCGAAGAGTGCGTTGAACGCTGGCCACAGATGGGCGAGGTGGACGAATTCGCGGCGCGTGAGCTAATTCCAGGTGCCGAGCCGCCTGATCTGGTGATCGCGCGCGGGCGCTACGCGCTCTCAACTCTGGTCTACCGGTTCCCGGATGCACAGGTGATCGCCGTCAGCCATGGAACAATTTTGCGGCTGGCCGTGAATGACCTTCTGGGCGGCCAGGTTGGCTTCGTCCCCAATACCGGCGTCATTGTCTTGGACGCTTGGCATGAGGACGGTGAGCTCGCCGTGGAGTTCGTGAAGAAGAGTTGGGACGCCACGCTCTCATCCAGGTAGACCTGGTCGAGTGGCAGGCGGTGCCGTTCCGCGAGATCACGCTGCTGGACTTCGTCCGGCACTGATTCCGAGTCGTCGTAGACGCCGAGCGCCATCACGGTGGTCGGATTCACCCCTTCGGGCAGGTTGAATGCGCTGCGGATGGCATCGGCGGAGAAGCCGCCCATCTGATGGGTGCTGAGCCCGATGTACTCGGCCTGCACGGTGGCGCTCGCCGCGGCCTGGCCAAGATCGTATTCGACCCAGCGCGGCATCTTCGCACCGCGCGCAGGCACGGTGGAGAAGACGATGAACGCGGACGAGCGGGCGGCCCAGACCTGGTTGAACCCCGTCAGTGCTGCGGCGATGGCATCGAACTCGGCGCTGCCGCGGCGGGCCGCGATGAATGCCCAGGGCTGCGTGTTACCGGCCGACGGCGCCCAACGGGCCGCCTCAATGATGCTCAACAGGTCGTCGCGACTGATCTGATGATTCTCGTCGAAACCGCGCGGGCTCCAGCGATCGGCCAGTAGGGGCGCGATGGGTGTTCTGGTGAGGTTGCGGGCTGGGGTAGCTAACACCGGGACCATAGTTGTCCTTTCAATCACTTTCCAAAGTGATCAACCCCTCAACCGGGCTTGTTATTCCGACCGTGCCAACAAGCGGGCAGGATGGTCGCATGGATCTGATCACCGGGGACGATGGGCGAGCCCGTCCGCGATGGGCGACCTCGAGCCCGGAATACCTGGAGTATTACGACACCGAATGGGGCATGCCTGTGCGCGATGAGCGTGGCCTCTTCGAACGGCTCAGCCTGGAAGCCTTCCAGTGCGGGCTCAGTTGGTCGACGATCCTCGCCAAACGGGAGCGATTCCGTGAGGTCTTCGCCGACTTCGATCCCGATGCGGTCGCGGCCTTCACCGAAACAGATGTCGTCCGGCTGATGGGCGACCCGGGGATCATCCGCAATCAGCGCAAGATCGAAGCGACCATCACCAACGCCCAGGCGACCATCCAACTACGTTCTACGGGTGGGCTAACGCGGTTGATCTGGTCGCATCTTCCGCAGGCTACCCCCGCTCCCGTGACGATGGCCGAAGTCCGCACGATGTCGGACGAATCAGTGGCGCTGAGCAAGGCCTTGAAGAAGAACGGCTTCCGATTTGTCGGACCCATCACGGTATACGCACTCATGCAAGCCATCGGCATGGTGGACGACCACCTGGTCGGCTCCTGGCGGCGGTCGTCGTCCGGTGTCTTCGGACCTGATGGACGAGCGTTGCCACGCGAGTGAGGCCCGGTTGCTTGGGCTGGGCGTCCGGCTTGGGCGTGCGCGTTGGACGTCCGGCTCGGGCGTCCGGGTTGAGCGTACGGGCTGAGCGTCCGGCTTGGGCATCCGGTCTAAGCGTCCTGTTCAGGCGTCTGTCGCGAGCATCCGAAAGTGGCTACCACCAGGTACAGCCGCCACCACAGCAGCTACCGATAATCGCAACGGCTACAGATAATCGCAGCGGCTGCCGAAAACCACGCCGCCGCCCGCAGCAGCTACCGAAAATCGCAGCGGCTACCGAACTTCCGGTAGCCTGCGCTATTTCCGGTAGCTGCTGCCCAGAGCCGCGTACAAATCGGTAGCCGCTGCACTATGAACCGAGCATTCCGGTAGCGGCTGACATTTCCGGTAGCCGCTGCACTGCGAGCTGAGCATTTCGGTAGCCGGAGCCCAGAACCGCGTACAATTCGGTAGCCGCTGTGCTGGGGACCGAGCATTCCGGCGAGCTGAGCATTTCGGTAGCCGGAGCCCAGAACCGCGTACAATTCGGTAGCCGCTGTGCTGGGGACCGAGCATTCCGGTAGCCGCTGTCCAGGGGGCTGAGCATTTCGGTAGCCGCTGGGCCCTCACTCGCCCACCCCACCCGGGATTCAGCCAAACGCTTGGGTAATGACCTCGTCGATCTGGTCCGGGCTGAGCATGCCGATCCGGGTTTCGCGCACCACACCGTCTGGGCCGATGAAGTAGTGCGCGGGGATCCCCAGGACTCCGTAAGCCGCCGCCAACGAGGTCTGCGGGTCAGGTACCTGCGGGAAAGTCAGCCCTAAACGCTCCACATATGGTCCGACGACCGACTCCGGCTCACCGACATAGACAGCAATGACCTCGACCTCGTCGCCAGCCTGCTTGTGGAAGGCCTGAACATCGGGCGCCTCGGCTCGGCATGCGGTGCACCAGGTCGCCATGAAAACCAGCCAGACCGGGCGTCCATGCAAGTCATCCAGCGAGACTTGGCCGCCGTCCGTAGTCATCGCGGTGAACCCGGGAGCCTGCTGCCCGACCACGGGTGCAGCCGAAGCCGACTGCACGTCGACCTTCGATACCGCAGCTGTGTCTTCGGTGTCGTCGCCGCCTCCCATCACGAGCCAAGCGCCGATCAGCACCGCGAGCGCGGTGATCCCGAGCACGACCAAATTGCCTACCCGGCTGCCGCGCACACGCGCTCGCCAACCGGGTTCGGCCCCGGTCGGCGACTCAGGCATACGAATGCATCCCGCCGAAGAAGAGGTTGCCGAAGTAGGTGAAGATAATCGCAGCGAAGCCCAACACGAGCAGCCATGCCGATCGCTTGCCGCGCCAGCCGCCCACTACCCGCGCGTGCAGGTAGGCACCGTAGATCAGCCAGGTGACCAATGCTGCAGTTTCCTTCGGATCCCACGACCAGTAGCGTCCCCAGGCAACATTCGCCCAGACCGAACCGAGGATGATCATGATGGTCAACATCGGGAAAGTGACGATGACAGCCCGGTAACCGAGGTCGTCCAGCGTTTCCGGCTTCGGCCAGCCGCTCCACTTGACATACGGGCTGAGCAAATACATCACGGCGGCGCCGAATGCGATCACCGCGGCCCCATAGGCCAGCGCGGCGGTGAAGACGTGCAGCGTGAGCAACGGGCTGTTCTGAAGGGCAGGCATCAGCGGACTCGCCTCATACGACAAGGTGGACGCGTAGACGAGCATCGCCAGGATCACCGGCAGCACCACCACGGCCAGCGTCCGCACCCGGTAGCGGTATTCGAAGTAGACCAGCGCGAGGATCATGCCCCACCCGAAAGAGACCGCGAACTCGTAGTGGTTGGCGAACGGGGCATGCCCGGTAGCGAAGAACCTCGCCAGCAGTGAGCCGGTGAGCGTGATCAGTGCGCCCTGGACGAACTTGCTCGCATACCATGCGACACCGCGCGGACCTTTGTGCCCTGGACGGTAGCCGCGGCTACCTTGGCAGCACCCTTATCCTGAGCCGCAGACCCACTCGCATCGCTCTGCGTCAGTCCGGCCGCGCCCACCGCGACGGTGGCCCGGGAGCTCTGTGTCTTGCTGGCACGCGCGCCCAGCAAAGCGACGACATAGGCCACCAGCGCGAAGATCACGAGCACCGTGGTCGCGATCAGCAGAGCCTGGGAGATCTCAAGCATCGGGCTCATCCCTTTCATCTGTTGCTACTTCTCGGGCAGCCAGCGCGGTCGCCAAACCTTCGCTGACCTCACCGAACTGGCGAGTGAAGCCGGGATCCTGACGATCTGGCGAGGCCAGTTGGACCAGCGATCCACCCTCGGGTTCTTCGGTGACGCGGATCCAGATGCGGTGGTGCCGGAAGAACATCGTCGCACACGTACCCACGATCAGCAGCAGGAAGCCGAACCAAACGATACCGGTACCCGGATCACGTTTGACGATCATGCCGGTGTACTGCTGCTCGCGCTCAAAGGTATAGCTCAAACCGTCCACCTCGACCGAACCGCCCTGATTGAGCACAGCCGTGCCGAGCGGCGTGTCCGAACCACGCGGATAAACCTCGATCCGTATCTGGCCCGGCTCGATACCGGTACCGGTACGTCCGGACGCGGAGCCGATCACAAAGAGCTCCTGATCTCGTCCGGGTACCTCCAGCACGCCGTAGCTCAGCGAACCATCCTTGGTGTTCCATTCCAGCGGTACGCCACCGTCGAAGATCGCTCGTCCGGACGCATCTGTGATCTGCACAACAGCCGCGATGCCGAAAAACGCCTGGTGGAACATCACTCCGTCGTACTTCAGCGGTTCGTTGACCCGAACTTCCTGGCGGGCGACCTGCTGGCCATCGGAGTAGAGCACCAGATCGGTGACGTAGTCTTTCGGGCTGCCGTCCTCGTAGTACGTGTCGGAGAACGACTTCGCTTCGGCGACCAATCCCGTGCCGTAGCCGACTTCGGTGGGGTGCCCGATCGTCAGGGTGAACTGATCATTGCGGAATCCGGTCAGCGAGCTGACAACGAAGCCCGCCATGATCACGACGAAAGCCGCGTGTGCGACCACGGTGCCGAAGGGCGCCAGATGCCATTTGTCGGTGTACAGGTTCGCGCCGGGACCACGGTCATCCTCGATGACTCTGACGCGTTTGGCTCTCGCGTCCGCCTTGATGACTTCGACCGTCTCAGCAAGCGAGCGGGGTGTGGTGAATCGATCATTGAGGCGGGCGCGTCGGAAAAACTCCGCGGTCACTTTGGTGTGCGGATGGAAGGCGGTCTGGGTCAGCACCGGGAGCCGGTGGGTGGTGCAGGCGATGATGCTGAGCGCGAGCAGTGCCATGACGACCAGGAAGACCGGTGAACTGAAGACGTTGAACAATCCGACGGCGTTCAGGATCTCCGTCCAGCCGCCGAAGCTCCCGCGCACCGAGGCCAGCCAGCCGTCCAGCGATGCCGGATTGTCGCGGACACCGGCCGGCATCTGCGGGAACAGCACCCCGAACAGCGCCAGCAGCCCGGACGCCAGAATCAGCACCAGGCCGACCTTCTTGTTATAGAAGAACGCGTAGACAGCGTGCAGCGCCTGTCTGGGGGCGACGCCGGTGGGGCCGTCCAGGCCGTCTACGGGCTCGTCGGTGATCGCCGGACGAGGACCGTTACCCAGATCAACGCTCATGGTTGCTCCTTCAGATGCCGATTCCGGGGATGAGCCCCGCCAACCGGACGAACAGATTAGTGATCATCAGGAAGCCGATCAACATCAACAGTCCCCCGCTGACGATCGAGACCGCGCTGTGGTGCCGGGTGAACCAGGCCAGTCGTCCATTGACCTGAACGGCACCGAGGGCCACCAAGATCAGTGGCAGACCCAACCCCAGGCAATAGGCCAGCATCAACAAGATCCCGCGCCCGCTGGTGGAGCTCACGGTAGCCAGCGCCAAGATCCCACCGAGCACCGGACCGATACAGGGCGTCCACCCAGCCCCGAAGATCAGGCCCATTACGCCCGACCGCAGTATTCCTGCCCCGCCAGGAGCGCCGACCCCGCCGCCCTGTTTGGCGACCGGCATCGGGAGCCGCACCATCTGGTTCAGCAGCCGAATATCTATCAAGCCCGCCAAATGTAGGCCCATCACGATCAGCAGCGCGCCACCCACGATGCGCAGCACTCCGGCAGCTGAGCCCAGCGAGTGCCCGATCACCCCGATGGACGCCCAGAGCGCAACGAAGACCAGGCTGAACCCTGCGACGAAGCTCAGGGTATTGCCCAGCGCCGAGCGTTTCGAAACTGCCGCCCCGGGTGCCGCGCCGATCAGCTGCCCGACGAAGGCGGGCACGATCGGCAGGAAGCAGGGTGAGGCGAATGATGCCACACCTGCCAACAGGGCCAGCGGAATCGTGAGTTCCATTTCACGGACCTGTGCTCGGCGTCGGCGAGGCAGCCCGAACCCGTTCGAGGTGGGCCTGGGCCGTGGCAGCTAGTTCGGAGTTCGGATCGAGTTCGATCACCTTGCCCCAGGCCTCTTCTGCTTTGGCGTAGTCGGGTGGTGTCTGGGCCATGTACAAGAAGCCGAGGTTGTACCAGGGTGCCGGATTGTCGGGAGCAACCTGGCCTGCCCGCAGCCAGTGTTCTTGAGCTTGTGCATCCGCGAGGGGATCAGCCTCGATCTGTGATTTGAGCTGGTTGACTTCTTCTTCGTCGACCTGAGCAAAGGTACTCATGCCGCTCGGCATCGCGGTCATCGAGCCGTGCGGAGCCACGACCTCGTCGCTGGTCGTCACACCATGCTGCTGGATGATGATCACGATCGCTGCCGCCAGCAGTGCCACCAAGACCAGGTTGACTTTGCTGACTCCGCCTACCGTGCCAGAACGCTGCTTCTTGGGACGAGCACCCCCGGTTGGGGAGGCTGCGGATTGGTCGTCGTCCGCCAAGTTGCCGGTTGCCTCGTCGAAGTCGTCGGCGAACGCCTCAATCCCCACGGCATTTGGGTCGTCGGGTTCAGAGGTCTCCCCGAGCAGCGCGAGTTGTTCGTCCGCCCATCCCTTCAGCTGATCGGGCGCTGTGGCCAAGAAACGAGCCAGTTCCCCGGCATCGATCTGAGCCGAGGAACTGGCGGATGTGTCATGGGGTTTGGGCACTCCCTTACTCCCTTGTTGCAGGCGACATCAGCGATCCGGAGTCGGTGTGGCGCTGCTCACCGGTCCCCTTGCGGAGCCGACATCCACGCCGCGCAGCGCCAGCTGGCCCTTGCGCGAATAGTCCGTGGCCTGATTCAGGATCGAGATCGAATAGGCCGGGGCGTGGAACCCCTTGGAGTTCTCCGAGATCGTGTAGTCGATGATAAACGATGCACGACGCTGGTAATCGCGTGCGAGATCAAGCTGCTCTTCGCTCGCGGTGCCGTCCTTGACCGCAGTGGACAGATCTGTGATGAAGTCATCGAAAGCGCCGAACGAAATGTCCTGGGCCTCGTACCAGCGGTTCTGGATCGTATCGACCCGCTGCCTCATCTCTTCCGTGGTCGAATGATGGCATGTCAGGCAACTAGCGTTGATGGACGCGTCGCTTTCCATCGGGCTGGTCACGTCATGGTTGCTGATCTTGGCCGCGCCTTCGCGTTCATAAGGCATATGGCAATCGGCGCAAGTGACACCGTTGTCGGCGTGGATACCCTGACTCCAGGTCTCGAAATCGGGGTGCTGTGCCTTCAGCACCTCAGCACCGGTGTCAGTGTGCACGAAATCAACCCAGCCGATCTCGTCGTAGTACTGGATGGCATCTTGAACTGTGAGGCCGTGAGTCCAGGGGAACGTCAGCGTCTTGTCGTCGCCGGCGAAGTAGTACTCGACGTGGCACTGTGCGCAGACATAGGCGCGCATCTCCTGATTACTGGCGTCTTGGTTGACGTCGTAGTTGGGGACGCCCTCGTTGGCCTTCAACGCTTTGATGCCGTTGATGAACGCCGGGCGGCTGATGCGCAGCTGCATGGTTTGCGGATCATGGCAGTCGATGCAGGCGATCGGCCCGCCGGCGTGCTGCACGGCCTCGGCGTAGGGGAGCTTGTTCATGGCTGCCCAGCCGGCGGCTTGGTCGCCGTCACCGAGCTCGTCCACGATCTCGGGCAGCGATGCGTGACAGTTCAGGCAGGCACCAGGCTGATTGAACTCGGTCATGCGGCGGGTGAGTTGCTGGTCTTCGAGCATGAATCCATGACCGCGCGGCTCACGGTAGTCGACGGAGAACGCGTAGCCCTGCCACATATTCACCAGTCGCGGATAGGTCTCCAGCTTCGACTGGGTGACGAACAGTCTGGGATCGGTCTCGGTGGGTTCGTGTGCGACCAGTTCTTCCTCATTGAGTTCACCGGTCTTCGCATAGCCCTCGTACTGCAGCGGGAAGTTCTGTCCCCAGACTGCTGGATCGTAGGTCGTGTCGGTGACCTCGACGACCTGGGTGAAGGGATGCTTGGATTCTTGCTTATGCGCAAAGATCGTAGTCAACAGCCAGGTGAGCCCGGCCGCGGCGATCATGCAGGCGATGAGCACCACGATCGGAACCCACCGCTTGCGGGGGCCCGTCCACGTGGTCGGCTCTGCCGGCTTGCCGGCAGCCGGGGTGCTGGGTTCGTTCTTCTCGGTACTCATCGATTCACCTCATGTGGCCCACGCCGTCGTGACAGCGAATGCATGACACGGTGTCGCCCGTGTGGTTCGAACTATTGGTAATCTGCTCGACAAAATCGCCGTGGCAGTAGATGCAGGCTGCCTCGGTGACTGCTCTGTTGTGATCGCGGATTTGAATATTCTCCGGATAGTTCTGGAAAGTGAACTTCAGCGAGTGCGCCAACCCGTTCTCAGCCTTGTTCGCATACTTCGAAACGAGATTGTCATGCGGCGCGTGGCAGTCGTTACAGGTCGCCACATCGGCGTGGCTTCCCTTCTGCCAGCCCTCGTACTGCTCATTCATCGCATGGCAGCCTGCGCAGGTTGCCGGATCATTGCCGAAGTACTTAGTGAAACCCGCGTAGTACATGGTGAAAATGCCCACGCCTAGAATCACACCGATCAAGGCGGCCAGACCGATGCCTGTCCAGCCGGTGAACGCGGCGGTGAAGCTATTCCACAGACGCTTCAAACGTGGCACCGCTCGCACCCCCTCGGTTTCCTCATCGTCGGCAGACTCGCGCTTGACCCAACTGATCTGCAGCGTCAGTCATAGCTCGAGCGTTCGTCCATCATCCCATCACAGATTTTTCACAGTCTGATGTAAGAAATGAGAATTAGGTTAGG
>JALHFX010000236.1 GCA_022837595.1 Propionibacterium sp.
TGAATCGGCCTGGGTTTCGTTCCGTTCTTGAAGCAAGGATGGAACACGATGAACCAGAAGTACTCTCCCGAGATGCGCGAGCGCGCGCTGCGGATGCTCGATGAGGCCAAGGCCTCCGGTGAGCACTCGAATCTGATGTCCGCCGTGCGGCATGTTGCGGGGCTCCTCGGCATGAGCGCGGAGACGCTGCGGGTGTGGCATCGCCGCCGCGAGGTCGACGCCGGCGCGAAGCCCGGTGTCCCGAGCGATGTCGCTGAGGAGAACAAGCGCCTGCGCCGCGAGGTGGCCGAGCTGCGAAAGGCGAATGAGATCCTCAAGGCTGCGAGCGTGTTTTTCGCGAAGGAGCTCGACCGGCCCTGACCGAGATGATCCGCTTCATCGACGAGTATCGAGAGCGGTTCGGGGTCGAGCTCATCTGCCGGACGCTGCGCCCGGCAGTGCAGGGATTCATCACGTCCCGCGGGTATCGCGCCGCGAAGACCCGCGTAGCCTCCGCCCGGCAGCTGCGCGACGAGCTGCTGCTGCCCGAGGTCGCCAGGCTGCATGCGGAGAACTACGGCGTCTACGGGCGGCGGAAGATGCATGCTCTCCTGAAACGGCAGGGGTGGGACATCGGCCGCGACCAGACCGAGCGCCTCATGCGCCTCGCGGGAGTGCGTGGGGTTCGCAAGTCGAAGAAGGTGTTCACGACCAGGCCGGACAAGGCGCAGGCCCTACCGCGGGACCTCGTCCAGCGGCGGTTCCGTGCGGACGCGCCGCGCCGACTCTGGGTTGCAGACATCACGTATGTGGCCACCTGGGCGGGCTTCGCATACGTCGCGTTCGTCACCGACGTCTATTCACGTCGGATCGTGGGCTGGAACGTCGCGGCGACGCTGCGCGCGGAGGTGCTGCCGCTGCAAGCGCTGGACATGGCCGCCTGGGGCGCGGACGGCCCGCTGGACGGGCTGATCCATCACGCCGATCACGGCTCGAACTACATGTCGATGGTCTACACCGACCGGGTCGTCGAGCTTGGCGCAACACCCTCGACGGGAACCGTCGGGGACTCGTATGACAACGCCCTCGCCGAGGCGGTCAACAACCTCTACAAGACCGAGCTGATCCGCCAGCGCGGCCCCTGGAGGACCGTCGAGCAGGTCGAGCTCGCGACGCTCGAATGGGTGTGGTGGTGGAACCATCAACGCCTGCACGGCGAACTCGGCATGCGCACCCCGATCGAGATCGAGGACGCGTACTACGCTGACCTCGAATCAGGCCTCCCGGCGACCGCCGGACAGGGAAACCGATAGGAACGAAACCCAGGCCGATTCA
>JALHFX010000237.1 GCA_022837595.1 Propionibacterium sp.
CGGGTTGCGCGGCAGCACCTCGTCGGCGACGTAATCGGTGAGGAAGCCGTTCTCAGCATCGTCACGGCTGATTCCCAAGGTGGTCTGGGTCAGGTCGTTGGTGCCGAAGCTGAAGAAGTCGGCATGCTCGGCGATCTTGTCGGCGATCAGCGCGGCGCGCGGCAATTCGATCATGGTGCCGATCGTGTAGTCGAGCTGCTTGCCTGCAGCCGCCAACTCGTCCTTCGCGGTGCTGTCGACGATCTCGCGCTGCTTGGTGATCTCGGTCTCCAAGCTCACCAGCGGGATCATGATCTCAACGCCGACGGTCTCACCCTCGCGCTCCAGCACGGCCAAAGCTGCGCGGATGATCGCACGCGTCTGCATCTCCGGGATCTCCGGGTAGAGCATGGCCAGACGACAGCCACGGGTGCCGAGCATCGGGTTCTGCTCGTGCAGCTTCTTCACCTGAGCCAGGATGGTACGTTCCGCGGCCAGGGTCTCGGGATCGCCACCGGTAAGCTCGAGTTCCTGAACCTTGAGTGCCTGGTCGAGGTAATTCGGCAGGAACTCGTGCAGCGGCGGGTCGAGCAGACGCACCGTAACCGGCAAGCCCTTCATCGCAGTGAAGATGCCCTCGAAGTCGGCCTGCTGCATCGGCAAAATCTTCGCCAATGCCTCAGCGCGCTGTTCGGCGTTCTCGGCCAGGATCATCTCGCGGACGGCGGGTAGCCGATCTGCTGCCATGAACATATGCTCCGTGCGGCACAGGCCGATGCCTTCGGCACCGAGCTCGCGCGCCTTCGAGGCATCCTCGAAGGTGTCGGCGTTGGCGCGCACACCCATCGTCCGCACCTTGTCGGCCCAAGCGACCACACGCTGGAAGTCCTCATTGATGCGCGGCGGAATCAGCTTCAGCGCTTCACCGAAGACCTCACCGGTCGAGCCGTTCAACGTGATGACGTCACCCTCGTTGAAGACCTGATCGCCGACGGTAAGTTGTTTCGCTTCGAGGTCGATCTTGATGGTGGTCGCACCCGCGACACACGGCTTACCGAAGCCGCGCGCCACAACGGCCGCGTGGCTGGTCATACCACCGTGGGCAGTCAGCACACCCTGTGCCACGAGAACGCCGTGGATATCGTCCGGGGTGGTCTCAAAGCGGACCAGAACGACTGGCTCACCCTTCTCGCCGAGCTCGGCTGCGGTATCAGCGTCGAAGACCAAGCCACCCACGGCTGCACCCGGCGAAGCGGGCAGACCCTTGGTGATGGGCTTAGCGGTATTCGACGGATCAATCGCCGGGTGAAGCAGCTGATCCAGCTGGGCAGGCTC
>JALHFX010000238.1 GCA_022837595.1 Propionibacterium sp.
GATGAAATTGATTTTGACGGTGCCACAAAAGAATTAATAGAAATTGTACAAATCAATATAAAAATTGATACAAGCAAAAATGTTTATAAATATCCACAATTTTGTGTAGGATATTTAGACGAGTTAGTTGATGATTATAAGATGGGAGAAAAGGAAGCACAAACACTCCGCACCGAGTTAGTATATAAATAAAGTAGTGAATGGTGAGTATTTATGAAAAATATTTTTGAACTATTAATAAATAACACAAAATTTGTTGCAAATAAGTCTAAGACAATACTTGCAATACTATTAATAACAGCATTTGGAGTTTTGTTAGCATTTATAGAAGCTTATGTATTAACTACTATAAGTGTATTGCTTGGTCTGGTATTGGTTTTACCACTAGCTTTTATTGGTTGTGTTATTGTATGTACTTGGTTTGATCTTATGAACGAGTGGAACTTATAGGAGATATACATGAAAAATTTATGGGAAGTATTCATATGTAGTGTAAAATCAGCTACAAAAGACTTCGTAGAAATATTTGCACTAATATTATTGGCAATATTTGGGTTTTCATTTGTTTGTATAGAAATTTATGTATTTTGCACGAATATGATACTAGGAATTATATTATTTTTACCATTGTTGTTTATAGGTCTTGTGGTTATTAATTTTTATTTTAATCTCATAAATGAATGCAAATTTTATGATGTTTAGGTGATAATAATATGACATATTTTCAAACAAATATATCGCATTCTAACGAATGCTTTGATGAATGGGTTGAGAACGTGGAAGCCATTCGAAAAGTCGCAAAACAATTGAATGATATAGTATAATTTTTTCGAAAAATATTAATGCTAGAACCACTCCTCAAATTCTGATACCATACTAACGTATGGTTCAAAATATTTCGTGAATTTTCCGTGGTGTGTTTTTTTGATTTGCGATACGTTTTCAAATTTTGTGAGGGCTATTGGTATCCACTTTTCTAATAGTTCGTATTCTTGTTTGGTTATTACCGTGCCTTTTCCTATTTCCTTACAAAATTCAAAGTCTTCTATATGTATATATATTGTCAATACTGGAACTTGATCAAAGTTCACTAATTTATAATATCTTTCAAATACATGCGTATTCGATTGTAAATATTCTTTTGTGCAATCATCTATTTTTGGGAAGTTTTTAAAGGTCAATACTTCATAGCAAGGTTCTCCACACCTTACCACTTTTTCAAATTCTATGTATGCGTTTTTGGTGTTTTTTCTTTGGATCCAATCAATTATTATCATTGTGTGTCTCCTAATAACGTTAATTATGTATATA
>JALHFX010000016.1 GCA_022837595.1 Propionibacterium sp.
ATCATCGCTACCAGGGCCGCGTCCCTCGTGTTCACCACGCCGCGAACACACCAAACAAGCTAGTCAGACACCTCTACACACGACTTTGACGGCACCCTGTCATTACGGCGTAGACATTAAGTCCGTGTTTGGTTTCTATTCGCTTTATCGCGAAGGGTCGTTGTCAACGAGAGCCGCAGACGATTCGTCGTACACGTTCGGCCTGTTGTTTCTATTCGCTTTATCGCGAAGGGTCGTTGTCAACTCGAGGGAAGTTCTCCTCGACCCAACGTGTTTCTATTCGCTTTATCGCGAAGGGTCGTTGTCAACTTCACGGCTAAGATCGTCGGGCTCATGCACGAAGACGGGTTTCTATTCGCTTTATCGCGAAGGGTCGTTGTCAACGATCGTCGTCTCGGCAGTTGCATTCATGCAACACGTTTCTATTCGCTTTATCGCGAAGGGTCGTTGTCAACCCCTTGCCCTGCGCAGTGGGGTCTGACTAGCCCTGTTGGGATCACTTTACACACCCGACTCCGCGGGCAGGGCCAGCGGGCATGGTTTCCTGTGAAATACAAGTGTTCTGCCTTGTCAGAAGGCTGCACATCCGACTGCAAGTTGGCGGGTTCGCGCACACCCCCGGTTGGGTTCACAGGTTCAGACCTCTTCGGTACTTGATGTGTCGTCCAGCGTGGTTCGATCCGAACGACGTCGACGCCTTGACCGCGAAAGGAGCCCATACCGCAGCAGGCAGCCAACCTGAAGAGGCCGGATGCGGTTGCTGTGGTGGCGCCATATTCCCGAGCATACGTTTCGATAGAGTGAAGCCGCATCATCCCTCGTCCACCTCCCGTAACCCGCGAAGGGAAGCCACATGGCCGACGCATTCGATCCGAAGGGGCCGATTTTCATCTCCTATCGTCGCAGTGACGGTCAGAAGGTGGCAGAACTGCTTGACACCTATCTCAGGGCGGCAGGGTTGGTGCCTTGGCGAGACCTCGTCGATCTGCCTCCCGGAGAGACCGCGCAGCGTGTGTCTGACGCATTCGATGGCGGCCTGTCGTCTGCGATCCTGCTGGTGACTGCCGAGATCAAGGATAGTGACTTCGTTCGGGAACACGAATTGCCGAGGCTGCGCGCGATGGACGCCGATAAGGACAACACGTTTCGCCTGCACGTCGTCAATACCATCCAAGGTGAGTCTTACGACCGAATCAATATTGACGCACCCGACGAACTGCTCAAGGTTAGCGACGACCCGAAGCTGCGCAAGCTGAAACACTATGCCCTCTTACCTGGCAGATCAGAACTGCGTCAGCTGGTTCGCGACCTGTTGGGCGCACGCTTGCGGGCTCGCCATCAGACTCTGGCCGACAACGAAATCAATATCCAGACGCAAACCCGTCCCTTCCCCGATTCATACAGCCGATTCTCCGGGCCTACGGTCGTCGGTGCCGAGCACGACCTGATGATTCGCTTGAGACTCGACAGATTCACGGGTGTTCCCGAAGAGATCGGATATCGCTGTCTGCAACAGACGTTGCCGTTGATGGTCGACGCCATCTATTCCTGCGGGGTGAAGAAGATCACCCAAACCGGGGGTGGTCATTTCAGCATCGGTTGGGCTCTGGGTGCCGCGTTGCCGACCACTCGCACGGGGTTCGACACGTTCACGTCCGTGGATGTGTCTAACAACCTCTGGTCGGATAGTGGGATCACGAAGGCGAAAGACCGCACCTTCGACGTGGAGGTGGAATCCACGGCTGTCGGCGGGGAAGATGCCGCGGGCCCTAACCGGGTGGCAGTCCTGCTCCAGTACGCGAACCGAGCCCGCTTGAGCGCGTTCGAGTCAATGACCGACTCGCTACCCAACTTGAGGGCAGCGGTTGTGATCAACGTCAAACCGATACAACCACCCGCGCACGACGAGCGCATGCAGGACATCCCATCCGAAGAGGGTTACGCGCTGGCCCGAGATATTACTTACCTTCTGCGCAAATTGGCTAACGAACATGACGCCGAACTGCATATCGCGAGCAACCTGCCAACCTCGCTGACTGCCCTCTGCGGGCGTCGCATGAACACGGTGAACTGCGTCCTTTACGAGTGGGGCCGCGACTGGACGACCGGCATCAAGCGCTACTACCCGGTCATCAGAGTACAGTCGGGAGAACCTGATGGACCGATTACTGAGGTCTTTCCGCAGCGTCGTTGGTCGTGGGAGCGAACGCCGGTCACCGAGGTAGTCAACCTCACCTCACACGCTGTGCAGCTGTACCACGAGGGGTTACCGATCTGCGAGTTGGCTGCTGCGGATCGTTCGGTCGAGCCGGAAGCCCCTGACATGACCGAAGAAAAAGACGAGATTTGCCACAACACTGGTCCGATTCCGGTTTTCCAGGTCACCCCGTCGCCGGTGGTGCATCAGCCGATTGCCGTACCCGGCCGAGGCTATATCGTGTCACGAGCTGTCGCCGTGGCGTCGAACAGGGCCGACTTCTATTTCCCGTATCCAGAAGTCAACGCTCACGGTGCCGCTGTGACAGCGGAGGCGCTAGCGCAGTTGCCGGGCAGCGATGATGACACCGCCGCCTTGCTGAGGCTGATTGAGAACCGCTGCCCGAGGTGTGGGGGTGGGCCCCAGTCGAAGAACACCGCGCCGACGCCGACATCCACGCACGATCGCGCACAAACGAAGGAAGAACGCGCCACTATGCTGGCCAACTACACCCCGCATGCCACACTCACCTACCGGCCTGATAGCGCCGAAACCATCGTCTTACCCCAACTGGGTAACGCCCGATGCCAGGAGGAATACATACCCGCCGGGACATTTGACGATGGCGATCTTCCGGTTACCCTGATGCGCTACGGCCAGGTCACCGGTCTCCCGGATCCGCAACCGGGCACCGTCTACGTAGTCTCCCAACTGGTTGTAAACGCCCTCCCCGAGCGTGTCGACCTCGCCTTCCCCGCCGGACTCGTACGCGACGATGAGGGCACGATCATCGGGTTCCGTTACTTGGCGAGGTCAGCTCCGGTCTCTTGAGCCGTCGGCCCGGCGGGCTCTTTCGCCCACATGAAGGTCACAGGGTCGGCGGTTTCGACGTCCACCTCCGACCAGATCAGGTCGCGCCGTGCGTCGCCTCGCATCGTCACGCGCTTATCTTCGCGTGACCACGGTTGGGCATCACGTTCGGTGACTGCCACCTGCTCGGTCAATTGCGCCAACGCGGTCAGCTTTTCATCGGCTCCATGTCCGGACAGATCAGGCTGTACCAGCCAGCCCACGATCACTTGTTTGCCATCACTGCGTACGCGCATCAGCCGCGAGCCATCCGGTGACCATGCCCAGACATGGCTGGTCGGTGGTTGAACAGTCGGGAGCGATCCGATGTGGAATCCTTCGTAGTCGCTCCAGGCTGCGGTCATGCCCTGGCAGGTGGCCACGACTTCCGTCCAGTCGCGGGCTCCCCAGCCGATCAGCGTCCGGGTGTCAGACATCTGCTGGCTCCTTCACTGGCAACGTTTTGATCATGGCGGTGTCTGCCGGCCCGGCAGCAAGCCCCGCGATGATACCGGTGGGTGCCGCGCTCGAATCGTTCTCGGCGCGAAGGCCCAGTTCCAGATCGTCGACCCGTATCCGCCCCAGCCCAGAACCGGTGCGGCCGCCGAGGCCGATGATGCCGTCGTCCAAGTCGCCCAATGCCCGAACCAGTGCGCGCGGCACCCAGCTGATGTCGGGGTCATGCTCGTCGGGCTTGCGTGCCCAGTGCACTGTGAGCGTCAACTCGTGCGATGGCAGTGTCTGTTCTTCGAATAGTGCTCCGGCCCGGTAGCCTCCCGTGAACCGATCGATAGCAGTGCGATGTCTCGTCTGAACAGCGTTCGGGTCGTGTACCTGCTCGGAGCAGGAGAACGACCAACAACCCTGCCCGGAATCCGCCGACCCAAAAACTGCGCAGACCGGGCATTTGCCGCAGCCGGTCCAGCTCTCAGTCGTCCCATCGTCCTCACCTGGCACAGGGCAACAAGGCAGGTCAAGACAACGTGCGATGTAGGTGACCCGTGACCGCAGAAGACCCTTCCACGCGGAACCATGGAACCAAGCCGCTTGCCGCCACATAGGATCATCGCGATCGGCCACCAGTAAGTCGTCCACCAAGAAAGTGGCCTGTAACACCAATGAAGGTGGCTCCTGCTTCAAGGTGAGCGTGTCAGCATTGGCCAGCAGCGCGTCGATTCGGGCAGGCCCGGCCTCGTTATTCCGCACCAGGTCCAACAGCCCTGTCGCGCTGCTGGTCTCGAAAGTCTTGAAGTGCACCTGGACGACTTCGGCGTCCCCCAATCCCGACGTGATCCCGCCGCCGACACTCGGCCGCCAGGTCGCCAGCACGTCAAGAAGCGTCGTGGGCGGGCGGTCGCTGGAGAGATACAGGTACAGGTCGGGTTTTCCCGTACCCCCAGGAAGCACCTCGTCGGAAGTTCGGAAACCACGTGAAGCTGCGACCCGTCGCCCCTGGTTGATCGGCGTCTGGCCCCGCTGGACGATTGTGACGTCATCTGAGAGCCGGGTTCCCAAAACCCACCAAGGGGAGGCCGTGAGTTCGCCATCCTGGGGCGGCCCGAACAACTCTTCAGCTTTGGCGCCCGCGTGAGCGCGCAGCGAACCGGCAAGCCCGGTGCTGGGGACGAATGGCCGGTCTTCGTTGGCCGGGTCGCGAACGGTGCGGGCCCGGTTGGCCGCATCGTCATGAGTCAGCCAGCCACCGATCCGGAACGGCGATAACAGGGCTATTCCCACTCGTACGTAAGTGCGCATTCACAGGCCCCTTTCCAGGTCGCGAGCCAGCGCCGTCCTGTGCTGCTGCGGACCGTTCACCAATATGTTCTCGGCAGCCTGGCGTTGGCTCTCGGTCAGGGTGGCGGGGACACCGGGGCGCTTCAGGCGCTCGTTGACCTCGGCATGCTGACCCTCCCCAACTTCACGAAGTTGGTTGGCCAGCCATCTCGTCTGCTCCGCGTTGAGCGCCACCTTTCGCAGCTTTGCTTGCCACTGATCGAGCCCGCCAGCAGCGGACTGATGCTTGGGGGTGACAGCAGTGTCTACTGCCCAAGCCGATTCCACCAGCTCAAGGAAACCGAATCCCTCGGCTCTCCTGATGCCAACGCCGTGGTCGAGCAGTTTTGTCACCGCTACACGATCGCCGGTCAACACTGCCACCGAGCCTCGGGCCACCGCTAAATCGGTGGGTTTGGGAAGCCCGGATGCGGCATGCCACCCGCCGGCGCCTTCGGTCGTGACTCGGCCGGCAAATACACGTTCGGCTAAGACTCCGTGCCTTGCGAGAGCGGATTTGAGATCGAGACTGGGACGCCCTGCGTCGTCCACCAGGATGATCGGCGACAGACTCCTCACCACTGCACGCCCGTCGGGGACAGTGGGGGAGGGCCGCACCGTGATGGTCACTTCGGCAGCCCCCTGGACTCCTGCCCGGCCCCCGAAGGTGAGTCGCTCCGTGGTCGGTAGTTCTGCGACCAAGGAGGCGTCCCCCACGATGCTGCCGGTGAACATGGCACCCTTGGCATTCGATTCCCGGCTGTACAGAGCGGCGTCGAGTGCGGTGCCGGTGCTGGGGTTGATGGCCGTGCTTGTGTTCATGGTGAGGTCGGCGCTGCTGCCCGTCCGAGCGATGATGCGCCCCTTCAAGGGTTCGGGTAGACCGCCGCACACGGGTTGGGCACCGGTGTGAAACGCTCGATCGAAGTACCGGGGGTGCCGGTCGCCTTGATGGTACTTACACGCGGTGACCGAGAGGTTTTCTAGTAGGCAGTCGTCCCGGATGAGCGGGCCGAACCTGACCTCGCCGTCGAACAGTTCCCGGAAGGTTGCGTCTTGGTCTTTGCGGCGCAACCACCAGGCGGCGAGCGCGCCCCGCAGAGTCGCGCCCGTGATCAGTGGTTCTGTTCGGGTGAGGTATGCCTTGGCGTTCGTCTTGCCAATGGACACCGGTTGCAGGGCGCGGGCGGTCACAGTGAACCAGGCGGTCATGAGGCTTGATCCTCCGTCCGTGGGAAGAGGATGGCAATGTCCTTGCCGCACTCGTTACGGTCAGTGATGATCGTGACCCAACCCAGGCCGCGCCGTCGGTCGGCACCGATTCCTTCGACGAGCCGCGCGGAGATGCTCAGCAATGCCAGATGGGTTTCGACTCGGCTTGGGTCGATCGGGCTTTGCTGCCAGATCGTGGCGGTGGCGTCGGGCGCATGAGCGGTCTCGACCACGAACAGCGCCCCGGCTTGGACGCGGCGTCTTGCATCGAGTGCGATCCGTGCCTGTGGTCGGATCTCCGGAGTGACGCCGAGCTCTGCGTCGTCCCAATGCCACGGGGACGGATTGTGTGTGGTACCGAAGACCTCGCGGATCAGCGCGTGATCGGTCTTTTCGTCGAGCATCGGGAACATCGCTCGGGCGGCCTCGCGCATCACTCCCTTGAGCGATGTCCCCGGCAGCAAGCGGTTGCGGTCTAAGACGTCGTCGAGCATGCTGCCAGCGTGACCAGAACCGATCCGGAAGGGACTATTGAATGTGATTGCGAGCGTGAGACTGCTCATTTGGACCACCACCGTCCGAGGCTGAGAGTGTCGAGCAGGTCCTGGGTCGCTTCGTCACTCAGGCGTCGGTTGTGCCTCCAGCCCGCTGGTAGCACGCCTGACACGAATGACGCCGATCCAGGCATTCGCGTTACGAAGTGCACCAGGCGTGCCTGTCTAGCGGCCGGATCGGGGTCGGACAGCATCGTCCGTAGTGAACTGCGGGTCGATCCTGGTAGTTCGACAACGGCGTTGAGCGTCTCCGCGCGGTCATTCAGCTTGGTCAAATCCCAGGCCGGGCGTCCGGCAACAGGTCTCGGCCCGTCCCAGGTCACGTCCGTCCACGCAAACGACATTCCGTTGCCCAGGACATGTCGTTTTGCTTGGCGCAGCAGTTCCTCGGTCAGCTCGACTTGATCGCCGATCGGAAACGCGTCATGGCAGATGACGATGCCGGCGGACATCGTCGGAGGACGATCGCGCTGTCCGAATGCCGCGTAACCCTGCTGGCTCGCTTCCAGAAAGACTCGCAGAAACCGCCAGGCCCGCAACGCCGGAACGGTGACAAGGATGTCGTCGCCGCCCTGGATGTGCGGGACGACCGGCAGCTGCGTGTCGTCGGGGCGCAGGATCTCGAGAGTGGCCTTCAACAGGGCTTCTCCGGTGGCTTCCTTGATGCCTTTCGACAGCGTGCGCAGGTATTCGAGAGACTGCTCGGTGCCGTCGTCGGCTGCACGCGTTCGTGCCTCGGCGAACAACCCGCCCAGCCCGTTGCCGTCGGCGAAGATCGTCGCCAGGTGATTGTTGTCGGTCGAGCGGTACTGGATCGCATCGTCGGACAGCGCCCGCATCTTCGCGATCGCAGCGAAGTCCTCAGCAACTGCCAGTTCACGTCCGGCCGCTGTCTGGGCGTCGATCGCTTTCCACAAGCGCTGCTCGGCCAGGAACCCTGAGGTGCCGGTGCTGCTAGCATCCCGATTCTTCTTGAGGCTCCGGTACAACTGTCCACGCAGCTTACGTGGCCGACGCTGCTGGCAGTCAGGGCACACCCACGACTCCTTCGCGGCCAGATAGCTGCTGGCCCCGGATTGTCCGCATTCGTCGCAAAGCTTCTGCATCGGGAACTCGTACGGACGTGGCCAGAAGGTCTGGCGGAGCTTGGGATTTTCCGCCACCTCGGATGCGAGCGAGGCCGCGTAACTGGGCTGGTCGTAGAGGCTCACTTGCACCGTACAGGCCGGCAGTTGGGTGCGGATCGCCTGGGCGAGCGCAATGCCGGCTTCCCAAGCTTTGTCGTTGTGGGGCGAGGTCAACGAGATAACGCCGTCGACGTCAAGGGCTTCATGGTTGACGGTCACGTCGGGCTCGTATTGCGCCAGTATCGTTTTGATATCTGCAATGCCGAGCTCGCTGGCTCGTTGGTGGAACTGGCCAGCGGCGTCGCTGGCGTGCAGCAAGAGGTCCGAGGCACCACGTCGTCCCCACAGACTGCGCGACCGGCCCAAGTACTCCTGCACTTGCTTGAACCCGACATCCACGAACGCAGTCATCGTGACTCCTCGGGTTTCGGGTCGATGTATTGGATCTCGTCGGCAGCTCGCGGCAGCGACACCATCGGGTAGAAGAAATGTCGCTTGTCCTTAGTACGGACATGGCCGCCGTTGTAGAGGGCGAAGAAGGCGAATGATTCCAGGAAGGCGTCGTTGGTCATGCCCTGCTGAAAGGAGGCCTTCTCAGGGTCGAACGGGTAGTGGATGCGGTCTGCGTCCACGAATTCGGTGTCGAGTGCGTGCAGCAAGGCGGTGAACCAGGGGGCGTCGGCGGTAATGCCAGCCAGTTCCGCATTGCAGATCGTTGACGCTTCGGACGCCTCGTTATCACCCGAGTATCGGTCTGCGGCAGGTTGCGCGTTCACCGTCTTGGATACGCAAATGACGCTTCCAAAACCGAGAGGCTTGCCACCGCCGAAGTGTAAGGCGAGTCTGCCCTTAGATTTGGGGGCTGACGGTGCGTCCGCCAATTCCTGTGGATCCAACGCACACAGCAACGTGCTCAGTTGCCGGTGGTCGAGACCGTCGAAGGTGACCCGCTGGGCAAATTGGGTGCCTGCCGGCACGAGCCAGCGAGGCGGGTCATCGATGTCAGCATTTCGCTGAAACTGGCGGGGGGTGGCCGCACCGGTGTTAGGTTGCCCCGGCTGCTGACCGTGCCAGTAAAACTTGCGGCCAGCCACCCGGCGCAGCTTGGGTCTGTCGAGGGCGGAGCCCCAGACCGACTTGAGCAAGCCTCGTTCGCCACGCAACTCGCGAGCCGACGCGGTCGTTTCCAGGTAGAAGCCGCCGGAGCTTGTGCGGGGCTCCCGCAACGGTGCGAGGAGTGCGCAGTTCGCTTGCACAGGCTTGGTGCTGACCGCGGGTAGAAAGCGGACGTGCCCGCCGTAGGCGAGATGCGAGCCGTCGCCTTGCCCTTCCTTGTCATCGTTGCTGCCGGGCCCTGCCGCGCCGAAAACTGCACAGGTGGGGCACAACGACTCCGGATCAGCGCATGGCCTGACTGATGTGTCCGGGTGTTGCTCGACTGCGCCGATGCGTTGCCCGACGTTGCCGGTGCCGTGTTTGCGCCACATCAGGGCCATCTTCAGTCGCTGCTCGCCGACCACCCACCACGCGGAGTCGCCTTCGCTCAGGCGTCCGTCGACCTTTCGCCGCAGACCGATGCGGCCGTCGTGTTGGCTGTGGACCAATTCGCTCGGCCACCGCGCAGTGCCCCAAGATGGTGCGGTGGGGGCCAGGGTGCCATTCACGCCTTTGGCGCGCAAGCACGCGTCGGTGAACTCCTGACGGATGTCGGGGGTAATGGCAACTGTGGTGTTCGTCAGCCTTGCGATGGGCAGCCAGTAGGGGTCATCTGCCCGGGCCCCGATGTCGGCAAGGTGCAGCAGCCATGCGCCGTTCGGGTTGGGATTGATCGTTAGTGGCGCGGTGCTCTCTAGCCGGCCACCAGGCGTCGACTTTCGTTGTGCAAGTGGGGGCGTGGCGAGATCGAACCGCAGGCCAGAACGCAGTTCAACAGGGCACGTGAGCGAGGTGAACGGCACCCATATCGGCTCGTCGGTCAGCTGGATCTCGGTCAGCTGGTGGTTGTCGTCAACTTTGGTGACTGTGGCGAGCACTTGGCGGCGCGGATTGGCGTCCGCTGTCGTCTCGCGGTGTACCGGGAGGTAGTCGAGATTGACCACTCGCATGCAGCCGCCCGCGATGACCTCGTGGAGGGCGCGGACAGCACCCCGGATGCCAGAACCAGGCAGGGTGATTGGCTGTGGCTGTGATTCGTCGGGTTGCCAGTCGCACGGCAACACCAGGTCGGTAAGCAGCTCATAAGTGAGGTCGACCCATCCGATCAGCAGGCGCGGGTCGCCGTGGTGCGAATTTGGGGCGGCGCGGTCAACGTGGTCGGGCAGGGGAACGAAGGTGTATGGATTGATGAATGCGGTCCCAGACCCATGCAGAGCGTTCTTCTGCCTGATGAGTTCAGAGCTTTGCCAGCCAGCGAAACCACCGGGATGAAGCCAGACTAGGATCGCCTGTCCGTCGAAGGAACTGAGCCGAAGGAACGAGGGGTTCTGCTGCGCGTGCAGCCCCTGCGCACCTACGCCGGATCCACCCTGCGCCTTGCTGATTTCACGCTTGGTTGTTCTTCCCTGGGGTTTGTTCTGGAGACGCACGGCATCCGGCGTAATGAAGATGAATGGACGTACCAGGTCGCGCGCTTCGATCGAATTAACCAGTAGTAGTTGGTCGTCAAGCTCGCCAGCGACGACCAGTTCGATCTGCTCGCTCGGATCGAACTCGTCCAGGACGTCGGTCAGCAGTTCCAGATTTTTGATGGGACGTGATTCGTCGGCGCTGTACTGCGCGACCTCTGCATCCCAGATGACGGCCTGTGCTTCGGGTATCGGCTCCAGCAGATACCCCGTCCATTGTCCGTCGTTGCTTGACAGCAGTGTCAACGCCATTCTTACCCCCGATCAGTACTGAAAATGCTAGCCAAACACGTGGTGCGGAAGCGGCATGGTCCACTCCGTGTCGTCGTCTTGCACTCAAAACAGAGCCCAATGGGTCACCTCGTCAGGGACATGCCCCTGACCGAGTGGTACGTGCGAATCCCAACAGGTCACGCACTGACGAAAGAAGAGAAGCGAATCTGTGTCGGGGTTGATGATCTGGCTGGCACGAAGCTGCAACTCCGAGAAAGACTTACTGTCGATCATCAGCACGAAGACCGACTTCTGAACCCTGTCGCCCACAGACTGCAACGTTGCTGCCAGACGCGCGCGGCGATCGTCATCTCGCACGTCATAGGCGGCGATCAGCGTCAAAGTCGCCATGATCACTCCTCATCAAGATCTTCATGGGCGCCATGACAGGCCTGTCCAGATGATGCTGGGTGAAGAAATAGCAGCCTGAAGGCGTTGCGCTTGGCGGTAGATGTGCCTGCGGCGGGTGCCAGTGAAGTCGGGGATCGCTCCACGTACCTCGCCCAGCAATCGGCGCTCATAGGCGTCCACGACGACCTCCTTGCCCTGTTTCGTCAGCAGCACTCCGTCTGTGCCCTCCCTGCGGCCATGTTCTGGGCGAAGACGTCGCTGAATGACCGCCTCGGCGACCACTTGATCGACCAGCCAAGGGCGGAACTCCTCCATGAGATCAAGCGCCAGGTTGGGTCGGTTCTTCTGGTCGGTGTGGAGCAAGCCGAACGCCGGGTCCAGACCGGCGGCATGAAGTGCGGTCACGCACTCGCCGAGCAGGATCGTATACAGGTACGACAATGCGGCATTCGGCACGTCTTGAGGTGGTTGTCGAGAGCGCTCCGAGAATTGCATCAACTCGGGCATGAGTTGTCCCAGGCAGGGGAAATAGAACTTGGCAGCAGCGCCCTCCAATCCCATCAGCTCCATCGGCGAATGTGCGTCGGGCACCATATGAATCAGCGACTCGAGCTGACCGACTGCGTCAGCGACCCGCTCGTGATCAGGACGCCGATTGAGCCGCTCCAACAACACCTGCTGTTTGGTGATCTTCGCGAGGACGATCGCTTTGCCAAGCAAGGTGGCCTGCGGCCCATCGCTGGCAGCCAGTTGCGCTCGAATGCGCGCTGGACGGTAGCGCTGCCCGTGGCTGAGCAAGGTGCCGAGATAGTTACCCTTGCGGGAGGCGAAGATGACGTCCACGTCGTTGGATAGCACCCACGATCGTGCGCCTGCACTCAAGCCCACAGACCCGAAGCAAACAATCCGGGCCACCTGAGATGACGGCACGTTGAGCAGCACAGCGTCGTCCTTGGATTCCACGATGACGCGTCCGGCGCTGGATCTGATGCGGCCTCCTTGCGCGCCGACGTAGAGGACATGTCGGGGTTGTTCGTGAATCCGATGGTCATCAATGAGCGGTGGGTAACGCGGGCCGAAGTCTTCGCCTAAGAAGGTGAACCCCTCTTCAAAGGTCGTGACTCGTGTCTTGTCGGGATTGAGTTCCATGCCGAGGCCTTCCAACGTGACAGACGCGATCCGGGCCGCTTCATGCGCCTCAGTAGTCGTGTGAACTGCGATTAATAGGTCATCTGCGTAGCGGACCGCTGGGAATCCTTGCCGGAGAAGCGCACGATCCAAATCAACAAGCACGAGGTTGGCTAGCAGCGGTGATAGAGGACAGCCTTGTGCGACTCCCGCCAGCACCCGCATTCCGCCCGAAGGTGTGCGAAATGGACGATTTAAGAACGCCGCTACGATCTCGTGAACTTGGTCATCGTCGACGACGATACCGAAGCGCCGAAGTGCTGTTTCCTTCGGCAACGTTGCGAAGCAGTCGCGGACATCTGTTCGCACCACCGTGCCCAGCCCCTCTGCACGTAATGCGACGACGGCCTGGACGGCGTCTGCAACACCCAGACCCGGGCGGTACGCGTACGCGGCAGGGCCTAGGTGAGGGTCAACGAGAGGTGTGACCGCAGCGAGAATCGCTCTGGCGACGATCCGATCGCGGATGCTGGGTATATGTAGGATGCGCTCCTTACTGCCAGACATGATGGAGACTCTGGTGAGCGAACTGGGGGAGTAATCGTTCGCAGCAAGCTCAGCAGCGAGTTTCGCGATCTGCGCATCGACATCTTCGGAGAACCATCTGGTGCCGGGCCCCAACGTTCCATCCTCGCCATCATTGGCGAGCACCACGAGCCACGCAGCTTTGAGCGCCTCGGCGGTGAACGCCAATTCAGCAAGTCTGCCCACGCTCTCGTTCTCCTTTGCCAGCGATAGCGGTGCCCTATTTCGCTTTATCGCGAACGGTCGTTGTCAACCCTCAGCCGTGTGAAAAGGGCGGAGTCCGAGACCGTGACGGGTTGCTATTCGCTTTATCGCGAAGGGTCGTTGTCAACGGATCTTGCAGATTTTCAAGGTGAAACATACTCGTTTCTATTCGCTTTATCGTGAAGGGTCGTTGTCAACGTGTGAGCGACTGCGCCTCACCACCTTCTCTAAGGTTTCTATTCGCTTTATCGCGCAACCGAAAGGACAAGATACATGAAAATTGATCTTGAGGATTTTGTTTCTATTCGCTTTATCGCGAAGGGTCGTCGTCAACACGATAATAACTTGTTGGGTATTTATCCTAACGCGTTTCTATTCGCTTTATCGCGAAGGGTCGTCGTCAACTCGCGTCTATATACGCTGGTTGGATGGCCGTAGTTTCTATTCGCTTTATCGCGAAGGGTCGTCGTCAACGAGCAAGTTCGAAAGCTATTGGGGTGTGGTGACTGTTTCTATTCGCTTTATCGCGAAGGGTCGTCGTCAACTGACCAAAGGCATGCGGGTCATCGTGGCCGGGAAAGTTTCTATTCGCTTTATCGCGAAGGGTCGTCGTCAACGACAACAACGACGTCTATGGCTACTGCGATGGGGATGAGTTTCTATTCGCTTTATCGCGAAGGGTCGTCGTCAACTCGTGAATCTGTTCGTCAAGGTTACCGGTGTTGAGTTTCTATTCGCTTTATCGCGAAGGGTCGTCGTCAACTTCTCGCAGCGTGGTCGCATCGAGTGTACGGGACTCGTTTCTATTCGCTTTATCGCGAAGGGTCGTCGTCAACGCAGACGAGGGGGTATCATGCCAGCCGGATACAGGTTTCTATTCGCTTTATCGCGAAGGGTCGTCGTCAACGGGAATGGATTCGTAGCGCACGACCTCAATGGAAGTTTCTATTCGCTTTATCGCGAAGGGTCGTCGTCAACCCTTCCCCGGTGGAGTGGGGGTTGACTAGCCCTGTTGGGATCACTTTACACACCCGGCTCGGTCGGCGATGCCGACGGGCATGGTTTCCTGTGAAAATCGAGTGTTGTGGCTTGTCAGGATCCTGCACACCCGACGGCGAATTCGCGGGTGCGCGCACACCCCCGGTGGGATTCACAGGTTCAGATCTCTTCGGTACTTGATGTGTCGTCCAGACTGGTTCGAACCGACCGACGCCCCCGCTTTGACCGCGAAAGGAGCCCATGCCGCAGCAGGCATCCAAAAGGAACGGGCTGGATGCAGTGGCTGTGTCTGCGCCGTATCCCCGAACGTGCGTTTCGGTAGAGTGAGCTCGCATCACCGCTCTTCCACCTCCCGTAGCCAGCGAACGGAAGCCACCTGACCAGCGAATTCGATCACGGACTGTCGTCTTTCGTCCTGTTGGTAGCTGATGGGATCAAGAAGAGTGACTTCGTTCGGGCACACGAATCGTCGAGGCTGCACGCGACGGACCCCGATGACGACAACAGGTTTCTCCTGCACATCGTCAATACCATCGAAGATGAGCCCTACGACCAAATCGATAGTGACGCATCCGACAAATTGCGCAACCTTGACGACGAGCAGAATGTGGGGGTGTGCGTGATCAGAAACACTCTGCCCTCTCACCTGGAAGGTCAGAACTGCGCTGACGAGTTCGCGAGCTGGTCGATGCACGACCTGATGATTCGCGTGAGATTCGACAGATTCATAGGCGTTCCCGAAGAGATCGGATATCGCTCTCTGCAACGAACGTTGCCGTTGATGGTGGAGGCCATCAATTCCTGCGGGGTGAAGAACGCCACCCAAACTGGAGGTGGTCATTTCAGCATCGGTTGGGCTCACGAAGGAGGAAGACCACACCTTCAAGCTGGACGCGAAACTAATGGAAGTCGGCGGCGAAGATGCCGCTGCCCCTAACTGGGTGGCAGTCGTGCTCCAGTACGCGAACCAGTCGCGCTCAAGCGCGTTCGGGTCAATGATCGACCCGCTCCCCAATCTTCGGACAGCGGTTGTAATCAACGTCGAATCGCTACAACCTCACGCGCCCAGGCTTGACGTTAAACGACGCGGGAATCCTCGACTTCATCGGCCCAACGGGGCGTTCGGGTTCGTGGGGAGTTGCTCCCGCTGGTTCTGCGTCAGAAGTGGCAGCGCGTGTCTACTGTGGCGCTCGTTATCCATGAACCACTGGTAGGTCTCGACTTGAGGTGCGAGCTCGCTCTGCTCGCCCTGTCCGACGCGCGGGTAGTAGATGGGCAGGTTGCTGCCCTCGGCCGCTGCTTTTATGCTCAGGTATCTGGCCGGGGCAGTGTGTCTCAAGTTCTCATCGAACTCCCGGATCCTGCTCTCCCAGACCGCGCTGGGATCTCCGTCGGGGTTGGATCTAGGTGAGCGGGCGGAGGCGGCGTAGCGGGTTTTCGTCTGTTCAGTCGAACGGATGACGCTCGACATCCAGTCCACCACCAGGTGAATCGATCCGAACCCGAGCGGTTTACCTTGTCCCAGTTTGAGGTGCCAGGGAGCTTCCCTTGCGCCCGTCGTGAGAACCCACAGCAACGCTGACAACTCCTGCAGATTGACGTCCTCGACGTAGATCGTGGTGGTGAACACAGCCCCTGGAGCGACCCAGTCCCGGATCGCCATCGCAACATCTGGAGAAGTGCCCTTGGCAGAAAGGAAGTTCAGGTAACGCCCATTGACCTGCGGTTGAGGCTGCGCGCTGGGCCAGCCGTTAGCAGGGAGGCACCAGTAGTAGTCCGGACGCACCTGGTGGGGGTAAACTTTGTGGCCCGCCAGTGTGTGCTCGTTGCCGTTGTAGCCCTGGCTCTTCGGCATGCCATGCAAGGGGTTGCCGTCCATGTCCCGGGTATAGAAGCGGGCATTCGAGGGCTTGGGAGAGTTCAGCGGCGCCAACTGCCAGGATGTGTCGGTCGGCTCCCTGCGGCCTGGTTCCTGGAGGCACCTTACGCCTCCGACGCGGAGACGGCCCCTGATAGCTCGGCTGGAGTTGTCGTCAGTATCGCCCGACCAGCCGAAGACCCTCTCGGCGGCCGTCAACTCAGACAGGGAAACGGACGGTGCCAGCCCGGGGGCGAGGAGACGGGCTGGCGAATCCCGGAAGGACTCACGCGTGATGAGCGCGGGGTATAAGTGAGTGGTTCCGTTCAGGTCGCGACAATAGAGGGTCCGGCCGCGATCGAGTCGGCTCCACTTTCGCTTCTTCGTAACGTAGATCGGGACAGTGACGGGATCATTGTCGTTGTCGCCGGACCTGTTTGAGGCGGGGACCTCGGTGGCGAAACCATCCAACTTGCCGCGCCACGCCGAGATCACGGTGCGGTACTCGTGGGCAGGCAGTGTGATCGGCGGAGCGCTCACGTCGTCCCGGGCCGGGTCATGCTTGCACTCTGGGCCACGGCCGACGATGCGATCCACGAACAGCCGTTCGTGCCGCTTCCCCTTGATGGTGCGCCCGGTGATGTGTAGCGTCCCTTCGACCAACACCAGGGGTTCACCGGCGACGGCGCTCTTGTACTTGCTTCGAGGACGCGGCAGATTGCTAGGGCAGCGTGTTGCCGCCCTACTGGGGGCCGCCACCGGTTCCCACGCGAAAAAGTGCACGGGCCCGACCGTCCGTGTTCTATTGTGCCGAGTGATGGTGTGCCGCGGTTCGTCGTGTTCCTGCAGCTGCAGCCAGACGAACACCGTTTCGGCATCTTCCAGGCCATTGCTCAACACATCCGATCGTGGGATGGAGATCCCCGGTAGTGGAGCCATGGAGCCGGTTTTGGCGATCGTGGGCGGCACAACCGGTTGTGTGGTGTAAGTGAGCCGCGCAGCTTCCCGGTCGTGCTCCTGGACCTTGATCATGGTCAGGCTCGCGGCATCGGTTGCGATCGACCGAACACTGAGGGGGTCATCGTGGGTGAAGATGCCCAGACGCGACCCGGTGACCTGCTCGTACAGCGACCGGATCATCCCCTTGATCGAGGCGCCGTTGACGAGCGGGTTGCCTTCGTTGTCGCGTCGCACGGTGTACACCGCGGACTTCCTGGTCGGTTTGTCTGCCAGTTGCAGTGTGAGCAGCGGGGTGACCGTGGTGAACTGGACCGCGAGTTTCGCCGAGTAGCGCTCCGGGTGGGCCCGGTCACAGGGCGGCGGGCCGGACGGACCCGCTTCGGCGAGGTCCCCGATGCGCATCGCGGTGCTGAAGGGGACGAAGTTGTAGGGATTCGCGAAATAGCCCGTCGGCTGCTGTCGGGTACGGCGTTGTTGTGCTGATCGGGCCCGGGGCGCCTGAGGGGAGCCGGTCGAGGCATCCTGCGCAGTCGGTGAGGGTGGTTTGTCTCTTGTCGGCTCGGGCCTGCGGTGGGGGGCCCTTTTGACCTCCGTGACACGGCCCTCCCTGCGGGTCACTAGCACCTGCGCGCCGGGCTTCAAGCCTTTGCGTAGTTTCCTAGGTAAGGACAGCCGGGGCAGCGCCTGGCCGAGGGGCATCAGATCCCACTGCGGGGAGATCCGATATTCGGCATCGGTGAAGTCCACTATCACAACCTCCTCAGTTGGGTAAGCCGCTCTGCGACCACGCCGACGTTGCCGTGGTGGTCGCTGGCGAGGTACTCGCGGACGCCGACGGCGATGCGGCTACCCAGCGGTGCTGGCAGGGGGACCCAGAGTGGTCGGGAGTGCCCGTCCGACACCAGACTCCATCCCTGCCCGTCGTCGCACTCTCTCACCGCCCCACGGATGAGTCGCTGACCGTCGAGGTGCCCCTCGAATTGATCGTCCCTGGTGGTCCAGGTGTGTCCGTCTCGTTCCTCCTGGTTCCACCACCAATGGAACTCGGCCTCGGGCTGCCACAGGCGCAGGTTATAGATGAACCCCAGATCGACTGGTTCGCCGTGGGTGGTCAGGATCGCACCGTCGCGCTGGACGAACACATCCCGGCGCGGGGACTGCACGAACCCGATCTGGAATACGTCGTCCAGGGTGGCCAGAGCCTCTGCCAGCGTGGTCATCGGTCACCTCCGAAGTCAGCCTGGGGTGGGGTAAGCCTGGCGATCTCGGTGCGCCAAGCGTCTTTGAATGGTCGGTTCAGGGCGTCACTGGCGAAGAAGGATTCCAGCGTGAACTCCTGCAGTCCTGTGGAAGCCTCCGATCCTGAGGGGAAGGTGAACTGGATGTCCTCAGGATTAGCAACCACTTCGCCGTAGCCCCGGGTGGAACCGTGCCCGATGCCGATCCAACCGTCAGCGAGATCACGCAGTAGGAGCGCCAGCAGATACACCGAACTCTTCACCTCCGCATCGTCCCCGAGGCGGGACAGGTCCACTTCGATGATTAGCGGGTCCCACGCGCGTTCGGATGCCGGTGTGCCCTCTGGCTCGGGCAGCGGCGCCACGGTCGCGAACAACTTCCCTTCGTCGGCGCCACCGGTCCACCGGCTGATCGCGACATGGTCGTTGATCCGCAGCAGTTTCGTTGCAGTGACCTTCTTGATGGCCTCAATAAGGGTAGACAATCGGTTGTCCGGTTTGTCGTTCTTGAGGGTGCGTTTCGTCAACGCCTTGAGCATGGCGTGCCAACCCATGACCGGTGAGCGGCTATAGACCTCCCCGACGCGCATGGCACCTCGCGAGCCTGGGTTCCTGGTCACGATCGAACCCTGCTTCACCTTGTGCGGGGGAAGTCCGAACAGGCGTCCGGTTGGACCGAGGTCCTGGATGAGCTGGGTATCGAGGCCTTCTGGGGCGTCCTGGTCGGTGACCGTCCGGACGATCCATTCGGCGCGTGAACGCAGAGCGCCTTTCCAACTTGTCCCCGGAATGACCAGATGGGGCGCCGCCGGAAGGCCGTCAGCTGACTCCTCCGGGAAGGCGGGGGTGGTAGTTTGGGGAATTCGGTCGACGAGCCCGTTGAACGCTACGGATACCAACAACGGACTGCATGCCCGCCACGGGACCGTCACCACCAGACGCGAAGCCGCTCCTGCATCCAGGTCGATTGCCTCGGGATTCTGGGTGTCACCCGACAATACCGCGAGCAACCCCTCTCGGTCGCCGGTGCCCAACCACGTCACCGTCGCCTCCCGCAGGTGCACGCGGCCAAGCCCGGCGCTCGTACGGGCGCCGAAATCTCGGCCCTGGGCGAGGTCTCGGGCGATGGCGGTGAGCCATGACTTCGCGTCCTCCTTGCTCAACGCGCCCTTATCGCGGTCGACGACCTCGACCCGGAGCGTCACCTCGAACCGGGTGCCGGCGGGCACGACCTCGCGCGAGTACAGCAGGTGTTCGGATGCCGCGCCGGTCCGGCGATCGATCGCCACCCCGTCCCGCACTTCGGGGGGCGGAGCGTCCAACGCCACGGCGTCCTCCACGTACAGTAGGGACGCGCGATCCTGGCTTCCCCACTGGGCGTCAGCTTCGAACGTCGGGCGCAGGATGCCGGCAACCGCGGACCCGGGGATAATGAGGCGCCCGAGACCATCCCGAGCGCAGGACTGGTCGGTGAGTGCACCCGCGTCGCCGGTGGCCAGTGCCAGCGGGGACCGCGCCACCAAGGTCCCGCGCAGGATGTACTCGCCCAGGACGTGTCGTGTCGTCATCGGCTCTTCTCCCCGTCGCGGGCGGCTAGCCGCAGGATCTCGGTCAGCAGGGCCGCCGACACGAGAGCTGGGTGCACTCCACCCAAGTCTTGAGGAACAGGATCAAGGGCGTCATCCACGTTCAGGACACCAACCAATCGGTCCGCCCACCGCATGTCGCCATCCGGAGAAGCAACCGCGGTAATCGCGTCCAACCGTTCCGCCGTCCACGCCTTGGACTTTGTGTCGTGTTGTTGGGTCGCCGTTAACCAGCGGCTCACCGCGGTGGGATCCCGCGGCAGTCGCACGGCAGCCTCACGAAGCGCTCCGAGCTGTGAGCGCGTTAGTCCGTCCTTGACATAGTGCGCCCGGAACTCCGGGTTGGCCGCCAGCACCTGGATGCGTTGGAGGATCTCGGCCTCCCATGCCGCACGCCGGATATCCCCGAACTCGGCAGGCTCGTCGGTCGCAGGGTCGTGCGTCGCCGCCGAGGTGATGGTGCCAGGGTCTGCCCGGACCGCAGTGAGGGCGACCGGCCCCAACCGCTGCAGTCGGCCGAAACCCTCCGCGCGGCGCGCGCCAACCCCTTTGTCGAGGACGGCGTCCACTGCCTCAGCAACCAGCGGATCGCCTTCGACGTCGAACTCCACGACCGAGCCAGCAGCCAAACCGACCATGCTTGGACGCGGCAGCGCACGGGCGGATGCCCACGACTCGCGCCGGCTGATCGCCACGAACTGCGACCGGACCCGTAGACCAGCCAAGAGCTTGTCGCCCAGTTGCCGAGCGAGTTCCTCGGCAGTAGGGGACGCGTGGCCCCTCTCGTCCACCAACAGGATGTCCGAGACGAGGTGAACGGCGAACCGACCGAGCTTCTCTGCATCCTTGGCCGAGGCGGTCGTCGTGTTCTGCGAACCAGACACGTCAGCCACCCTGACGTGCACTTGACCGTAGCCCGCGGAGGCGTAACGACCCAACTCGCGCGGGCCCCCCAACCCCAAAACAGCCTGCCACTCGGCATCAGTGAGCCCCTCGCACACCACGGCAGCCTGCAGGAGCTGGCCAGCCGGGATGGCCTCGAACGTGTACAGTCCGTTCTCCAGCGGCCGTTGGTCGTTGTCGTCAACACTGTTGTGAGCGGTGACGCTGAGGTGTGGCTCATGGAGGTGCCACGTATCTCCGACGAGCGCACCCCAACCACCGACCGCCTTGGCTCCGTCAGGGCTGCACTGGAGTGCGTCGGCAAGTGCTTCGCCCCTAGTCCACGCCCTGCCTTTGTCGCCCGACAACAGGGTGCGGGGGAGCGGCGTCAGACGCACTGGGGCCAAGTCGCCTGTCCCGTCGTCGAGCAAGAGGGCCGGGAAGGCGTCGGTGACGCTCACCTGTCCGTCGCGGATCAGCTGGGCGGCCCGAGGGCCGATGGCTTCGGCAACCAGAGGGAGTAGGGCGCTGCCTGGGACAAACACCAACCCGCGCGTGACATTGCCCTCGACCGAGCGTGCCGCGAGCACGGGCAGTTCTGTCGTGATTGTTACCAGAGCCTGCCTGGACCGAGATAACACCGAAGCCTCTAGGGTTTCGCAAGTCTTGGATGGCACGTCCGCGGTCACGTCAGCGTGCTCGACCCATGATGCGAGGAAGAAGTTTTCAATGTCGTCGCGGTGGGCGCCGATCAGATTGCTGAGCGTGTCGAGGCCGCTGAGAGTCACGGAGCAGGCGCCGGCACCGCGACGCCTGGACCCGCCAGTGTGGTGCCACAGGCTTGCACCGGCCTGCAGGAGCAGACTGACCGCCCACTCGGGTTGCCACGTAACTACGTGGAAGGGTGCCGCCACAGTCAGGCCGGCGCGCGCACGCTCGACCAAGCGCAACGTGTCGTCCTCGGCGACGCCGGAGTCCGCAATCCTGACGCCGAACCGGGTGATCACGAGTGAACGAGGCAACACCGTGGCCTCGGCAGGCTTCGCCAAGGCGTTCAGCCAGTCGTTCGTCAGCCGGGCCGGCCTGACCGAGAGGCGTCCACGCGCAGTCTCGGGCTCGCCGGTATTGGTCGAGCCGAACAGGTGGCGGACAAGGTCGTGCCACGGCCCGTTGGCCGCGCCATCCGACAACCCCCAGGCCGCACGTTCGCAGGCCTCTCGCCACAACCCTTTGGCCGTCTCGGCCGGAACGAAGGGCAACCCCGAAGTGTCGCGGGCCACCGTGAGGTCTACACCGCCATGCCTGCCGCGGCCGGTGCCGCAACGCCAATCGGAATCGAACAAAATCGTGAGGACACCAGACAGACTGGTCACTGCGAGACACCTCCAGGAAGGCGCGTCGCGTTTCGGGAACGTTCGCCGCTGGCGACCCCTCGCGCGATGTCGGCCGCGTCAATGATCGGCAAGATCCGGCTGAACGCCCCGAGGCCACCACCTGTGACAGCGAGGTGATCCTTGAGGAAAGCGTCGAATCGACCCGTGCTCTTCGAGTTGGTGCGGAGCCGCACCAGGGTCCGCCCCTGATCTCCCTCACCCGCGAGCAGCGCAGCTCTGAGATCATGCAGCGCGCTCCCGCTCAGGGGAGCTTCGTCGTCCCACGGAGCCAGAACGGCCGTCACGCCATCCAACAGGTGCTCATCCTCCCACGGGGTCGGAGGGCGGCCATCTCGAATCGACGGGGGTGCCAGGAACAGCGGCGGCCATAGCGCTGGCCCGCCGGCAACTTTCGACACTTCGAACCCGCGCCGAAGTTCGGACAGCGGCGAGGTCACCGAATCGTGCAGCACGTGGAAGTCGTAGGCAGACCGCCGACCGACAGCTTCAACCCACTCGGGCCGCTTGATCTTCTTGGCGCTCGCGGCCAACTGCGCAGCTAACTGGTAAGCCGCATGGAACGGGTAGTGCGGCTTGACGGCGGCGAGACCGGCGGCAGCTGTGAGATGTCCGCCGTCCGGCAGCCCCGGCATCCCGGTGGTCTTCTGCTCGAACGACGTCAAGTAGGCGCGGACGACGGGGATCGCTACTCGGGCGTCGCATACGAAGGTGACGTCATCGCCCCCGACGATGAGGGGAAGTAACCATTCGGTGCGGCCCTCAGTCTCGGGGATCGCGCACGCCGAGGCAAACGCCTCACGGGTAGCGTCCTGCAGCCGGACGCTGAATGCGCGGTAGGTCTCGACGTCTCGGATCCCACGGATCACATCGCCGACACCGTTGCCGTCGATGTGCACGACGGCAACCCAGCCAGCGTTCACCACCTCCTCGCGCCTGTCGCCCAAAACGGTCTGGTCCTCGACCAGGCTCGCAAGAAACGTCCTCGTCTTACCCTCCGAGGCTTTCCGAACGGCGGTCGCGACTGGCGACAGTGACTCCATCGGGGAACCCTCTGTGCCGAGTTGCTGCTGACGTTCCGACGCCGCTATTCCCGTGCGAGAGCAGATGTCACTGAAGGGATACGTGAGGAATCGGAGCTTCGCCGAAGGACGCTGCCAACGAACGGCGTTGTGTGCGGAATGCGCCTCCGACACTCTCCCCATCGGTGCTCGATCGGAGGTCGTTGAACTCTCGACGTACCCCCAGAGCTCGAGTCCGGGCGCCTCCACAAGGGCTTGACGGGTCACTGTCTCCACAATGGTCCGGCCGTCTTCGGGGTTATCTACCAGCAGCATGGCCTTGCTTGACGTGACCACGATCGGGTCGATGCCGTGGGCTCCCACCTTATCGCGATTGTCTCGCTGAACCGCGGCGACAGCATTGCTCACCCAAGTGCCGACCCGATGGAGGATTTCGCTCGCACCCACGTGGAAGTGCTGACGGTTCGACTGGAAGATGAAGTCTTGGTTCGAGCCCGTCTCGATCAGCACCCACAGCCGACCATCCTGTGATGGTTGCACTCGGTCCCCTCTCGCCGATTCGTCTTCAGATGCTAACGTTTCGGTCACTCTCGAAAGCGGATAGTCCTTCAGGTGGTCGTGTCTTGAACGTCACTTCCGCGGGCTCACTCTGATGCCAGTCCTTGCGGTTTCTGTTGGAGGCACTTCTGAACGACGCTGGCGAGGTTCTGAGAATTGGCCACGTCAACTTAGCCACCGAGAGCTGTCAGCTGACATTGCTGCACTCAGGGACTTCGCCACCCTCGAACGCGCAACTTGGCAGGAAGCGGATCTGCTTCCTGGTGCGCACGCCTCTGGGCAAGCAGCAGCGCTCCTCGTGCAGTCCCGATCTGACCATCGGCACGCCCTCCTACCGGCGATCCGCACACGAGGCTCGTGTGCATGCATGCTTCGTTGACGCTGGGTGATCTCTTCGGATTAGTCAGACTTCGGTTCGGTCGATTAGTTGACCGATGGTGAAGCCCGGGTCGTGGGACACGCACACGATGTAGCGGTCGAGTTTGGGATCGAAGACAGCGATGGCAGTGAAGAGGTGGGACAGGAAGTGGCCAAGCGCCACTGCGACCGGGACCGAGCACCGGCCGTTAATGCAAAGCAACCCGCCACCCGCCAACTCCCCTCGTCGTTCGAGCTCCAGCAGCGCGGTCCGCGCGTCTCGTACCACCACATCGCCGGTTGCCGGGTCTCCGAAACCCACGTGAATGACGCGACCCTCACGGGAGACATTGAATGCACTCATGAGCTCTCCGAGGAGTCTGCTGTTCCTGCCGTCAGGCCCCTGACCTGCTCGACGGTCATCGGCGCTTGGGGACGATCAGCGATGTATTCATTATCGCTCTTGCCTGGTCCCCATACTCGGTAGCCAGGCTCGGGTGGCTCGGTCGTCAACGAGATGGTGATCTCATAGACCTGCCGCAACCCAGGGGGCCCTCCCAAGATTCGGGGCGCACTGATGCTTGGGTACGGATCGAAGTCGAGCCGCTTCTGTGCCATCTGCATGCCGATCTGCTGGGCCCATTGCCTAATGTCTCCCTCGCCACCCAACGACGCTTCCCAACAGGTGAGCGCGTAGTGGCTTCCCGACACGAAGTGGACGTTAAGTCGCTTTGGCAGTTCATCGACCCAAGCGCGAATCCCCAGGAAGCCGGCCACAGCCAGCGTCGTCATAGTGATCCATGGGTCCAGCCAATCGGCCCACCACCAGGCGACGCCATGATCCGACCCAAGCCATGCGGTGTTAGCGAGCCAGGTGATCAATCCGCCGACAAGGACCCCGATGAGCGGAATCTTCCACCGGCGCGGGGATAGCAAGTGCTTAAGCATCTGGAATACGGGTGGCATGGAGAAGCAGCCCTTTCAGTTCTGCGGAAGCCTGCGCTCCTACGGGAGCCAGGCGATTGTGGTCTCCGAATGGTGCCTACTACCTGGGAGCTGGTGACCATATTATCGAGGGCGCCTGACCCTGGAGGGAGTGCCCGTGTCGTCGACGAACAACGGCAATCAGGCAGAAAAGGTGCCTTGGCTTGTTTGCTGTATTCAGTGGCTCACCCAGCTGAAAGGACACCCTCTCTTGCTCCTTCGATATTTGGTCTAGCTGGATCTGAGTTGTGTTGTGCCGTCGGTGTTGTGATTCGGGTTGACTTGTCGCGCCGCAGCTGGATCGCCGAGGGCCGACGGTTGGGCTAATCGTAGTAACTCGACCGCGAGACTCTCGCCCTCCGGTACATCGACACGATCGGATAGTTGCCTTCCTCGCTGTTGAGGTACGCATATTTCGCGTTCACCGGAGCTTCCTGTCGGAGAAGGCCACCGCTATCCCCAAAAGGATTCTTTCTTCAATCGAAACTTTCGGTTTTCGTCAACATCGGCATCTCGTGCGGCTACGAGTCTCTATTCGCTTTATCGCGAAGGGTCGTTGTCAACTTTCCTATGACGGTAATCGAGCTCAGCGTCAAGTTTCTATTCGCTTTATCGCGAAGGGTCGTTGTCAACGTGAAGTCCCATAAGGAGTGGTTACAGATTTTTGACGCCTTGACGTTTCTATTCGCTTTATCGCGAAGGGTCGTTGTCAACGGTACAAGAAAATGTGGCCGTATGCCACTATCGTTTCTATTCGCTTTATCGCGAAGGGTCGTTGTCAACGCGCAGGCGCTACTAGATTCGCTGAATGACGACGCGTTTCTATTCGCTTTATCGCGAAGGGTCGTTGTCAACATTGGGCCTTCTGGGCGGTTATTAACATCATGGTTGTTTCTATTCGCTTTATCGCGAAGGGTCGTTGTCAACCCCTTCGTCTACGGAGTGGGGTTTGACTAGCCCTGTTGGTGTCACTTTACACACCCGACTGCGCTGACGGGGCCGACGGGCGTGGTTTCCTGTGAAATTCGAGTGTTGCGCCTTGTCAGGAGGCTGCACACCCGACGGCAAATTCGCCGGTGCGCGCACACCCCCGGTTGGGTTCACAGGTTCAGATCTCTTCGGCACTCGACGTGTCAATCAGTGTGGTTCGATCCGAACGATGCCCATGCCTTTGCCGCGAAAGGAGCCCATGCCGCAGTAAGCAGCCAACCGGAACAGGCTGGATGCGGTGGCTGACACGGCGGGCACTGTAGCTCGGTAGACGATCTGGCCGAGGGCGCCGAGGTAGTGGTGGCCGTTGATCTGGACTTCGGTCGTCGACAGGTCAAGGTCAGAAACCCACAGTTGGGCGTGATCAGTCGGCGCGATCCGCAAGGGTGGGTGACCGCTGAACTTCGCCCAGGCGTCCGTTGGAGCTCTCAGCACCACCTGTGGGCTGGGAAACGGTGAACTTCGGTTGCCTGTTCTGGAGATGAAGGGTGTGAGGAACTCGACGCGCCACGACGTGTCGCCTGACCACGTTGCCAAGTCGGCCCACGATTCACCTTGCAGCACAATCGGTGTGCGGACGGGAGTACGCAGGTGTCCCAGGCGCACCCCTTCACCGGCGGTGATCCTCGTGGCCAACGCGCGGAGAGCATCCTCGGTGAGTACCGACGCTTCCATTCCCCAGCTGCCGTTGCGCTGCGACATAGGCGCCAGCCGATACGGTTTCACCGTGGCGTGGTGGGGGTCGTCATCAGATCCGGCCGTACCGGCAGGCGCGGTGTCGAACCATTGCGAAAAGGCAGCGTGCAGATGCTCGACAGGCACCGGACGATTCAAGCCCGTGAGTGGGAGCCAGTAGATGGCTGGCATCTGTGTCTCCTTTTTGAGCATGCCAATAGAGTCGGGAGTAGGCCATGGACAGTCTACGGAATGCGCGCCCGATTGATTCATCCCACCCAGCTTCGCGACTCAACCAGCGACAGTGTAACGCCGGGTGAAATTCGCGAGCAGCCGGTGCTGAGAGCCGTCCACCCCGGACGCTTTGGCCATCGCCGCCAACTCCTCTAATTCCTCGGGACGGAAATAGCCGACGTGCTTGTAGATGCGCATCCGGTCGCGGAGGTCGTCGGCGTCCAATTCGGGGTGGAATTGTGTCACATACACGTTGGTTCCGACCCGGTACATCTGGACGGGGCAGGCTTCACCGGTGGCCAGGAGTTCGGCTCCGGGCGGGACGCCGTTGCAGCTTTCCTTGTGCCCGACGAACGCCTCGAAACTGGCGGGGAGGTCCTCAAGCAGCGGATCGTCGCGGCCGGAGGGCGTGACGGTGATGTTTATGGCCCCCACCGGTTCGCTGTAGGTGCGATCCACGAGCCCATTGAGATAAGAAGTCATCGCGCCGATGCCGTAGCACAAACCGAGGAACGGCAGATCGCGGGTCACGATCTTGTCGATGAGCAGGTTCAGGTCGTCCTCGACCCGCTCCTGCAGGGGTGACTTGTCGGCGTCCGAGACGTTGTATGCACTGCCCCCCAAGAAGATGCCCGAGAAGGCGGCGAGATCGATGCCGAAGGTGGTCAGCGGTGCAGTCTCCAACCGGACCTGCACCAGATCGCGGCGGCCCAATTGGGCGTGCCTGGCCACCGACACGTACTCGGCCCGGGCCGCCTGATCGTTGTCGCGGGTGCTGATCAGCAGAAAGGGTTTCACAATCGCAGATTACTTGGAAGGTCCGAACCTGTCTCGTCGGCGAGCAGCTCGACGACTGTTTGCAGGTCGCCTGACCGCTCGAACTCGCGTCGCATCCGCGCGTAACTTGGCCCGGCATCCGCCAACTCGGCGCAGGCAGCCAACTCGGCCTCGCAACCCAGCTGCCGCGCATGCGGTGTCAACCTGCCCAGCCACATGTGCAGGCTGTCGCGTAGCGGCCGGACGCGCGGCGAGGCGTCGGTGTTGATGATCTCTGCGTCCACTCCGTAGCGGGCGGCCCGCCACTTGTTTTCTTGCATGAACCAAGGTGGCAGCACGGGCAGGGGACGTCCCTCGTCCAGTTCGGCAGCGAACCAAGCCGCAGCGCACTGGGTGAGGGCGGTGATCGCCCCCAGCTCTGCCAAGGTCGGTACCGAGTCGCTCAACCGGTTCTCGATGGTGCCGAACGAGGACGGCCGCACATCCCATCGGATCTCGCCGAGGCGTGAGATCATCCCAACCTCTTCGAGGTCGGTGACATAGCTGTGGAACTCCTCCCAGCTCTGCATGGCGATCGGCAGGCTGTTCGTGTGCAGCTGTTGGAAAAGCATCGTCCGGTTGGACGCGAACCCGGTGTCCTCTGACTGCCAATAGGGCGACGAGCCCGCCAGCGCGATGAAGAACGGCGCCAGCGTGGCCAGCCCGGTGGTGATCGGCAACGCCTTCGCCGGGTCGTCAACCCCGACATGCACGTGGGCGCCCATCGTGACCATCTGACGGCCCCACCAACCATTCTCGTCGGCCACCACCTGGTAGCGCTCGACCTCGAAATGCGCCTGGTCGGCAGCGACACTGAACGGATGCGCGCCCACCCCGACCGGCACCACGTCGTCGCCCAGCAGACCTCGCAATGTGGCCAGGCTGGCGCCGAGGTCGTCCATCGCGTCGGCCACCCGCAGGTGGACGCCACTGACCAGCTCGACCATACAGGTGAGGTACTCGCGCCTGATCGGCCCGTGATCGGGGTCTTCGACGCCGTCGAGCAATCTCGGCGCAGCCGGCGTCAATTGCCCGGTCGCCACATCAACCAGAGCAAGCTCCCATTCCACCCCGATCGTCGCAGGGTCGGTGGGCGTGAACGCGAGTTTCATATGTCGAGACTACGTGCAGAGGCTGCCATTCGAAGGGGTCGCCCAGCTATCAAAACTCCGCAACGCCGGTCGAATGTAGCCTGAGGGTGCCCCGCTTGAACCAGATCACAGACAACCAACCCCCGGTGGAGGACGACGATGTTAGACGACGGCAACGGTACGCGTCCCGCACAGGCCAGCGTCCCCGACCTGGTCGAACGCATTGATGAAGGCCTGCGCGCCCGGTCCCGACCCGAGCGTGCCGCCGGTGAGAAGGCCTATCTCAAGAGTTCCCTCGAGCACTATGGCACCTCGGTGCCGGGCGTTCGGGCTGTCGTCCTCGAAGTCATCAAGCCTTTGCATCTGGGCCACGACGAAGTGGTCGCGCTCGCGGGGGCACTGTGGGCGACCCCGGTCCACGAGCATCGGCAGGCCGCCGTCGAGGTGCTCGAGTTCCACGTCCACGATCTGCAGGCGACTGACATCGACGCCTTGGAGAAGCTACTGCGAGAGTCCCGCACCTGGGCGCTATCGGACAGCCTGGCGGCCTCGGTCGTAGGTCCGCTGGTCGAACGCGAACCCGACTTGACCACCACCCTCGACCGCTGGAGCACCGACGAAGATTTCTGGCTTCGAAGAGCAGCCATGCTGGCGCTGTTGCTGGCGTTGCGGCGGGGCGAGGGTGACTTCGAACGCTTCGGACGCTACGCCGACGCGATGCTCGACGAAAAGGAATTCTTCATCCGCAAAGCCATCGGCTGGGTATTGCGCGACACCGCCCGTAAACGTCCCGGAATGGTTTTCGACTGGCTGCTGCCCAGGGCACACCGGGCGTCCGGGGTCACCTTCCGCGAAGCGATCAAGCCCATGGACGACGCACAGCGCGCTGCCCTGATGGCCGCCCGCTGACCGGCCGACGTCCACCCGCACCGGGCAGACCCGCGGCTCAGGCCGGCCGCAGCCAGAGGGTGGTCAGCGCAGGAACCATGAATTGGAGATATGCGGGATCCTGCGCATCCGCGTCATCAACCTCGACCGCTCTAAGACGGAATCCCGACGGCTCACCGCTGTCGTGATAACGCCCCGCGTTCGTATTGACGATCACATCCCACTCGCCACCGATCGGCACACCGATCCGCAGTTCGTGCCCGTACGGGCCGAAGTTCGACACGCAGCCCAGCGAGGAGCCCTCCGCGCTGGTGCGCAAAAACGCGAAGACGCACGGGTCTTCAGGCTCGGCGGAGAGCCAGGCGAACGCGTCCGGATCGTTGTCATTGCTCCACAGCGCCGGGGTCTCCCGGTAGCAGCGGTTCAGGTCACCGACCAGCGTTTGTACACCGGCATGGTCGCGCTGCGCCAGCAGATCCCAGTCGAGTTCGGCGTGCGCGTTCCATTCGCGGGGCTGGGCGAACTCGTCCCCCATGAAGAGCAGTTTCTTGCCCGGGTAGGCCCACATGAACCCGAAGTACGCCCGCAGGCCGGCGAACTTCTCGTGTTGGTAACCCGGCATCCTGGCGATCAACGAGCCCTTGCCGTGCACCACTTCGTCGTGGCTGAGCGGCAGCACATACTTTTCCGACCACGCGTATTCCAGCGTGTGCGCCAACTGCTCGCGGTGCCAGTGCCGGTCAAGTAGTGGGTGCCCCAAGTAGTCGAGGGTGTCGTGCATCCAGCCCATATTCCATTTGAGGTCGAAACCCAATCCCCAGTCGCCGGTCGAGCGGGTGATCCCGGGCCAGGCTGTGGACTCTTCGGCGATCATGACCGCGCCCGGAACCCGAGCTGCGACTGTGTGGTTGAGCTTCTGCAAGAACCAGACAGCCTCCAGGTTCTCGTTTCCGCCATATCTGTTGGGGAACCAGTTGCCGTAGGGCCGGGCGTAGTCGAGGTAGAGCATCGAGCTGACCGCATCAACGCGCAATCCGTCGGCGTGGAACTCCTGCAACCAGTACAGAGCGTTCGCGTACAAGAAATTGCAAACCTCGGGACGGCCGAAATTGAAGATGAACGTCTGCCACTCGGGATGCCAGCCGCGCCACGGTTCGGGATCCTCATACAGTGGCGTCCCGTCGAACATGCCCAAAGACCACTTGTCGACCGCGAAATGGGCGGGCACCCAGTCGAGGATCACTCCGATGCCGGCCTGATGCAACCGATCGATCAACCGGCGCAGCCCGTCCGGGGTGCCGCGGCGTGAATCGGGCGCGAAATAGGAGGTCAGCTGGTAACCCCACGACCCCTCGTAGGGGTGCTGCATGACCGGCATCAATTCGACGTGGGTGAAACCGAGTCGGTTCAGATAGTCGGGGAGTTCGTCGGCCAGTTCGTCCCAGCCCTGACCGCTGCGCCAAGACCCGACATGCAGTTCGTAAATCGACATCGGAGACGCTCCGGGCCGGCGGGCGGCCTGCTGGTCCATCCAGAAGCCATCACCCCACTGGTAGTGCGATTCCTGGACGATCGAGTGCGCCCCGGTGCCGGTCTCGGCTTGGAAGGCACAAGGGTCAGCTTTATCACGCCAGACACCGTCGGCACCCAGAACCTGGAACTGGTATGCCATACCCGGCCCGATCCCGGGAACGAACAGTTCCCAAACCCCCGATTCGCCGAGCTTGCGCATCGGCAACTGGGCTGCCAGCCGTGGCCCTGTTGCGGGTGCCACGCGCACCCCCTTGGCCGCGGGCGCCCAGACGGCGAACGCTGTGCCAGATACGCCGTCATACTCGCGGACATGGGCTCCCAGTTTCGTCCAGACCAGTTCGTGGTTGCCCTCGCGGATCAGATGCAGATCGAAGTCGCTGAGTGTGGGCTCAAAACGGTAAGGGTCCTCTTGGACGACCGCCTCGCCCCAGTTCTCGATGACAAGGTGGTACTGCGGAACGCCCGGACCCGGAAGAACACCGGACCAAATGTCGAGGTGTTCGCGCTCCAGACGCGTCTCGCCCCACGGGCCCCGCGCAACGACACCAGTTGCGTGAGCCTCCAGGACGCGAAGAGTAACGCGTCCGTCATGAATATGTGGTCCAAGAATCGCATGGGGGTAGTCGTGATCCCCGCGGCAAACGCGGGACAACTCGTCGGTCTCGACGAACTGCAGGTCAGGCGATGTCATTGTGCTCCTTGCGGCAGGAATAGAGGTCGCCGAGCCCATCTGGACGGTTCAGGGCCGCCTCTGGGATGGGTGTGATTCCCGGGGTCAGACTTTCTGCCAGGAGCGATCATACCGGGGTGCGTCGCCTTGCAGTATCGGTGGCCACGGCGACGGCGTCAAGTGGGAAGAGCCTTCGCGGTAGCGCCCCCGATCAATCACGCCGACCCTACCGTGGACTCCCGTATCACCAAACTGGGCTGGAGCAGTTTGCGCTGATGTACGTGGGTCTCACCGTCCGCCAATTCGGCTTCCGCCAACTCGATCGCAGACGCTCCGATCTCCAAAGACGGCTGCGCCACCGAACTCAGCGGCACGACCGCGCTGGCGCAAAACTCGATGTCGTCGTAACCGATGATGGCGATATCGTCCGGCACCCGAATGGTGCGAAGCATCGTGAATGCTTGGAGCAGACCGATCGCCAACATGTCGTTCGTAGCAAACACCGCGTCCGGTCGATGATCTGCAGGTCTGGCCGCGATCTCCTCGCCGACTCGTCGTCCCTCACTCACAGTCATCCCATGTGTGCGAATGAAACTGCTAGTCAGATTGGGGTAGTTTTCGATAGCGGCGAGTGCGCCATAGTGCCGGTTCACCACCTGCGCATGCGCAGGATCGCCGACCACGGTGATCCGTTCGTAGCCCTGTTCGATGAGGTGCTCGGCCGCGAGCTTTCCACCGGTGAAATCGTCCGCGCCGACTGAACAAAAACCGGGCGTATCGAGGGAGTCCAAAAGCACCACCGGTGTGCCGCGATCGGCCACAACCCGCGCAGCGGAGGTGTCGACACCACAAGGAACAAGCAGAATGTAACGCACTCGCTGCTGCTCGAAGAGCTCGAGATACTGGACTTCTCGCTTGGCATCCAGCTCGCTGCTGGCAGTGAACAATCCGAGCTCCCTGGCTGCGGCGGCTTGTGTTGCGCCCAGCGTGACTCCGCCATAGAAGGGGTTGCCCATCTCGACGATGATGAGCCCAAGAACCGTCGAAAGCCCCGCCTTCAGTTGACGGGCAGCCAGATTCGGCACGTAGTTCAGGTCTTTCATTGCCGCCTCAACCGCGCGTCTGCGCTTGGCTGAAACCACATCGGGGCGGTTCAGCACGTTGGAAACCGTCCCCAACGAGACGCCAGCGAGCTGGGCTACATCTTTCAGGCTTGCCGGACGCTCTGGTCCGGTGATCGTGCGATCTTGCAGCGGCTTGGTCACAGAAACCCCCTTCGGCTCGCATGTTACGGCAGGCAGTGCTGTCTTCGACAATGCGAGCCCGTCCCGCTCGGTGGTGGCTCCGACTCAATTAACGCTCACGCGAGCAGTTCTAAGCGTGGTCACGAAAGAAATTAGTCCAGCTTTGGGGTTGCAGATTGATACGTTTCAATCTATGCTCTAGTCATCGGGCAACGAGAGGCCCGGGGTCAACAAAACGATGGTCAACGAAACGATGAGGTCACCAATGACTGCAACGATCAGCGAAATATTGGACGGCACCGATGCACGTTCATCACAGCGGGCCTGCATCCTTCTGCAGGTGAAACCAGAGCGTCTCACCGAATACCTGGAAGTGCACCAGCACGTCTGGCAGGAGATGCGAGACGCCCTATCCCGCTGCGGGTGGCGGCACTATTCACTCTTCGTTCGAACCTCGGACGGGCTCGTCGTGGGGTATTTCGAATCCGACGACGTGGACGCGGCGATCGCAGCGATGGAGTCCGAACCAGTCAACACTCGTTGGCAAGCGGAAATGGCCCAGTACTTCTCGCAACCGTCGGGCGGTACCGCGCAGCGGCTGTCCCAATACTTCTACCTCGCCTAACCCAATATCTTCCATCCTGGACAGGAGAACCTCATGGCGAAACGTGAAATAACCGGCTGGAAGGCCACAATCCTGGTCTCAATGTCGAACTACATCGACTCCGGGTCGATCATCGCGATTGCGACCTCCCTCGCTTTCTGGAAGACCGCATACTTCCCGGGAGACGACGGGACGATCACCGGGCTTCTGGCCGCTTTCAGCTCCAACGCATTCGGCGCTGCCATCGGCGCCCTGATCGGTGGCCCGTTGTGCGACAAGTACGGCCGCAAGTTCATCTACACCTACGACCTGCTGGTCTACGCGCTGGGCGGCGCGATCATCGTATTCGCCGCTAATCTCCCGATGCTGTTCATCGGGTTCGTGATCACAGGCCTGGCAGTGGGCGCATCTGTCCCCGCAGGCTGGACCTATATCGCAGAGTTCGCACCCACCAAGAGTCGCGGCCGTCACATCGCGACAACCCAGCTGGCCTGGTCATTCGGGCCGTTCATCGGATTCGGTCTTGCTGCCGCGCTCACCCCGCTCGGGCTACTCGGAAGCAGACTGATCTTCGCGCACCTGGTCATAATCTCATTGGTCACCTGGTATCTGCGGCGAGACCTGAACGAATCCGAGGCGTGGCAAGAAGCCAAGGGTGGCGCCAACGCCCGCCCGCCGTCCACCTTCGAGTCGATGAAGGAACTGTTCAGCCGGCGCGTCAACGTCACTGCGCTCCTCTTCCTGGCCAGCATCTACACCTTCTGGAACCTGGCAGCCAGCCAAAACGGTATCTTCCTGCCCACCATCTTGAACTCGATGGGCTTCAACACTCTCCAGTCCGACCTGTTCTCCATGCTGTCGTGGGGGTTCGTGATCATCTCAACCGGGATCTTCATGCTCGTGGTCGACCGCGTTCCTTACCGGCTCCACTTCATCTTCGGCGCCGGGCTGGCAATCATCGCCTGGGTGGTCCTGGTCTTCGGGCCGTCGACGGCCGCAGCGACAGCCTTCGGATACGCGATCATCTGGGGTCTGTCGGCAGGCCCGTCCGCGCAGGCCTTCTATTCGATCTGGTCACCTGAACTATTCGCAACGCCCTATCGTTCCGGCGCTCAAGGCATCGTCTTCTTCGTCGTCCGGCTGGCCAGTGGCCTCATCTCGCTGATCTTCCCGATCATCCTGGCCAAGCAGAATGGTCTGCTCATCGACGGCCTGATTCTCATCGGCTTCCTGGTCGCCGCACTGCTCATCGGCGGCATCTGGACGCCGAAGACCCAAGGCAAGAGCCTCGAAGACATCGAAATCGAGCGCTATGGCGAACGTGTCACCAATGTCGACGTCCGCTCCTGAGTACGTCTACGACCCCAATCCAACAGTCCTTACCGCAGAAGAATCACAACCCGAAGAAGGAGTATCTGAAATGTTAGATTTCCAGTCCATCACCGATCAACTCGCTCAACTGGTCATCGAGGTTCCCTCGTGGGCCTATGGGAACTCGGGCACCCGCTTCAAGGTGTTCGGCAGCCCGGGCACCCCGCGCACCGTCCAGGAGAAGCTGGCCGATGCTGCACAGGTCAACGCCTT
>JALHFX010000102.1 GCA_022837595.1 Propionibacterium sp.
AACGATGCTTGCCCGCAGCCGAAACCGCATGCGAATGGCTCATGACTGCTCCTGAGCGTCGGAGTCATTGTGGGCAGTGTGCTCGCGAGTGACGTTGAGCAGCTCTCGAACGTGATCGTCCGAGAGCCGGTACCAGATTTTGCGTCCATCACGACGTCCGGTCACCACACCGGATGCCCGCAGCAGACGCAATGCCGCAGAAACGGTGGACTCGCTGTTGCCAGTAACCAGTGCCAGGTCGCTGACATAAAGCTCGCCGGCTTCGAGCAGTGCGTAGAGCAAGCTTGTGCGCGTGGGATCACCGAGCAGCTTGAAGAGCGCAGCTGCAGCGACAACCTCCTTGGTGGTGATCTGAGCGATCGGAGACATTAGCACCTTCTCCATTCCCGACATCTGAACAGGTATTCAGATGTTAGTCTAACGCGGGGCAGCGGCTACCGGTAATTGCATGGGCTACCGAACGTTCGGTAGCCCATGCAATTACCGGTAGCCGCTGCGTGGGCGGGAGGCGTGGGCGGCTCTGTGGATGCGGGAGTGGGCTTGCTGGTGGGGCTGCATGAGGAAGCTGTGGATGGTGCGCGCGGAGAGTGCGGAAGCCAAAATGACATAATGTGACTTATCGGACAAACGCGTTGGATTGCCCAGGACGCTGCCCGAGGCCGTTTCGACGAGGCCGTTTCGATGTGTGCCGGAGTTCATCTTGCCGATGGCTTGGCCCGTGAATTCCAGGCCTGAGTCTTCCATCTCCGTGAGGCACGGCTTTGGACGATAATTCCGCCGACGACCAGGGCCAGGTACAAGACCGTCCACCACCAGCCGGCAGCGGCCGGATAGGTGGTGGCTTCCGGGTCGGTGAAATCGGCGAGGCTTACGGCACCCGATATCAACAGAATGCCGGATACCGCAACCGATGCGCCTCCTAGCGTCGACAGCACGACCAGCAGTATCGACGGCACATCGATACTCAACGCGGCAACACCGATCGCCACGGCGATCACCATCGCCACCACGATGATCAGCCAGTTCCAGGTGATCCCGAGGGCCGCCATAATGGCTACGCCGGACGCGAAACCCAGGGATGCTACTGCTATCAGCACCGCAACGGCATAGTAGGCGTACGCGAGCCAGGCGAAGACCATGGCAACGATCACGCCGACAACCCAACCTGCGGTTCCGGCCAAGAAACTTTCACCCAACCAGTTCGCCACCAGGCCGGCGCCCAGCGAGAAGCCGACGAAGGCGCCCCAGATCGTGATGACGGCACGAAGCACGATCGCGCCCAGAAAACAGAACAATAGGCCTACCGCGAGGGCCAGTACTCCGAACGCGAGATCACTCATGGTGCAACTGTAAAGTGCGCTCAGGTGTGACCGTGTGCCCCACGCTTACTTGTAACCGACGATGTCAGCTGACGTAGGCCGCCAGATGTTTACCGGTCAACGTTAAGCCCGCGGCGACCAACTCGGCTGGTGTGCCGGAGAAGACGATCTCGCCGCCGTCACTGCCGGCGCCGGGACCAAGATCGATGATCCAGTCGGCGTGCGCCATCACTGCCTGATGGTGTTCGATGACGATCACGGATTTGCCGGAATCCACCAGCGTGTCCAAGAGCCCGAGCAATTGATCAACATCGGCGAGGTGAAGACCGGAGGTCGGTTCGTCCAGCACGTAAATAGCGCCCTGCTCCCCCATCTTCGCGGCGAGCTTCAAACGCTGCCGCTCCCCACCTGACAAGGTTGTTAACGGTTGTCCGAGGGTGAGATAGCCCAGCCCGACATCGACCAGACGCTGCAAGATCTTCGTCGCGGCCGGGGTCTTGGCCCGGCTCTGGGAGAAATATTCGAGCGCTTCTTCGATCGGTAATTCGAGCACCTCGGCGATATTGCGCCCTTCGACGGTGTATTCGAGTACGGCTGCTTGATACCGCTTGCCCTGGCATTCCTGGCAGGAGTTCGCGCTGAACAGTGCAGGTTTCACGCCGTTCACCTTGGCGAAGGTCTTACGGATTGAATCCAGCGCGCCGGTGAAGGTCGCCGGGTTGGAACGTCGCGAACCCTTGATAGTGCTTTGATCGATTTCGACCACGCCATCGCGTCCGCCGAGCGAACCGTGGATCAGCGAGCTCTTGCCCGATCCGGCAACCCCGGTCACGACCGTCAGCAGGCCCAGCGGGATGTCGACGTCCACATTCTTCAGGTTGTGCGTGGATGCGCCCCTGATCTCGAGTTTGCTGGAGGGTTTACGCGCCCTCGACTTGAGCGTGGCACGATCGTCCACATGACGCCCGGTCACAGTATCGCTGGCCCGCAGCTGATCGAAGCTGCCCTGGAAGACGATCTCGCCGCCGCCGGCGCCCGCTCCAGGCCCGAGATCGACGATCTCGTCGGCGATCGCGATCACCTCGGGTTTGTGCTCGACCACCAGCACCGTGTTGCCCTTGTCGCGTAACCGCAGCAACAGCTCGTTCGTCCGCTGGATGTCGTGCGGATGCAGTCCGACGGTCGGCTCGTCGAAGACATAGGTGACATCGGTGAGGGCTGAGCCGAGATGACGCACCATCTTGGTGCGTTGCGCCTCTCCCCCGGACAACGTGCTGGCCGGCCGATCCAGGCTCAGATACCCCAGCCCAATCTCGACGAACGAATCCAGCAGATGTCCCAAGGTCTCCAGCAACGGCTGGGCGGATGGCTCGTCGAGCCGGCGGACCCATTCGGCCAGGTCGGTGATTTGCATCGCGCACAGATCGCCGATGGAGCGACCGTGAATCCTCGAGTTGCGGGCAGGCTCGGCCAGTCGCGTGCCGCCACATTCCGGGCAGGTCTGGAAGGTGACTGCACGCTCGACGAAGGCCCGCACATGCGGCTGCATCGACCCGGGATCCTTCGAGAGTATCGATTTCGTGATCTTGGGGATCAAGCCTTCGTAGGTGACGTTGATACCCTCCGCCTTGATCCTGGTCGGTTCGCGGTAGAGCAGATCGTGCAGTTCACGCTTCGAATAGTCGCGAATGGGCTTATCAGGGTCGAAATATCCGGAACCGATAAAAATCCGGCCGTACCAGCCGGCCATGGAATAGCCGGGGATCTTGAAGGGATCCTCGTTGAGCGATTTCGTGTCATCGTAGAGCTCGTCAAGATCCAGATCAGACACCGTTCCGACACCTTCGCAGCGAGGGCACATGCCGCCGACGAGGGTATAGGTGCGCTTCTGCGCCCGGGCACCGGCGCCTTTGTCAACGGTGATCGCACCCGAACCCGAGACCGACGGGGTATTGAACGAAAAGGCCTGCGGTCCCCCGATATGCGGCTCGGCGACACGACTGAAAAGCAATCTGAGCAGGGAATTCGCGTCCGTCGCAGTGCCCAGAGTGGATCGCACATTGGCGGCCAGCCGATCTTGGGCGACCACGATCGCGGTGGTCAATCCTTCGAGCCGATCGACCTCGGGACGAGCGAGGCTCGGCATGAATCCCTGGACGAAGGCGCTATAGGTCTCGTTGATCATCCGTTGCGATTCGGCGGCGATCGTGTCGAAGACTAACGAACTCTTGCCTGATCCCGACAAGCCGGTGAAGACCGTCAGACGACGCTTTCGGATGTCGAGATCGACATTCTTGAGATTGTTCTCGCGGGCGCCTCGCACCTGGATCAGATCGTGCCGATCTGCTGGATGCCTACCGGTCGCTTCAGTTCGACTCATTGCTGGCGTCCTCACTACCCGTCTTCGAGATCGGGGTGGACCTGGTCGATCCGCTGACCTCTCCGCCATGCTAACGGTAGGTTCCAACCAAGCGGCCCCGTGAGTTCAGGCCAGCACGACAACGTCCTGGTCAGATTTGGAGGGCTGGGTGGCCCGCAGAATGATGAGCGGCACCACTGCCTTGAAGAGCAGGTTGTTGTGCGCGACGATGATCAGCAGGAACTGAAAATAGTTGAGCACGTCGAAGCCCATGAAGGTCATAACCAGCCAGAAGACCACCGACATTTCGACGGCTATCGGCACGAGCAAGACCATGCCGAATACGATCGAGTTTTCGGGGAGCCAAGCCACCCATGGATTGCGTACCGTGCTGATCGGAACCTCGCCACGGACGCGCATCCCCCACATTTGTTTGTGCAATGGAGGAATGAAGAAGAGCGCGACCAATACGGCTGTGATGGCTCCCGTGATAGCGACGCCTGAGCGGAGAGTTGGCTCGACGACCATGAACCTGTCCGGAGCAAAGCTCACACTGCCGAAGACGAGCCCCATCAGTAACCCGAACCCCGCCTGGGCCTTAATGTCATTGAGCCGATCGGCGAAGTAACTGATCCGAGGCATTGGATTTGCCACTTTCTCGCTGCCCCGCTGTACTGGCGCATCATCCGGAGTAGCACAATCGGGTTGAATATAGCGCAAGACCGCGAACCGACTGATCAGCTCGCAAAGGATCAAGGCGTAGACGACCTTCAGTCCGACCACCTGGACGAAACTGAGTATTTCAATTTGATAGATCTTCAACAGCATCCAGGAGACCAGCGGTGTCGCTATGCCGAAGGCGACCGCCGAAAGCGCGGCGAGCACCCACCGCTGCTGAGGCAATCGCTGGATCACGGTGTTGATGGGAACATCGGCTGGCAGGGTTCCAGCCCGGCGCATCCGCTTGATCCATTCGGCGATGATCGGCACCGTGATGAACGAGGTGGTAACGCCGCAGATTGTGGTGTCGGTCAGGACATCCACCAGACCGAAGGGCTTCTGCCAACTGACTAGTGAAATCACCCCGGCGTTCACGACAACCGTGATCGCGAACAACCACCATCGCCGTAGGTAGGGTAGCTGACCCTGCTTGACAGGACTGAATGCTCGTTTGTTCATGGTGTCCTCTTCCCGATCGATGCGCTGCATCTCCGCTCTGCCGATCTCCCTCGACTCCCCTGCTCAGCCGAGGTCTCTTACCTCGAACCTCAGACGGCTATCTTTCCGGTGCGGCGCTGACGGGCGACGTTGAGCAAGTATTCATCCAGACCGATCATGATTTCCGGATCAGTGCTGAAGCACTGATTAGCGCCCGAAACGTCGGCGTCGTCACCGAAGATGACCCGATCGTTCTTCACGGCACCGGCGAGTATCCGTTGCGCCGATTGCTGCGCAGTCTGCGCGGTCTCCGGAATCTCAAGATCACCCCAGATCGCGGTCGCAGTGGTGCCCGGTGTCGCGGACGATACCTTGATCTGGTCATCCCAGAACTCGTAGCGCAGCGACAATGTCAGCCCGTTCAAAGCGGCTTTCGTCGCGGCATATCGACTCTGATAAGCCATCGGAACGAACGCGATACCGGAAATGACATTGATTATCTGACCGCCTCCTTGTGCCTGCATGATCGGTATCACGGCCCGGCAGCCGTACATCGCGCCATAGAAGTTCAGGTCGAACGCTGTTCGCCAGTCCTCAGTGCTCACGACTGGCATGATCTTTACTATCTCGGTTTCGGTCGAGGGCTCCACGAAACAGCCACCGAAACCGGCCCCTGCATTGTTGATAAGCAGATCGATGCGACCGGACGAAAACTCAGCTGCCTGCTCGATCAAGTCGGTGACCTGGCTTTCGCTGGTGACATCGCAGAGTACGCCCTTGACCTGACCGGGATAGCTTTGCTCGAGCCGGGCCGTATGTCGCTCGAGGTTGTCTCGATTGAAATCGGCCAGTACGGCTTTGGCAGCTCCAAACCCCAGGAGCTCCTCGATAAGAGCCAGCCCGACGCCCGAAGCAGCCCCGGTTACCACGACGTTCTTTCCACGGAAATAATCTGAATCAATAGCCATGACGGTTCTCCCTGTTTTGGTGTGCGGGTGGTGATCGGTCATCCGTAGTATTGATGCTCGGTGCAACTGACCGAGCGATCCCAGCGCCCGGAGAAGAGATAGCGCATGGCTTCGTCGATCTCGGATTTCGGATAGTCGTAGACCTTGGTGAGGGATTCGACCCAGTTATCGCTTCGCATCCAGCCGGCCGAGACGATATCTCTGATCGGGACCTCGGCCCAGGGATCGTCGATGGAGGGCGCCATCTTGATCGTGGCGGCGGCAGGCTCCCAATGATCGTAACCAGTCTTGCTCGCATACTGATAGAGACCGAGTTCGCTGCAACCTGCTTTCCCGCTAATGCTGTAACGATGGACCCAGCAGCCGCCGGATTCGATGTAACGCTCGCCGCTCATGCAGGCCTCCTGTGGCATCGACGTCTGCGACGAGTTGTAATGACCGACGTCCAGTTCGACATCGATCAGTCGAATGCCTTTGCGTTCGATATAGCAGTGCGCATAATCGTCGATGCGGTTGACCACGATGCGTTCGCAGAGCTTCTTAGGAAGTCCTGCTGTTTCCCTGCCGGAGAAAGCGCCCATCAGCGCCCCCGGTCCGCTCAACTGCAGATTGAGGAAGTAGACCCCGCTGACATCCCCGTACTGGGCCATCAGACCGATGCCGCCCTCCATATACCAGGGAGCAAAGGTGGGTTCCTTGATATTGACGATGTAGACGTAGAAGAGCGGTGCTTCCGGATTGACCAGGCTCAGCGGTGGTGGCAGTAGCCTGGCGACCGACGGGTCGGTCGTCCCTACCAGGGCAATGCCTTCCTGCCCGTTCATTGACGCGTCTTTCATGAAGTCAGCGGCTATTTTGGCGTCGACGAAGTAGCTTCCGTTTTTCATGCTTCGCTCCTTTGCGAATTGTGGTCTGTGAGTGGCTCGAAAACGGATGCCTTCGCGTATCCGTCTTGGGTGGCTTCAAGAATGCGTCCGCTTCGCGCGGCATCGCCGATGATGCGAAGGTTCGGTAGCGATCGGTAGCGCTCGGCGACATCCGAACGCGGACGCACCCCGGCAGCCAATACGACATAGTCGGCTGGGACGGTCTCAGTAGACTCGTCGGCGAGCCTGGTCAGGCGGATGGTGTCATCGGCAATCGCCTCCAGCCGGTGTCCAGTCAGTATTCGTGGCTTGCCGAGGTTGACTCGGCCCATGACATCGTTGACAACCATTGGCAGCATGCCTGGACCCAGATCGTTGAGCATTTCGACCAGAGTGATCGTGCAACCGCGTTCGATCAGAATCTCGGCCGCTTCGAGCCCGGTCATCCCGGTTCCGATGACCGCGACCTGCCCGGTTGGCTCGGCTCGTCCGAGAAGAACATCCTCTGCCGTGTGAACATGCGAATCGGTGGCTCCGGGGATCGGCGGACGCCATGGTTGCGCGCCGCAGGCGATGAATACCCCGCATGGTTCGAGGGCTTCGATCTCGGCAACACTAGGGGCAGACCCGAGGTGGACGGTGATCCCTGCCTTGTGAACCTGATCTCGCAGGTAGTCGATATAGGTACTGATGAGCTCTTTGTGACGGCCTTTTTCCGCGATGGTCAGCGCACCGCCCAATTCGTCCTGTTCCTCGAAGAGCACTGGAGTGAACCCTCGTTCGGCGAGGACCAGGGCAGCTTGGATACCGGCGGGACCACCACCGATGACCGCCACCGTTCGGCCATCGCCGTTGCGATCCAGAACGCTGAACTCCTGCTCCCGGCCACAAAGCGGGTTCACGGCGCACTTGATCCGCAGTGGTTTCGCTATCTCGCCGAAGCAGGCGAGACAGCCGATGCACGGGCAGATCTCGGTTTCGTGTCCCGTCCGCGATTTGAGGCTCCACAGCGGATCAGCCAGGTGGGCTCGCGCAACTCCCACAAAATCGCAGTCACCCGCCCGGAGCAGATCTTCGGCTACTTGGGGTTCTTTCACATTTGCGACCGCGATCACCGGAATGGACACCACATCCTTGATGAGCCGGGCCATATATCGTTTCCAGCCCTGCTGATAACTGCCTGGTTCGATACATCCTGCGGTGAAGCAACTGACATCGATCGCATCTGCACCGGCGGTTTCGGCGGCCTGCGCGATCTTCTGGGCCTGATCGTGGTCGATGCCTCCCGGCAGTACTTCCTCGACATTGATCCGAACGCTGATCGGGAAATCGGGGCCGCAGTCGGCGCGAATGCCGGCGATGATCTCGAGCAGAAATCTCACGCGATTCTCGAAGCTGCCTCCATAGCGATCGGTTCGATGGTTCATTGCCGGAGAAAGGAATTCGTTGATCAGGTAGCCGTGCGCGCCGTGCAATTCGACGCCATCGGCCCCGGCAAGTTGGGCTATCAATGCGCCTCGGACGAACTTGCTGGCCAGCTCGGTGCACTCGTCGGTGGTCAGCTCTCGGACTGATGCGCCGCCACCCGCACCAGGGATTGGTGAGGGGCCAACCGCTTGGGTGCCTGTCACGAATGGCGAGGCCGTAGCGCCGGGATGCTGCAATTGGACGAAGAAACGTGTTTCGTATTTGTGAATGACATCTACCAGGCGTTGGAGCTCTTGGGCATCGGCAGCGCTGATCGCCGACATCTGGCTGGCTTCACCTATCCCCGGCCCGTCATCGATTCGGGTGATGCCACTGATGATAAGGCCAGTACCACCGCGTGCTCGGGCCTCGTAGAACGCGATCAGATCAGCGCTGACTCCGCCGCCGGCTTTCGCCAGATTCGTGCCCATCGCTGTCATGACGACGCGATTTGGAATGGTCAATCGACCGATAGAAGCGGGACTAAAAAGTGTGTCGTACATGACGATTGTTCTGCTTAGAAGCGTACGCCCGTCTTCGGCCGGCAGAGGGTTTTTGATGATCTTCTAACTTTACGGAGGCTCTCCTTCAACCTTTTCTTAGACACCGTCCAGTAGCGTGGGGGAATGCTCGTGCTCCTCTCCCCTGCCAAGAATCTTGATTTTGACTCTCGTCCGGCGACCCGAAAGTATTCCGAGCCACGCACGCTGGATCACGCGCAAGAGTTGATCGACGTTCTGCGCACCAAATCCCCGGACGAGCTTGCGCAGCTGATGAAGATCTCCGACGAGCTGGCAGTGCTCAACGCGGCCCGCTATCGCGACTTCGAAGCGCCGCTCACACCGAAGAATGCGCGCGCGGCGATTCTGGCCTTCAACGGCGATGTCTATCGCGGCATGAATGCGTCCCATGACTTCACCGAGCGTGATTTCACCGAAGCCCAGAAGACGATCCGGATACTGTCCGGCCTGTTCGGGGTTCTGCGTCCACTCGATCTGATTCAGCCCTACCGGCTCGAGATGGGGTCTGCTTTGACGACCGATCGGGGCTCAGATCTCTACCAGTATTGGGGCGACCTGCCCAGTGAACTCCTGGCAGCCGATCTGGCCGCGTCCCCGGGCGCAGATGTGGTGATCAACCTGGCTTCGCAGGAGTACTTCGGTGTGGTCAATCCGAAGGTGATCGATGCCCCGATTGTTTCGCCGCGGTTCGAGGAGAGCACATCTGCAGGTAAGCGGCGGATGGTGTCGTTCTACGCTAAGCACGCACGGGGTCGGATGGCAGCGTGGCTGGTTACCAATCGGGTGCGCAGCGTCCGCAAAATTCGCGATTTCGATCTCGATGGCTACCGTTTCGACGATCAGACGTCCACGCCGAGCCGACCGGTCTTTGTGCGTCCGCAGGCATCATGAGCACTAGTCATTACGTGGTGCTTCGAGCCGGCACTCGACCCAGCTCGGAGACCGAGATCAAAAGGTCCAGGTTTTTGGGCTACGCAGCCCGCACTCCCAGTGAAGACGAAGCGCGTGATTTCCTGGCCGAGTTACGCCGGGAGCATCGCGAGGCCAGGCACATCTGTCACGCATTCGTCATTGATCCTGACCGCAGCATCCAGCGTTCCAGCGACGATGCAGAACCGGCCGGCACCGCAGGCGTACCGATTCTCAAGGCGATCACAGCTCGTCAGACCGCGCCCGGCCGGGCGGAGCTTTCAGACATCACCGTCGCAGTGGTCCGCTACTTCGGTGGCATCAAACTGGGCGCGGGAGGCCTGGTTCAGGCTTATTCGAATGCCGCGGCGTCCGTACTGGACGTTGCTGACGTGATCGACCGGCAGCGAATGCGGCTGATCGAGCTTGCGTTGCCGATCGGTGAAGCTGCCCGCACCGAGACCAGGCTGCGTGGCCAGGGCGTCATCATCGAATCGGTCGACTACCGAGTCGAAGACACACGCCTGACCATCGCGGTCGCCGACGAACCGATGCAGATCGAATCCGCCATGGCTCAGCTGTCGAGCCTCACCGCAGGCGGTGCAGCCCCGACAATCGGCGAACAGCTTTGGCGTGACCTGGGCTGACGCTACCGAGCCGAAGTGATAGCGACGAAGGTGGTTGCGGATGACAGCGACATTCATCAAACGAGGTGACCCACTCCAGATTGACTGGGAGGCGTGTGGCCTCAGCTGGCTGGCCGCTGCCCCCAGGGGTGCAGAAGTGGTCGAGATCATCGCGCGCCGACCCGGAGAGCTACGCACCAGGCGGTGGCCTCATGTGGCCCCATCGGGCCCGGCTGCCGAAGCTTTCGGACGAGCGCTCGCCGCGACCCACCTGGCCGGCGCATCAGCATTCGGTGTCGGACCGGACGGCTGGGATCAGAGCATCCTCGGCTGGATCGGCGCAGCCCGTCTGCCGCTGGGCAGCTACCGAAGCTGGGGTGAATTCTTCGCCGAACTACGACTACTCCCCCACGCCCGTGCTGCTGTGCGAAGCGGCTCGCTGACGGTAGCAGGCATGCGGCTCATCGAGCGCGTCTGCCAGCGGCTGCGCGACGGCGAATGGTAACGTCATCGGTAGCGGTGATCGCTATCTGTTGATCGATCCAGCTGCCCATGGTGGGCATCCGGAAACCGATCTTGCGATGCTCGCACTGTTCGGACACCCTCAATTGCGCCGTATCACCGAGGCCTACGCTGAAGCTGCTCAGCTTGCTGAGGACTGGCGGTCAAGGACCGCACTACATCAGCTGCACCCTTTGCTCGTGCATGCCGAACTCTTTGGTGCAGGTTACGCGGATCGTGCGGTCGAACTAGCCTCCCACTACGCCTGATCGCGACTTCAGTGTTGCCTTGAGGTTGACATCCGTCGGATCTGGTAGCGCGAGCCCTCTCACTCGTTGCGCATTCGGTACTTCACAGTGAACCCGGCGTTGGCGATCTTTTCTTCGAGGTCGTCGGTGTTGAGCGTATTGACACCCAAGACGACCAGGCTGCGTTCCAAGCCGCCCCGGTAGACCGCGATGTGAGTGATATTGGTGCGCACCTCGCTGGTGATGGACGCGAGCCTGGCCATCACGCCGGGCTGATCGTCCGCTTCAATGATGAGTCGCGTACCGTTCACCCGTGCCCCGTTGAGCTCAATGAAGGCGTCGAGCAGATCAGACTCGGTGATGACTCCGATCAGTTCGTCGTCCTCGATCACCGGCAGGATCTCAATCTTGTGATCTCGCATCAGGATGGCCGCCTCGTCCAGAAGAGCGTCGGGGCCGATCGTGATCGGGTGACGAGTCATCACCTCCGAGACTTTGAGCTTCGAGAAGAGGTAGATCAACTCGCCGGCGCTGAACGACGTCGCCATCGAGGGCGAGGCGCGATCGATATCCGACTGGGAGACGATGCCGACCAGACGTCCGTTCGAAACGACCGGAAGTTTGCGGACGTGGTGTTTTTGCATGAGGTTAACGGCTTCGGGCACTGTCGTGGAAGGACTGACAGTGAACGGGTGAGCGGTCATTCGCCAGCTGACGAACATTGATCAACCTCCCAGATAGGCCTGGCGCACCTCGTCGCTCGCCAGGAGTGTTGCGGCTTCGCCGCTGAGAACGATCTTTCCTGTCTCCATGACATATGCGCGGCTGGCCACCTGCAACGCCATATTCGCATTCTGCTCCACGAGCAGGATGGTTGTGCCCGTCGCATTGATATTTGCGATGATGTCGAAGATCTCCTGGACGAAAAGCGGTGCCAGGCCCATTGAAGGCTCATCGAGCAGCAGCACTTTTGGCTTGGCCATCAACGCGCGGCCCATGGCGAGCATTTGCTGTTCGCCACCCGACAAAGTACCCGCGGCTTGCTGGCGACGGTCAGCCAGCACAGGGAACCGGCTGAAGACGCCATCCATATCCTTGGCGATCTGAGCCCGGTCGCGGCGCAGGAATGCCCCTAGTTCCAGGTTCTCAAGAACGCTCATTGTGGCGAAGACCCTACGTCCTTCGGGCACTTGGATTAAGCCACGTTTGACCCGGTCTTGAGCCGAGGTCTTCGTGATGTCGGCACCGTTCAACCAAATCGAACCCGACTCGGGGCGCTCGAGTCCTGATGCAGTACGCAGCGTGGTCGTCTTGCCCGCACCGTTGGCGCCGATGAGAGTGACAATCTCACCCTCATCGACTCGCAAGGAGATGCCTTTGAGCGCGTGGATACCGCCGAAACTGACCTTGAGATCTTTGACCTCAAACATCGCTGACCTCCTGACCGAGATAGGCCGTAATGACGCGCGGATCGCGACGCACCATATCAGGAGTGCCCGACGAGATGACGATACCGTGGTCGAGCACGTAGATTCGCTCGCAGATCTTCATCACGAGACTCATATCGTGTTCGATCAAAAGGATCGTCAGGTCGTAGTTCTCACGAATCCAGCTGATCAACGTGGTCAGTTCGGCAGTCTCAGCCGGATTCATGCCTGCCGCGGGTTCATCGAGCAAGAGCAGTCTCGGATTCGTTGCGAGCGCACGAGCGATCTCCAGATGTCGCTGCTCGCCGTAAGAAAGATTCCGTGCGAGATCGGACGATTTTTGCTCGAGGCTCATCAGCTCCAGCAACTCGTGGGCACTCTTGAGTACCTCTTCACGCGCCTTGGACCATGACGGCAGATGGAAGAACGAGGCCAGCAGCGAATAGTTTTGGCTTTGTTCCAGTGCGATGACGACGTTATCCAGAACAGTGAGTTCCTTGAAAAGGCGGATGTTCTGGAAGGTACGGCCAACCCCTGCACGGCAGATGTCGAAGGGTTTCTTCCCCGCGATCGAAAAGGGCTCTCCCCCGGGAGAAAAGATGATCTGACCGGACGATGGTGGGTAGACCCCGGTGAGAAGGTTGAAGACGGTCGTCTTGCCGGCACCGTTGGGGCCGATCAACCCGATCAGTTCGCCCTCTTCCAACGTCATGTCGACATTCGAGACCGCGGCCAGGCCGCCGAAGTTGCGGGTCAGTTCCTTGACTTCGAGGATCGGGCTCATGCGATGGCACCTTCTCGCGCCTCAGTCTTGGTATGGCGTT
>JALHFX010000239.1 GCA_022837595.1 Propionibacterium sp.
CAGGGTGCCGTCAAAGTCGTGTGTAGAGGTGTCTGACTAGCTTGTTTGGTGTGTTCGCGGCGTGGTGAACACGAGGGACGCGGCCCTGGTAGCGATGATGTGGGTGTTCAGATCCGCAACTCGTTTCCAAAGGACCGCGTCCAGTGACATCTTCCCCTGTCACGGTGCCCGCTGTCGACCCCGCAGCCCTGCGCGCCGCTCACCTCGCCCAACTTTTCGTGCATGTTCCCGACCCCCGCAAAGCCCGCGGCAAACGACACCCGCTACCAGCGATCCTCGCGCTGTGCGTGGCAGCTGTCGCTACCGGCGCCCAATCGGTGTACGCGATCGCGGAATACGCCGCCGACGTCGGGACAACACTGCTCAAAGCCCTCGGGCTCGGCGGCAGTGTGCCAAGCGAGGCAACGCTACGCCGCGTGATCGAAGCACTCGATGCCGAAATCCTCTCCCTGATCTGCGGCGCGTGGCTGCGTGTCAGAGCCATCACGAACGCTGGCCGGTTGGTGATCGCGTTGGATGGGAAAACAGTGCGTGGCGCCCGTGATGCAGAAGCGTCGGCTCCGCATCTGGTGGCCGCGTTCACCCATGCCGATGGGATTGTTGTCGGCCAGACCCAGGTCGATGCGAAGTCGAACGAGATTCCCGCAACCCAGCGTCTACTAGGCCTGATGGACCTGAATGGGGTTGTAGTGACGATGGATGCGATGCACACCCAAACCGTGACCGCTACCCAGATCATCGACCAGCACGGCGACTACGTGCTGACCGTGAAAGCCAACCAGCCCAGCCTCTACCGGGCGTTGAAAGCGCTGCCCTGGCGAGACATCCCCGCCACCACTGCGGCCGACCTGTCGCACGGCCGCAGAGTCCGCCGAACCACCCAAGCCGTAACCGCACCCACCTGGATCGAGTTCCCCGGCGCGAAGCAGATCGTGAAGGTCCGACGCACCCGCATTGCGCATAGCAAGAAGACGATAGAAGTCGTCTATCTGATCAGCTCGGTCTCAATGACCGACGCACAACCCGCAGTCATCGCTGGCTGGGTCCAGGGCCACTGGAGCATCGAGAACAGACTCCACTGGGTCCGCGACGTCACTTTCGACGAAGACCGTCAACGCTTACGCACCGGCACCGGACCAGCCGTGATGGCCACCCTGCGCAACCTCGCGATCAGCCTCCACCGCCTAGCTGGTGCCACCAACATCGCGAAAGCTATCAGAAACACCGCCCGCGACATCAACCGGGCTATCAAACTACTCCTGACAACCTAAAACACTACTTTGACGGCACCCTGG
>JALHFX010000240.1 GCA_022837595.1 Propionibacterium sp.
TGTGACCGTCGTCGGGAAGGTGAAGCCGACCTGCCTCATTCGATCGGCGAGCGCGGGCACCTGTACGGCGAACGCCGGGCTCGCTTTGCCAATGTCGTGCCCGGCCGCCAGGAAAACACTGAGCCGGCGTGCCAGCGATTCGATGGCGGCGGTTGGTCCGAACTCGGCGAGGCAACGTTCGACGACGTGACGGTTCGATGGTGCCATGTGATCTGTCCAGTAGAGGCGAGCGACTTCAGCGGTATCCGCGCAGTGTTGGACGAGCGGCATCCAAGCAGCGCTCTTACGATCCGACTTTGCCCACACAGCAGAGACTTCGGGGCTCAGGTCATGAAGTGCATTCATTTGTGCTTCTTCCAAAGGCGCTCGTCAGCGAGAAATCAGGAGTACGAAGCTCACACTAAACGCCTCTCGCCCGGAGCGGACGTAGACCAGAGAAGTGTCGGCGAGAGGTGAACTACGCTGGTCAGCACTGGAAACGCCGTAGCGGGTGATTACGCTCGGCATTTCCTAGCTGGAGTGGTCATCTGTATGCAAGCGATCAGGATCAGTGTCGGTGAGTCGTTCGCGGTGAGGGCTAGCTACTTGCAGCTGAGCAGTCATCGCCGCAGCACGTCGGGCAGAACTCGTAGCCACCGCAGATGCAGGTTTCGAGGTCATCTCGACCGATGGGGATATCGAGGCCGCCCGAATGCTCGTGTGTCAATCGGCAGGATGCCGAGAGGTTCGACTTGTGCACCATCATGTCTCCGGTGTTGCAGGTGAACTCGGCGCGCGAATTGGATCCGTGAAGCAGCATATTTGTCCCTGTCTTGAGAAGGTCTCGCTGCGGTACCAAGAGTGCTTGCGCGTCGCTACCGTCAGCGTGTTGACGAGGTCTGGGTTGCCCAAGCCCTCGTTCCACGTAGACAGAGTATCCCTACTATTGATCACTACGCAATAGGTTCCCCTCTTTGAGGGAGAGCCTATCGGCGGATTCTCGGCGAGCCTAAGGCTGGGGGTTCTGCTGTGGCCTGGTCTTGCCTTCGTGGGCCCGTGGGGTTCCAGCCCAGATAGGATCAGTGAACCCCAGCATCCCCGCCTGGGCGGGGAACACAATGTGGTCGCTACGAAATAGCGGATCATCCCCGCCTGGGCGGGGAACATGCCTTCTAGATTCTACCCACTTTGGTGCCCCGGCCAAGCCCTCTCAGAACGCCCGAGCCGCCGCCAACTCAGCCGCCTCGTCGAACTCGGTCTCGATATCAGGCGCCTTCGTCAGCAGCGACACCGCGACCGCGACAATGA
>JALHFX010000241.1 GCA_022837595.1 Propionibacterium sp.
GAGGAGAACGCGATGAAGACCCCCTACGGCGCGTGGCGTGCCAGTTATGTGCATGGCCGCTGGACGGTCCTGAGCGGGCCGACATCGATGGTCATCATCGAGCCCCTCGTAGACGGTGCCGGTGATTTCATCGATGAACTGTGGACGCGACTGCTCGGTTGCGCTTCGACCTCCGAGATCGTGCGGACGCTCGCTGCTCGTGGACTCGACAAGATGCCCAACCTAGCTGTCTTCTTCTGGGACGATGAGCAATTGCATTGTCTGTTGCGTGGCGCAGTGCGCCTCTTGGAAGTCGGTACTGACGTCGAGCTCGCTTCCGGTTTCGATGTGCTGACCTGGCGCGAGCTGACCCTAACCGCACGGTCGGTCTATCTGCCGCTGGAAGAGTCCTTGCCGCACGGGGAATCGTTGCAGCTGCCGCTGGTCGTCGGCGCGGTGCAGGCTGCTTCGGTTTGGTTGGACACCGAGCCCTCCGTCGTCGCCGGAAGACCTGCGGTGAGCGAGCCGGAACCGGCTGCAGTTGTTTGGGGCAACATCGCACTGGCTGTGGCAGAGGAGGAGTCGTCCAGCCTCGACTCATCAGTGGGTGACAACAGTGCCGAGCCGCAGCCAGTCCAGGCACCGGCACCGGTTACGCTACCGCCCGCAGATCCCACGCCCGTTGCGGAACTGGGGGAGGACTCGGTCAATCTTTACGATTCGGTCGTCGGGGAGCGGATCATTGTGCCGCCGGTTTTCCCAGATTCTGATCCGGAATCGGAAGACTTTGCCGAAGCGGGCCCGGCACGTGTAAACGAGTCCATGCCACCCGCATTCGAGACGATGGCTGAGCCCGCCATGCTCGTCGAGTCGGAGTTCTCGCAGGAGCCCGTCGCTCAGCCCGTTGTCACGCGTGAGCCCACGCAGATACTGAGTCAGCGGCCGCCGTATGCTCCAGGACAAGAACCGGGTGCCGAACCGGGCGAGTTCATCGGCGCCGCAGGACAACCGCTGGGGCCGTCGGGAACCACCGGGCCTTGGGGTGCGGCGGGCTTCGCCGCATTAGAGCCGCTCCCGGTCGTGGTGCCAGAGTCACCCGCGGACGACAGCGTGGAGGAGGAAAGTGTTCCGCTTCCCCCGGTAGTCCTACTGACCGCGGCTGGCGAACGGATCGTACTGACCGGGCCGCTCGTGATTGGACGCTCGCCGGTCGCTGCGCCGGACGAACAGACACTGCGAATATCTAGCCCGAATCATGACATTAGCCGTACTCATCTGCGGATCTCCCCCGACAGTGGTGGCGTC
>JALHFX010000242.1 GCA_022837595.1 Propionibacterium sp.
TGAAGGGCACCTCGAATAACGCGAGGTTTTCAGTGAATCCGACCGCCAAATGATGGCCATGATCGAATTCGGTTCGATTTCTGCGGCGAATCACCGCTTTCCTGGGCGGTGTCGCCCCGTTTTTCTTCCGAATCGCCCTCTGCAGCGGCGATTCGGCCCACTCCGGGCGTCAGAAGGCCTTGATTCCCGCCTTCTGGAAGTACACCAGCCGCTTCAAGTTGTAGCAGGCCGCCATCATCGTCATCGCAAAGTTCGCGCGCCCCTGTCCGATGGTACGGATCAACTTGCCGCCCATCTGCTCGATGCTCGCGAACACGTGCTCCACTCGGGCACGCGTCTTGGCGATGCGGTGGTTGCGCCGTTGCTGACACTCGGAAAGGGGCTTGTTGCGGTACCCCTTCCTCTGGATCTGATTACGATAGCCGTGATCCTTGAGCCAGCCCTCCCGGTCTGCGCTGGTGTAGCCTCGGTCCGCATAGACATCGCGGCTCGTGTTGCTCCGGTCGATGAGCGCATCGAAGTGCTTGCTGTCATGGACGCTGGCCGTATCAGTCTCAACTTTGCGGATGATCTTGTACTTCTTGTCCACGTTGATCGAGAGCTTGTAACCGAAGTGGTTCTTGCCGTGCTTCTGTGTCCAGGTGGCATCCGTATCCTTCTGGCGCCGTTTGGCCGGCTTCCAGTCAGCCGGCATCGCGCCTTCCCTGACCAGCTTGTTCTCCTCACGGCTGTTACGTTGCTTGGGAGCAGGCACCAGCGTGGCATCGACGATTTGGCCGCCGCGGGCGATGAATCCGTGCCGGAGCAGTTGGGCCGTGACACCGTCGAACAGGACCTTCGCGCCGGCGTCGCCGATGCGGTTCTCGAACGTCCACACGGTCGTTCGATCCGGAATATTGACCGCGCTGGCCAACCCGCAGAATCGCTTGTAGCTCATCCGGTCAAGCAACTGGTACTCCATCTGTTCATCCGACAGGTTGTACAGCCGCTTCAATACCAGAATCCGCACCATCGTCTCGGTCGGATACGGCGGACGACCGCCTTGCGGACTCACCGGACGCGGCGCTACCCGATCGACTTCCGCCGCAAGTGCCGCGAAATCGATGTACGACTCGATCTCGGCCAGCGGATCTCCAAGCGTGTCGATCTTCTTCCGATGATGTTCGTCAGCGAACAGGTCCGTCTTGATGGCAGTGCGCTTCTTCATGGCTGGTGTCAGAGAACGAAATCAGGACAACGCAATTTTACCAATCGCAGGGGGGCGAGGTTTTTCGAGGTGCCCT
>JALHFX010000243.1 GCA_022837595.1 Propionibacterium sp.
CATCGCAGCCAGATTAGCCTGCAGCCCTAGGCGCGACCGGTCTGGTACGAGTGGTCGGGGCGTCCAGGTCGAGATCCACATCTCTGTCGGCCTCCGAATCCTCCTCGGCGAAAGGTTCGATACGGGCCAGCGCCACTGTGATGTTGTCATCGCCACCTTGACTATTCGCCCAGGTGACCAACTCTTGAGCCAGTGCCAGCGGACCATCGGCACGCCGTGCTGCTACCGCGTGCAGGACTTGCCCGATCAGCGCCGGATCGGAGGCATAGTTCCACAACCCATCGGAGCAGACCAGCAACCAACCAGAACGGTCGGCCACCAGGCTCACCAGGCTCGGCGCCAGATCGGGGGCATCACGTCCGAGCCAGCGGGTGATGACGTGACTGTGAATACCGGATTCCGCGATCTCGCGATCAACCCCGGCCGCGATCTGTTCTTGGGCGATCGAGTCATCCGTGCTGAGCAGCACTGCGGACCCCTCGTCGGGTACCCAATAGACACGCGAATCGCCGAGCGTTGCGGATAGCAACTGAGCTCCGCTCACTAGTCCAATCGCCAAGGTGCAAGACGCCGGACTCGCATCGCTCAGATCGGAGTTGGCCAGCACAGCCTGGTTGGCAGCCTGCACCGCTTGGTCAAGCACGGCTCTGGTCGTCGAATCCGGCGCCAGGTCACTCAGATCCCAACCCCAGTCACTGCATCCGGCAATATAGGCAAGCACCGCACGGGTCGCCGCTAACGACGCACGGTCGGAATCGGTGGACATCGAAACCCCGTCGCCGATCACCAAAGCTGCTCGTCCTCCGATGGCAGGGGTCGCGTCCAGTGCCATCGCGTCCTCGTTGCGCGAATGCCTGATACCCCGATCGCAGACTCCAGCCACCCATGGCGCCGGTTGCTCTTCGAGATGGTCGCGCGCACTGGGCGCCTTGGCACCACACTGCACGCAGTAGCCATCCCAGTCGATTTCCCCACCGCATTTCGGACATCTGCGCAACTCCGGCGGGAAAACCCGACCCGCGACCGAGCCCGCGGCGGCATGCCGCACCGCACCGCCGGGGATCTGTGCCGCAGCACGCTGCGCTGCGGCATCCTCTGCAGCATCGGCTGCTGCCCGCGCAGACAGTTCGGGATTCGGCTGCCAGTGGATATCCTGCGTCGAGCCGTAGAGCCTGCGGGGACGCACAAGTGGCGGTTGCGACCAGCTGAGCGGTTCTGTTGCGGTTTCCGGCGGCTGGGACCAGCTTGCTCCGGTTGGCCCGGTCACTTCGGGACCGGGG
>JALHFX010000244.1 GCA_022837595.1 Propionibacterium sp.
CCCCGGTCCCGAAGTGACCGGGCCAACCGGAGCAAGCTGGTCCCAGCCGCCGGAAACCGCAACAGAACCGCTCAGCTGGTCGCAACCGCCACTTGTGCGACCCCGCAGGCTCTACGGCTCGACGCAAGATATCCACTGGCAGCCGAATCCCGAACTATCTGCGCGGGCAGCAGCCGATGCCGCAGAGGATGCCGCAGCGCAGCGTGCTGCGGCACAGATCCCCGGCGGTGCGGTGCGGCATGCCGCCGCGGGCTCGGTCGCGGGTCGGGTTTTCTCGTCGGAGTTGCGCAGATGTCCGAAGTGCGGTGGGGAAATCGACTGGGATGGCTACTGCGTGCAGTGTGGTGTCAAGGCGCCCAATGCGCGCGATCATCTCGAAGAGCAGCCGGCGCCGTGGGTGGCTGGAGTCTGCGATCGGGGTATCCGGCATTCGCGCAACGAGGACGCGATGGCACTGGACGCGACCCCTGCCATCGGAGGACGAGCAGCCTTGGTGGTTGGCGACGGGGTTTCGATGTCCACCGATTCCGACCGTGCGTCGTTAGCGGCGACCCGCGCGGTGCTTGCCTATATTGCCGGATGCAGTGACTGGGGCTGGGATCTGAGTGACCTGGCGCCGGGTTCGACGACCAGAGCCGTGCTTGACCAAGCGGTGCAGGCCGCCAACCAGGCTGTGCTGGCCAACTCCGATCTGAGCGATGCGAGCCCGGCGTCTTGCACGTTGGCGATTGGCCTAGTGAGCGGTGCTCAGTTGCTATCCGCAACGCTCGGCGATTCGCGTGTCTATTGGGTACCCGACAATGGGTCTGCTGTGCTGCTCAGCACGGACGATTCGATCGCCCAAGAACAGATCGCGGCCGGGGTTGATCGTGAGATCGCCGAATCCGGTATTCACAGTCACGTCATCACGCGCTGGCTCGGACGTGATGCCCCCGATCTGGCACCGAGCCTCGTGAACCTGGTGGCCGACCGTTCTGGTTGGCTGCTGGTCTGCTCCGATGGGTTGTGGAACTATGCCTCCGATCCGGCGCTGATCGGGCAAGTCCTGCATGCGGTAGCAGCACGGCGTCCCGATGGTCCGCTGGCACTGGCACAAGAGTTGGTCACCTGGGCGAATAGTCAAGGGGGCGATGACAACATCACAGTGGCGCTGGCCCGTATCGAACCTTTCGCCGAGGAGAATTCGGAGGCCGACAGAGATGTGGATCTCGACCTGGACGCCCCGACCACTCGTACCAGACCGGTCGCGCCTAGGGCTGCAGGCTAATCTGGCTGCGATG
>JALHFX010000245.1 GCA_022837595.1 Propionibacterium sp.
ATCAGCGGCAGGTAATGCAGCGGATCGAAGACAACCTCTTCGCGCTCATAGCTGCGCGGATGGCGGGCAATGACCTCCCCGCCGCAGCCGATCACCACCGCGTCGACATAGCCACGGATCCAAACGTCCTGGTGGCCGAAGGCGACCGGAACGGAGTAGTCGTTAGTCCTGTAGCGCACCAGCGCCTGCGAGGAGACCCGACCGCTGGCCTGGTCGCAGGCCTCGAAGGGCGATGCCGGCAGCGGCCGCATCGCCGCCAGATCGCGCAGCAAGCGTTCGCCGATCGTCTCGCTCTCGCCGCGCAGCCGGTCGCTCTGGCGCTTACGGCACTGCTCCTCGAGCCACAGGTTGAACTCGTCCCACGATGCAAAGTGCGGGATCGGCACCATGAAGTTGCGCCGGGCGTAGCCGACCAGTCCTTCGACGCTGCCCTTGTCATTGCCCTTGCCGGGCCGGCCATAGCGATCCCGGATCAGGTAGTGGGACAGGAAGCCGCTGAACAGCGCCGCCCGCTTGCGCGTGCCGTCGGGCAGGATCTTCGCCACCAGGCAGCGGTCGTTGTCGTAGACGATCGACTGCGGCACAGCCCCGAAGAAGGCGAACGCATGGATATGGCCGTCCACCCACGCTTCGGCCACCGCCGCCGGATAGGCCCGCACATAGCAGCCGTCGCTGTGCGGCAGATCAAGCACGAAGAAGTGCGCCTTCTGCTCCACGCCGCCGATGACAACGACGGCCTCCCCGAAGTCGGCCTGTCCATGCCCGGCAGGATGCGCCAGCGGCACGAACATCTCCTGGCCGCGCCGCTCCCGATCGCGCATGTAGTCCTTGATGATCGTGTAGCCGCCGGTAAACCCATGCTCGTCGCGCAGCCGGTCGAACACCCGTTTGGCCGTATGACGCTGCTTGCGCGGGACCGCACGGTCCGCCTCAAGCCACTGATCGATGATCGCGATGAACGCGTCCAGCTTCGGACGCCGAACCGGAGCCTGCCGCCGATACCCCGGCGGAACCGAATACGCCATCATCTTGCGAACCGTGTCGCGTGAGATGCCGAAATGCCTGGATGCCTCGCGCTGGCTCATGCCCCCGTCGCACGCCACGCGAACCTTCAGATATAAGTCCACGGTGTAGATCCCTCATCCCTCCCTGCGCTGCACAGAAGGGAAATAGGTGGCCGGATTTTACGCCGCCCGCAGCAGGACTATCCCGCCGCTACCGTGGTCTAGTTTTCCACCGCCGTTCTCA
>JALHFX010000246.1 GCA_022837595.1 Propionibacterium sp.
GCCACCACGATGCCGTAGAAGCCATCGCTGAGGTGGAATCCCTGTTTGATCTCGGGGAGGCGGGGCGTCAGCGTCAGCATCAGGCCGTTGGTCAGAAAGTTCAGCGAGACGCCCACTCGAGCGAGCCGCGGAGAGGCGGATGAACGGCCAAGCACGCGGGAAGCTTACAGTTAGCGCGTGCAGATCTCCACGCTTACCGTTGATTGCGGAGGATCGGGGCTGAAAGCCTCGGTCCTGGATGAGGCCGGGACGATGAGGGCCCCGGTCATTCGTATCCCGACGCCGTATCCGCTTCCTCCCGAGCGTCTGATCGACTGTTTCCGGGATTTGGCTTCGCAGTTGCCGCCCGCTCATCGGATAACCGTCGGTATGCCCGGCATGCTTCGACATGGAATCGTGATCACGACCCCGCACTACATCACCGAGCGTGGGCCCCGCACCCGTGTACTGCCGGAGCTGGTCGCCGAATGGGAAGGCCTGGACTTTCAATCGATGGTCTCATCGGCGCTCGGCATGCCGGCGAGGGTTCTCAACGATGCCGAGGTCCATGGCGCCGGGGTCATCACCGGCGTCGGAGTGGAGTTGGTCTTGACCCTCGGCACCGGTTTGGGCTCGGCACATTTCGACGGTGGGCGCCTGGCACCGCATCTCGAACTGTCGCGCGGACCTATCCGGATGTCGACTTACGACGAATACATCGGAGAACCCGAGCGCCGCAGACTGGGCAATGCGATGTGGTCTCGAAGGGTTCGTCGCGTGGTGGATAGTCTGCGCCCGGTGTTCGTTTGGGATCGGGTCTATCTGGGCGGCGGGAATTCGCGTCGCATAACCCCTGCCGCGCTGTCGGCTATGGGTGATGACGTGGTCATCGTCCCGAACGCCGCAGCGATCGCCGGGGGTGTGCGGGCTTGGCTGCTGTGATCATGGGTTCCGTTATGCCGAGCGAACGAAATAGCTCAAATAATGCGAATGTCGAGCATAGGGGACAGGAGCGATCATGAAGCGCGATTTGCGTAACGTTGTGGTGTCTGTCGCTCTCGTCGGATTCCTTGTTAGCGGATGCGCGAGTTCAGCCGCTCCTGTCGGAGAAGTCACGAGCAGTACCACGCAGGGTATCCAGGTGGATGACAGGTTACTAACCATCGACGTGACGATTCAGCGCATATTGCTTGATCCGGACGGAGCGCTATCCGACGATGAGATCATTCAATCCGCCACTAGCGGCGGCATGAGTGCTGTGATCAACCC
>JALHFX010000247.1 GCA_022837595.1 Propionibacterium sp.
AGGACTTCGGCTTTGGTGGCCATTGACGTGTCACCAGGGGTGGTCATCGCCAGCGCGCCATGAGCTGCGCCGTAGTTCACCGCGGTCTCCAGATCGACGCCCGAGATCAGGCCGTACACCAGCCCGGACGCGAAGGAGTCACCGCCACCGACCCGGTCGAAGATCATCAAGTCGTCGCGTTGAGCCGCCTTGACCACGCCGTCGGTGCGAGACCAGGCGATCGCGCTCCAGTCATTGATGGTCGCAGACTTGACACCACGCATGGTGGTGCCGATTGCCTTCAAGTTCGGGTAAGCCTCGGCGACGCGCTCAACCATCTGCTTGAAGCTATCCAGCGGCAACACTGTGAGGTTCTCGTCCACGCCCTCGATCTCGAAGCCGAGCGCCGCAGTGAAGTCTTCCTCGTTGCCGATCATGACATCGATATAGGGAGCCACTGCCCGATTCACTTCCTGCGCCTTCGCGTGGCCGCCGATCGACTTCCACAAGCTGGGCCGGTAGTTGAGGTCGTAGCTGATCAGCGTGCCAGCATCTTTGGCAGCCTTGCAGATGTCGATGACGGTTTGAGCGCTGGTCTCGGACAGTGCCGCATAGATACCGCCGGTATGCAGCCAACGCACTCCTCGGGTGACGAAGATCTCCTCGAGATCCCAGTCGGACGCCTTGGCCTGGCTGATCGCGGTATTTCCCCGGTCGCTCACCCCGACCGACCCACGCACGCCGTAGCCGCGCTCAACGAAGTTGAGGCCGTTGCGGGCGGTACGTCCGACACCATCGTTGGGTACCCAGCGAATCAGCGAGGTGTCAACGCCACCTTGCATGATGAAGTCTTCGACGAGATGGCCGACCTCGTTATCCACGAGTGCGGTCAACACGCCGGTGCGCAGCCCGAAGACCTTGCGCAGGCCACGCACGACGTTGTACTCTCCGCCGCCTTCCCAGACTTTGAACTCGCGAGCAGTACGCACGCGTCCGTCGCCGGGATCGAGACGCAGCATGACCTCACCAAGGCTCAGCGCATCCCATTGGCAGTCTTCAGCGGCCCGCAGGCCTAAGTCGACGCTCATTTATCTTCTCCGCTCAACTCGGCCACGCGATCCATGGCTGCACGCGTCAGCGTGACGATCTTCTCGAAGTCACCGGCATCCACGGTCTTGGCCGGCACCATCCAGGAGCCGCCAACGGCCGGGATTTGCGACAGACCCAGGAATTCACCGAGGTTGTTGAGATTGACGCCACCGGTCGGG
>JALHFX010000103.1 GCA_022837595.1 Propionibacterium sp.
CCAGCAGAAGCCCTTCCAGGTGGTCATCAACGGTGTCACCGGCGAGGTCCAAGGACGTCGTCCATGGAGTGCCGTGAAGATAACCTTCGCGATATTGGCCGCGCTGGTGCTGATCGCGTTGATCTACTTCGGCTACGAGCAACTCAACGGTGGCGGGTGAACGTGATGCCCCGGTAGGGCGTTTAGTTTAACGCTCGCCGCGGGCCGCAACGCCGGGGGCACCGCTGTCTGGCTGGTCGTCCTTGTCGCCCAGATACTTGTCGCTGAGCTTGCTCAGGTCGATACCGGTGGCGTCTTTGAGCAGTTGGAAGGTCTGAACGACACCATTGGTTACCTGTTTCGGTAACTCGCGGGCACCGTCGGTCGAGATGACCGTCAACTTGTCGATATCTCCCATCGGCGCGGCAATCTTTTCTGCCAGGCTCGGCAGCACCGCGACCAGCATGACGGCGGCCTCGTTGTAGCGTCCATAGGCGTCGGCCTTCTTGTTCATCGCCTCGGCCTCAGCCTCACCGGTGGCGAGGATCGCAGCCGCCTGGGCCTCACCCTCCGCCCTGACTGCTTGTGCCTCGGCAACACGACGAGTCTTCTCAGCCTCACCTCGTTTGGCTCCCTCGATCGCTTCGGCCTCGGCCAACGCCGTACGGCGAGACTTCTCGCCGACACCGGTGAGCCGTGCCTTCTCAGCTTCCGCCTCTGCACGAGCAATCGCTGCTGCCTTATCGGCTTCGGCTTGGAAGATCGCCGCGTTACGACGACCCTCAGCCTCAGTCTCGACGCGATAGCGCTCGGCATCGGCCGGTTTGCGAACCTCGGTGTCGAGCTGGCGGTCCTTCAGCGCAGCCTGCTTCACCGCGACCTTCTCCTGCTCACTGAGGATCGCCTGATCGCGATCAGCTTGGGCAAGCGGGCCGGCAGCCGCGGCCTGCGCATTGGCAGCATCGGTCTCGGCCTTGATCTCGGCCTGCTTGAGCAGCAGTTCACGCTCACGGATCGCGATCAGTTGCTGCGCATTGATGCGGGCCTGTTCGGCTTCCTGCCTGGACTCTGCCTCAGCGACCGCTGCATGCTGCTGCACCTTGGCGGCTTCGGGGCGGCCCAGATCCGAAAGGTAGCTACCGGCATCGGTGATGTCCTGGATCTGGAAGGTATCGAGCACCAAACCCTGACCTGTGAGCGAGGCTTCGGATTCGTCGGCGACCCGCTGAGCGAATGCGGCACGGTCACGAATGATTTGTTCAACGCTCAACGACCCGACGATCGATCGCAACGAACCGGCGAGAGTCTCCTGGGTGAAGCTCTCGATCTCGTCCTGCTGGGTCAAGAACCGCTGAGCCGCGGCCCGAATGGAATCCTCATTACCGCCGACCTTGACCAGCGCGACGCCATCGAGGTTGAGCTTGATGCCCTGACCGGAGACCGCGCCGCGGATCTGGACCATGATCCGTCGGCTCGACAGATCCATGATGAACAGCCGTTGGATGAAGGGGATGACGAAAACGCCGCCACCCATGACGACCTTCTGCCCGGACAAATCTGCGGAAACCTGCCCGGTCTCGGGGTTGCGGACTTCTTTGCCCTTGCGTCCGGTGACGATGAACGCCTCATTCGGCCCCGCAACCTTGTATCGACTCGCAACGAGTAAACCGATCAGTACGACCAGGACAACAAGCCCGATGATCGCTACAACAATAGGTGACATCGGAAACGCGACTCCTTCGAGTTATGAATCAGAGTAGATATTCACCCTACCGGTCGGGGTTAAATCGCTTCGTGACCGTCCGCTGAACCACCAGGAGCTCAGCTATCGAGAGCTCCGGTGGTCCCGGCCGTTCCCAAGGCGTCCACCGGTAGTACCTCGACAGAGGTGGCCGAGAGCACTCCGGAGATCCAGACACGGGTACCGGCATCCAATGCGACCGGTCCCCTCGCGTTCAGGGTGTGGGTGTGCCCGCCATACTTCAGCCGGACCTGACCGTAGCCATTCTCCGGGATCGCAGTGATCACCTGGGCTTCGGCACCGATCAAGGTCGCTGTACTGGGTGCTTGATCACTACCCTGCCCGCGCAGCAAACTGGTCAACTTGCCGGCTCCCCAACCGAGCAGGACACCGATCAGCACACCAAGACCGATGCCGACAGACATCATTCCGGTCAGCCCGAGCCCAATGGCCCCGCCGAAGCCGAATCCTCCCAGCAAGCCGGCAACGCCGGCTGTCGACAAGATATCCGAGTCAAGCGCGTCGAAGTGGAAGAAACCATCGAAATCGAGCAGACCGTCCAAGACTTCACCCACCAACAAGGCGAGCAGCAGTAAGACGATACCGATCCCACCGATGACAAGGAAGATCGTCATTGCTGTCTCCATCTTCTGCGCCGAGTAACGAATCGCTACCTTTCCATCCTATTGCGCACGCCTTCTGCCCCGGACAAAACAAAGGTGGCCCTCCTCAAGCGAGAAAGGCCACCTTCGATCCCTCGGCTATCAACGAGCGGCAGTACCCTCGACGTAGTCGTCGTCGGAGTCCTTCAGCCAGCTGAACATCTTGCGAAGCTCCTTGCCGGTAACTTCGATCGGGTGACCCGCCTCAGCCTCGCGCAGCTTCTTGAACTCGGGGGCGCCGGCGTCCTGATCCTTGATGAAGCGCTCGGCGAAAGCACCGGTCTGGATATCGTCCAGCACGCCCTTCATGTTCTGCTTGACGTGGGCGTCGATGACCCGCGGGCCCGAAACGTAGTCGCCGTACTCAGCGGTGTCGGAGATCGACCAACGCTGCTTCGAGATACCGCCCTCGATCATCAGGTCGACGATCATCTTCAGCTCGTGTAGGCACTCGAAGTAGGCCATCTCAGGCTGGTAGCCTGCCTCGACCAGGGTCTCGAAACCAGCCTGGACCAGGTGTGACATACCGCCGCACAGCACTGCTTGCTCGCCGAAGAGATCAGTCTCGGTCTCTTCGGTGAAGGTCGTCTTGATACCGCCGGCGCGCAGGCCACCGATAGCCTTCGCGTAACTCTTCGCGAGCTCCCAGGCGTTACCGGTGGCGTCCTGCTCCACGCAGACCAGCACCGGGACGCCCCGGCCGTCCGAGTACTCACGCCGGACGATATGCCCCGGACCCTTGGGTGCCACCATGCAGACGTCGACACCGGCAGGAGGGGTGATATAGCCGTAGCGAATATTGAAGCCGTGCGCGAAGAAGATCGCATCGCCAGGTTCCAGGTTCGGCGCGATTGACTCGGCGTAAACAATCCGCTGCACCTGGTCAGGCACCAGGATCATGATGACGTCGGCTTCGGCTGCGGCCTCGGCCGGGGTGACGACCCGCAACCCCTCGGCTTCGGCCTTCGCCCGAGACTTGCTGTTTTCGGACAGCCCGACACGCACGTCGACACCCGAGTCGCGCAGGTTCAACGCATGCGCGTGACCTTGCGATCCGTAACCGATGACCGCTACGGAACGAGACTGGATGATCGAAAGATCGGCATCGTCGTCATAGAACATTTCTGCCATGGGGATTCGTGCTCCTTTGTTATCTTCTCTGGCTTCAGCGCCCTGGTTGCAGGGCAGAACGGTGTTTCTCGTTGATGGACTTATTGCCGCGGCTCAGAGCGACCTCACCCGACTTGACCAGTTCGATGATCCCATAAGGTTCGAGCATGGTGATCAACGCCTCCAATTTGTCTTCGCTCCCGGTCGCTTCGATGGTGACCGAGTCGAAACTCACATCGACGCCCTTGGCTCGGAAAAGCTCGACGACGTCGAGTACGGCGCTGCGGTTGCGCTCGGTACAGCGCACCTTGACCAGGATCAGTTGACGCTGGACCGAATTAGGCTCGAGCTCGATGATCTTGTAGACCTCGACCAGCTTGTTGAGTTGCTTGACCAACTGCTCGAGGACGTTGGCATCATCGACCTCGGTGACCAGCGTGATCCGTGAGAGCCCCTCTTTTTCGGTACGGCCCACCGCTAGCGACGCGATGTTGAAGCCCCGTCGGCTGAACAGGCTCGCCACTCGGGCCAACACACCGGGCTGGTCGCTGACCAGGACGCTCAAAGTGTGAGTGCTCACAGCTCTTCCTCCTCCCACGCCGGCGCCATGTCGCGCGCGATCTTGATTTCATCATTGCTGGTGCCTGCCGCGACCATCGGCCAGACCATGGCGTCCTTACTGCAGGTGAACTCGACGACAACCGGACGATCGTTGATCGCCATCGCCTTATGGATCACCTCGTCGACTTCCTCGACGCTGGTCGCTTTCAAACCGACGCAACCCAATGCCTCTGCCAGCAGCGGGAAGTTCGGCACCGACTCGGATTTCAGATCGGTATTCGAATAGCGACCCTCATAGAACAGAGTCTGCCACTGACGGACCATACCGAGCACGTTGTTGTTGATTATCGCGATCTTGATCGGAATATTGTTCAACGCGCAGGTTGCGAGTTCCTGATTGGTCATCTGGAACGAGCCGTCACCATCGATACCCCACACGACCCTATCGGGCATACCGACCTTTGCGCCCATCGCGGCCGGGACGCAGTATCCCATCGTCCCTGCCCCGCCGGAAGTCAGCCATCGTCCGGGCTTGGCGAACGGCAAGAAATGCGCCGCCCACATCTGATGCTGGCCGACGCCAGTCACATAAATCGCGTCGCCGCCGGCGATTTCTCCGATGCGCTTGATCACGTATTGCGGAGTCAGACCTCCGTCGGTGCTCTCGCTCCAGCCAACCGGGTAGCGTTCCTTGAGCCCCTGCAGATAATCGACCCACGACTGATAGTCGGGAAGCTTCTCGTGGCGGAGAGCTTCGATCAATGCCGACAAGAAGACCTTCGCATCCCCCACGACCGGCACATCCACGACCCGGTTCTTACCGATCTCGGCCGGATCGATGTCGGCGTGGATGACTTTGGCCTCGGGCGCGAAGGAGTCCAGGCGTCCGGTAACCCGGTCGTCGAAACGGGTGCCCACCGCGATCAACAGGTCGGACTTCTGCAGCGCGCCGACTGCCGAAACGCTACCGTGCATGCCGGGCATCCCCATATGCAACGGATGATCGTCGGGGAACGCCCCACGAGCCATCAAGGTGGTAACGACCGGGATATCGACCAGATCGACCAGGTCGGCCAACTCCTGCCAGGCGCGGGCCTTGATAACCCCGCCCCCGATGTAAAGCACCGGACGCTTCGCCTTGCAGATGAGCTTGGCCGCTTCCTTGACTTGGCGGTTATGCGGTTGGGTGGTGGGCTTGTATCCGGGCAGAATCAACTCGTCGTCGTAATCGAACGGCGCGCTTTCGGCCAAAGCATCCTTTGAGATGTCGACCAGGACCGGGCCGGGACGGCCGGTCGAGGCGATATAGAACGCCGCCTTGATCGCCTCCGGAATGTCCTCGGTGCGCTTGATCAAAAAGTTGTGCTTGGTGATCGGCATGGTGATGCCCCGGATATCGGCTTCCTGGAAAGCATCGGTACCGATGAACGAGGAGTTGACCTGACCGGTAATGGCGACGATCGGCACCGAGTCGAGGGCGGCATCGGCGAGCGCGGTAACCAGGTTCGTAGCTCCGGGTCCTGACGTCGCGATGCAAACACCCACACGCCCGGTAGCGATGGCATAGCCTTCGGCTGCGTGTCCGGCGCCCTGCTCGTGGCGGACCAGAATGTGACGAATCGACGAATCGAAAAGCGGATCATAGGCGGGCAAAATCGCGCCACCGGGAATACCGAAGGCTACTTCCACACCGCAGCGCTCCAATGACGCGATGAGCGCCTGTGCTCCGGTCATGATCGGCAGGTCGGCTGGCTGCTTGGCCATCGGCGACATCCTTTCTGTGTGATGACGGGTCTGTTGCAATAAAAAACCCCCGCTGCCGAGATGGCAGGCGAGGGAGCGCTCCGTCCGGGTTGACGAAGCGCTAGTTAAGTACGAGACCCTGTCCGTTATGCACGTAGACATACTCGCACGCGCATCCAAACACCACCAAAACCGTCTCGCATTGCGAACACACCACCGATGGTCTATCCGCCTGCAGGCCTCTTCGTCCCTCAGGCCAGCCGGACGGGGAAACCCGCCTTGTCGAGGGCCTGTTTGACATCATCGACGCTCAACACATCGAAATGGAAGACACTCGCGGCCAGCACGGCATCCGCGCCGGCACGTGCCGCGTCCACGAAATGTGCCGCTGTACCGGCCCCACCAGAAGCGATCAGGGGCACCTCAATAGCATTGCGGACGTCTTCGAGCATCTCCAGGTCAAAACCACCGGTGGTGCCATCGGCGTCCATCGAGTTGAGCAGTACCTCACCGACACCGCGCTCGCAAGCTTGCTTGACCCACTCGATCGCGTCCAACCCGGCAGATTTGGTGCCGCCGTGGGTGGTGACGCCGTAGCCGGATGGCATCCCGGCTTCACGTCGGGCGTCCAGGCTGAGTACCAGCACCTGACTGCCGAAGCGCTCGGTGATCTCGTCGATCACCTCGGGGCGAGTGATCGCTCCGGTATTGATGCCGACCTTGTCGGCCCCGCAGCGCAGCAAGATGTCAACATCTTCGACGCTACGAACCCCGCCCCCAACGGTCAGCGGAATGAAAACCGTTTCGGCGCAGCGAGTGACAACCTCACGAGTGGTCTCCCGTCCCCTGGAGGAGGCAGAAATGTCAAGGAACGTCACCTCATCGGCACCTTGCTCGTTGTAGCGAGCGGCCAATTCGACCGGGTCACCCGCATCGCGCAGGTTCTGGAAGTTGACGCCTTTGACGACCCGACCGTCGGTAACGTCGAGGCAGGGGATCACACGAATGGCCACAGTCATGACACAAAGATTAAGGCCTCGCGGACGATGCTAAAACCTGGGTCCGGCTCAGTCCTCGTCCGGCGAGAAGTCCGCGATATCGCGCCGCATCACTCGAACAAGTTCACGACAGCCAGCCAGATCGATGACCTGACGCACCCACCGGACGAAATCACCGGCCGGTAATCCGCTGGAGCCCAATACGTCGGCCAGGCTCATCCCCGATGCCCATTGAAAGGCAGCATCCGCAAAACCGATATCCGGTGCCGAAGTGCGCTCAACACGGTTGTCGCGCTCCACGACACCCAGATCGCGCCAGATCTTGCGCACCCGGCTCTGCGCCTGCTCACTGGCAAGATCAGGCATCCGGTGCAGTTGGCCCTGCTGGTCGCCCCGCGATTCGTAGACCAAGCTCGACAGCACCGCAGCGAGTTCGGGGACGTCGAGCCCGTCGAAAACTCCGTCGATGATGCTCTCGGCCACCAGCAGATCGAGTTCGTTGTAGATGCGCGTCAGCATCCGACCTCGGCTCGTCAGCGCGTCACCGTCCAAATAGCCGAGCGAATCAAGCACACCGCAGACCCGATCGAAACGGGTTGCGATCGACTGAGAACGTGCCCTGGCCTTCGCTTTGGTCCGTTCGTGACCGCGGCTGAGCCGCAACGCCTGTTCTGCAGCCCGGGCGTGCTGTTCACGATCAGGACAGCCATGGCAAGGGTGAGCCCGCAGTTGAGCACGCAGTTCGGCGATCTCGGCAGCCAGTTGACCTTCGGCGCGCACCTTATGAGGCTTTGTCGGGTTTTTCCCCAGCGATTCGGCCCTGGCCACCAACGAGTTGGCCAATTGCCTACGGTCGGCCACCGAACGCCGATCGAATTTCTTCGGTACCCGAACCCGCGAGATCACCGTGACCGGCTGGTTCGCGTCCTTCTCCGTCAACTCGACGATCTGGCGCGTCTGGGTCATCACGGTCGGCCATTGCCGATGCCCTTTCGTCGGTGTGATGACCGCAGCCCAGCCCTGATGTTTGCCCGATGGGATCCAGAAGACGTCTCCGACGTCCAAGGCTGCGAATGAATCGACGATATCGGCGCGATGATCGCGTTTACGTTCCTTGGCGACTTCGGACTCCAACGTTCCGATACGGTCACGCAATTCGGCGTACTCGCGGAAATCTCCCCGGTCGCATTCTGCCTGCTGCCAGAAGATCGCGGCCTGCTCGTCGTCCCTGCTCGCCTGGCGCGCCAACGCCACCACTCGCCGGTCGGTCTGGAACTGCGCGAAGCTTTGTTCCAGCAATGCTCGTGCCCGGACCCGTCCGATCGAGCCCACCAAGTTGACGGCCATATTGTAGGTCGGCGCGAAACTCGATCGCAGTGGATAGGTGCGCCGCGAGGCCAGGCCGGCCAAAGCGCGGGGATCCATACCCGGTTGCCAGAAGACGACGGCATGGCCCTCGACGTCGATACCGCGCCGGCCTGCTCGTCCGGTCAGCTGGGTGTACTCGCCGGGGCTCAGCTCGGCGTGAGTCTCGCCGTTGTACTTCACGAGCTTCTCGACGACCACGGTGCGGGCGGCGATACCGCGTCCCAACGCCTCAATGAACGTTTCCCAATCGAGTGCTCGCTTGTCATCCGCGCTGAGCGTGCGCGCATGGTTCTCAGCGATCTGCAGCAGTCGTCCTCGCTCGGCACCGGTGGTGAGGCGGATATTCGAACCGAGCAACTGATGCACTGCCTGGTCGCAGCCCTGCCTACTGAAAATGAAGAAGATCGCGGGTAGCAGATCGTGTTGAGCCAGGACTTCCACCGCGCCATCGCGCCTGGGAGGGCGCACCACACTGCCGCCTTGTCTGGCCTCGATCTTGCCGCGTATTCGTCGGCCGCGAGTGCGCCGGGAGTCATCGCGTATGACCCGGGATTCTGCCTTGGCCAGCCTCAGCAGTTCAGGGTTGACATCGGCCCTGGCCTGCGGCAGCGCGACCGCGGTCGGAGCCTGCCCGGCGAACAGATCCAGCAGCTTGCGACCGACGAGTACGTGCTGATAAAGCGGGACGACGCGTTCTTCGCTCACCACGACATCCACTTCGCCGCGTACCTCGTCCAGCCATTCGCCGAACTCCTCCGCATTGCTGACCGTCGCTGACAGCGCGACCAAGCAGACCGAGTCGGCAAGCCCGAGAATCACTTCTTCCCAGACTGCGCCACGGAAGCGATCGGCCAGATAGTGCACCTCGTCCATCACCACGTAAGAGAGCCCTGACAAGGTCGCCGAACGCGCGTAGATCATATTGCGCAGTACCTCTGTCGTCATCACCACCAGCGGCGCCTCAGAGTTGACCGAGGTATCTCCGGTGAGCAGACCGACATTCTGCGCACCGTGTTTGGCGACCAGATCGTGGAATTTCTGGTTGCTCAACGCTTTGATCGGAGTGGTGTAGAAGCATTTGGTGCCGTGTTCGAGCGCCAACCAACAGGCGAACTCTCCCACCACCGTTTTGCCAGATCCGGTGGGTGCGGCGACCAGGACACCGTGTCCTGACGCCAGCCGCAGGCAGGCGTCTTGCTGGAAATCGTCGAAAGCAAAGCTGTAGTCGGCGGCGAAAGCCGCGACCAGCTGTTTCGACGCCGGACCTGGTTCAGTCATCATTGCCCACCACGATAGTCAAGACGCCAGGCTGAACGCTGACACGCAGCGGCACCGTGCCGAGTTCCTCACCATCGGCCATCGGTAGTAGTCCGTCTCCGTCGATGATCACCTCGCGAGCCCTCAGCTGGGTGACCGCGGGGTGTTGCACGAAACCGCTGCGGAAGAGCAGCGGGAAAAGCCGGATCAGGGTCCAGCGACTCACAGGTTTGATGATCATCACGTCGAGCATGCCGTCGGTGACATCGGCCGCTGGGCAAAGATGCACCCCGCCACCGGCATATCCCGCGTTACCGACCGCTGCCAGCAGAGCCCGCGTCTCCAGCCGCTCACCATCGATCGTGAGGCGGTAGTTCAGTGGACGAAGTTCGGCGATCTCTGCGAGCAGCGCCCAGGCGTACGACCTGATCTTGGAGTGATTGACCCGGTAGTTGACCTTCGCGTCGTAGCCGCTGGACACGATCGAACCGACATAGCGCTGCCGTTCACCCCCGGTGAGCTCGCCTTCCACCAGCGCCAGGTCGATGGTCTTGGTGCGGCCGGCGATGATCGCCGCGACGGCCTTGTCGGGCGTGCGCGGGATGCCCACACCGCGAGCGAAATCGTCCCCGGTGCCGGTCGGAATGACGCCCAACTGCACGTGCGTGCCCGCGCAGGCGTTCAGCCCGAGGCTGGCCATACCGTCACCGCCCATCACCACCAGGAGATCTGGGCGTCGACCCGTCTGCGCAGCGGCCGCTTGCGCGACTGCGGCTCGCGTCTGCTCCCGAGCATCGGCGTAGGACGACGTCTGCACGACACGAATCTGCGAGTCGGGTAACCCCGCCTGCAGGTGATCGCGTACCCGGGGAAGTGACCGGCTCGCCTTCCCGCGCCCTGATCGGGGATTCACAATGATGGTTACGACGTGCTGCCGTCGCTCAACGGGCGTCATGGCGCGAGACTCTACCGTGTCGCACAGCCTGAAATGGACGAAACAAGCGCCGCACCCATGAGCACTGCACTGATCAGTTGTGTGAAACGGTAGATTTGAGGTTTGTGGATCTCAGGCTGAGTGTGGCCGCCCCGGACGCTTTCGACGTCAGCACACCAACGCGAGGCAGATTACTGGTCACCGACCTCGAAGTGCTGACGGTCACACCGACCAGCGCCATCATCAGCTGGGTGACGCACGCCGCCAGACTCGGCAGGGTTATTCCCCAACCAATCGCGGTCGGCACCGAAATGGCCATCGGTCCGGTCGGTGGCCCGATGCAGCTCGTGCATGACGACCCGACGCCGCGGGTCTACCACGTTGTGGAAATCACCGGCTTGGAGCCGGGCCGCACCTACCAATTCCGAGCATCATCCGGCGGCAAGCCAGCAATGGCAGCTCTGCGTCCGACTCGGATAGTGGGTGGCTGCGAACGCACCCGACAATTCACCACGCTGACCGTGCCCGACGGCCGCTACCTAACAACGGTCGCAGTGGCCAACGACATCCACATCGGAGAGCGCCGTCAGGGCATCGTGCTCGGCGGGCTGCCCACGTCTGTCACGCCCCGGCCCGACCAAGCGGACTACGCCCACATGATGGGTGTCAGCGCATTGAACCAATTAGCAACCCGGCATGGGCGCCCGCTATTGATCACCAACGGCGATATCACCTACGACAACTCCCCCGAGCAGAATGCTATTGCCCGTGAATTGTTGGATAGCTACGGAAGCCAGAATCAGGATTGGGTTGCCACGCGGGGCAACCATGATCATCCCAGGCGCGATGACGATCCTTTCGGCGACTATTTCGTCGGCTACCAGCAGGCCCAGGCCGTGCAAGAGACCAGCGGACTGCGAATACTGGCGATGGACTCCACCCGTGGATCGGGCGGCGGCTGGATCACACCCAGCCAATACGAGCAAGTGACGGCCGAACTGGACTCCGATCCCGATCGCCCTACTCTGGCCGCGACACACCATCCGGTGACCACCGATGCCGCGTGGTCGTCGCCTTCGGGACCGCAGTTCATGCTTCGTGGACGCGACCGGCTCAAACTGCAGCTGATCGAGCGCCAGGCACCCGGGGTCTTTCTACATCTCGCCGGTCATACTCACCGGATGCGTCGCAACCGTGCGGATCTGGCTGACACGAACACGCGCTACCTGGAAAACGCCGCTTGTGCCGCCTACCCGGGCGGATACACGCTCATACATCTCTTCGAGGGTGGCTACCTGGTGAACTTCTGGCGGTTAAGTGATCCTGCCGCACTGAGTTGGATCTACCGTAGCCGCTGGCAATCGCTGGGCATCGGTGCGCATCTGATGCTGGGGTCGACCGCTGATCGCAACCACCGGGTCGATGTCGACCTTTCCGGTCTCACCCCTAGTGGACGACCGGTACCCGATGAACTCGTCTGCTGAGCTCCAAGCGTCCTAAACTGTTCGCGCCTGATTGACCCACGGCTCGTCCGACTGCGGCTGTTGGCTCAGGGCCTGGTGGGCTCTGCCGCGGCCACCACCGAGGTATCAGCCGTGCCGATGTGTTCGCTGTGTGGGACGAAGCCGGCCTGACCTGCGCGGATCTCGATGCCATCCATCTGTTACCCGGCTTCGACGAAGTCGTTCTCGGCTATCCCGACCGTCTGGTCCTGCTCCCCGAAGAGCATCACGGTCGCCTGGTGCCCGGGCTCACAACTCCCGTTGTGCCGCCAGCACCTGTAACTGGGCCAGGCTCACGACACCTGCGCTGGAGGTGCGCAAAACCCCGTCGCCAAGGCTCACCATCGTGGCTCCCGCCTTCACGAAGAGTTGCAATTCGTCCGGGCTGATGCCACCTTCGGGACCGATGATCACCACGATCTCACCGGTGGGCGGTAGCTCGGTCGCGGCCAACGGCATGGCCGCCTCTTCATGGGCGACCAACGCCAGATCTGCCTGGCTGATGAGTGAAGCGACCTCTGCACTCGATGCATACTCCACTTGGGGCACAGTGAACCGGCGTGATTGCTTGGTCGCCGCTCGCGCCACCGACTGCCACTTGGCGAGGCCCTTTGCTGTTTTCTCCGGTATACCGGCCCGAGCATCCCAGCGGACGACGCTGCGCGCCGCCTGCCAAGCAATGATTCGATTGACACCTAACTCGGTCAACGATTCGACGGCGATCTCCGAGCGGTCTCCTTTGGCGAGAGCCTGCACCGCAGTCCAGCGATAGCGTTGCGGACCAGCGGCCATGACCTCCTCGACCCGCACCACGACACCACGCTTACTCGTCTCCACCACCCCTCGTCGCCGACGACCTCAATCGAATCTCCGGTCTGCGGATCTGAGCCCAGGTCGGCTAGATACAGCGCATCCGTCATCCGCTGAATGCGTCCTTGAGCCGATTGAAGAAGCCCTTCTCTTCGGGCTTGGTCAACACTTCCGGACCGGCCTCACCACGCAGCTGCGCCAGCTGTGCAAGCAAGTCGCGTTGCTGGGAATCGAGCTTGGTCGGGGTCTGCACCAGCATCGTGATCCCCAGGTCGCCTCGCGGGTTTTCCCCGCGGCGGTTGGCTCGCAGGCTGGGCACACCATGACCGTTGATGACGAGCCGACTGCCGGACTGGGTCCCCGCGGGAACGTCAAGGTGCACCTGCCGGCGTTCGTCCGGGCAATCCGGCAATTCGGACTCGAGGGTGTCGATATCGATCTGCGTGCCGAGCGCGGCCAACGACATGGGCAGCCGCACAACCATCTCAAGGTTCTCGTGATCCCGACGGAAGACATCGTGGGGCTGCACCTGAATCTCAACGTAGAGATCACCGGCAGGACCGGCGCCTGGCCCGACTTCCCCTTGCCCTTGCAAGTGAACGCGGTTACCGGTGTCCACGCCGCCGGGAATCTTGACGTTGATGGTGCGCTGTTGGGGGATCCGGCCATGACCGGAACATTCGGGGCACGGCTCGGGGATGATATTGCCGTATCCCTGGCACGCGGGGCATGGCTGGGAGGTACGGATCTCGCCCAGAATGGATCGCTGGGAAACGACGACCTCGCCGCGTCCGTTGCATTGGGTGCAGGTGACCGGTTCGCGATTATCCCTGGAACCTGAACCGCTACATGAGTCGCAGACCAGATAGGTGTCGAAGGTGACCGGCTTGGTCACCCCGAAAACTGCTTCGGGAAGCGTCAGCTTGGTACGAATCAGCTGATCCTGGCCACGTCGCACGCGAGACTTCGGCCCCCGGGTGGTGGTCGCCTGACCGAACATCGCGCCGAAAAGATCGCCGATGTCGAAACCCTGGCCGCCATACGACCCGAAGCCTGAAAAGCCACCCATGTTGGCAAATGGATCGCCGCCGGGGCCATGGCTCATCGGATCTCCGCCGCGATCGAAGATGGCCCGTTTGTTGGGATCGCTCAAGACCTCGTAGGCCTCGTTGACCTGCTTGAACTTGTCTTCGGCGTCCCGATCGGTGGCCACATCGGGATGCACTTTCATGGCCTAGTCAGGGGTACTCATCAGTTGTTCTCGTTCATCCTTCTGCCAGGAATCTGCCGACATAGCGAGCTACCGCCCGCACGGCCGAAATTGTCGAGGGATAGTCCATGGATGTCGGTCCGACCACGCCGAGCGAAGCCCAAACCTCATCGAAACCGTATTCACTTACCACCAGCGATGTTCCGTGCAAAGGAACATAGGGATTCTCCTGGCCGATACGCACGCTCACCTCACCAGGATGCTCGGCGACCGCATCGCCCAGTAGCCGCAGCAACACTACCTGTTCTTCCAACGCGTCCAATACCGGCATGATCGCGGTCTCATAGGACGCGCCATATCGCATCAGATTCGGCATGCCCGCAACCACGAGTTCCTCGGACGGGTCGTTGGCCAGCATGGTTCGGACTGCCTCAACGATCGGCCCGAAACGCGCCCGGTCGAAGCCCGGAGCAGTAAGCAGGTCGGCCAGAGCGGCATCTGCATCAACCGGCTTACGCCCCCCGACCGCCGAATTGAGTATCTTGCGCAGCTCGGAGAGCTCCTCTTCGCTGTGTTCGCTCAGCGTCACCGGGTACTGATCGATTCGAGCGGTCGAGTCGATCAGAATCACCAGTAGTCGATCAGAGCTCAGGCCGACGATCTCAACATGACGAATCGTCGCCGAACTTGAGACGGGATACTGCACGATGGCCACCTGGCGCGTGAGCTGGGCGAGTAACCGCACCGTGCGATGGACCATATCGTCCACATCGACCGCGCCGGACAAGAAACTCGAAATAGCCCGGCGTTCAGGTGCCGACAACGGCTTGACGGTGGCCAACCGGTCAACGAAGAGACGATAGCCCTTGTCTGTGGGCACCCGCCCGGCGCTGGTGTGCGGTTGGACGAGGTAGCCCTCCTCCTCGAGCATCGCCATATCGTTGCGAATCGTTGCCGAGGACACGCCCAGGCTGTGGCGCTCGACCAGCGCCTTGGATCCGACCGGCTCTCGAGTAGCAACGTAATCGGTGACGACGGCGCCCAGCACCTTCAGCTTCCGCTCGTCCACGCTCTCCCCTCCTGGACGCTGGCACTCAATAATCCCGAGTGCCAAGCTTACTCGCCATGCCCGAGGATGCCAGTCAGCGGTTGACCGCTGGATTCCAACGAGCGGCGACTGCAGTTGCCAACTCAGGATCGGTCGCGGAGCAGATTACTTCGGCGCCCAATGCGGCCGGATTGTATTCCTGGCCACCGATTTGCACGACGGCGCCCCCCAATTCGTGCAACATCAGCTGCCCGGGCAAGTGATCCCACGGTTTCGGCCACCGATAGACGAAGGCGTCGACCTCGCCGCGTAAGAGCTGCGGATAGTCGAAGCCGGCGCAGAAGTTCGAGCCTGCCGGGGTGGCGAAACCGTCGGATGAGTCGAAATGACGCCAAACCTTCGGGGTTCCCCCTACCCGCACCGGATCATGCGTCCGGCTTCTGGTCAACAGTTCACCGTTGCAGCGCACACCCGCGCCACGCTCGGCGACATAGGCGCGTCCTGCCTCCGGTTGCCAGATCCACGAGCGTGTGACTTCGTTTCGGCGGACCTCGGCGATCATCACTGCGTAGTCGGGTGATCCTTTGACGAAGTTTCCGGTGCCATCAACCGGGTCGACCGTGAACGCGAGGTCGACGCTACCGAGCCCCTCAAGGAGCGTCGACTCAGCAAAACTCGCCTCCTCACCGACCACCAGGCACCCCGGATTACGGGCGAGTAATTCGGCGGTCAACAACTCTTCGGCTTCCCGGTCGGCCACGGTGACGAAATCGCCAGGAGACTTCTGATCGACGTCGTCCCCGGACAGGGCCCGGAAGCGGGGCCGAATCACGCGATCGGCGACGTCGATCATGAGTTGGAGGACCTCATCGGTCTGCATAGTCACTATTGTGCTCGTCTCATCTTCCGGGCGGTCACACCAGCAGGCTTGCCCTTCTTCTTCTGCCGAGGCTTGCTGCTCTTGACCCTGCCGGTGAATCCACGGTAGGCAAAAATCGGCGACTGATCGGAGGCAGCGGCCAGGACTGCGATCGACCAAGGCTCAACCGTATAGCTGGACTCGATGACATCACCGATGGCCGGCGGCCAGCAGTTCCCTTCGGGTTCGGCCCACGGTGCGGTGTCGATGAGCCGATGCCAGTTCAGATCGCGACGCGGGATCTCGGTCGAATCCGGCACCTTGAAGACGGCCGGCGACGTGTACATATTGATCATCACCAGGTAGTCGGTACCACCGATTCCTGCGCCGTTGATCAGTACGGTCATTTGCCGATCGGTCAATCCGGGTTCGGAAGCCAGGTCGGGTGTGTAGTAGAGGTAGTTGACATTGTCGGAATCCAGCTGCCCCGACCCCCACGTCTTCTGCCGCAAGGTGACGTCCAATGCCCTCAGCCTGGCAGTGAATCTCGCGAATCGGAACATCGGATTGACGTTCTCCGGTGAATCGCATTCGCCGACCACATCGAAATACGAGGCCAGCTCGGGATCGTTCGGATCGACCGGCAATCGCGTGGGGGTATTGGACGCCAACTGTGCCCAGTTATTCCACATGCCGATCGTGTTCAGATTCCACGGGTTGTTGTTGCCGTTTTGGGTACGACCGTATTCGTCACCGGCCACCACCATCGGCACCCCGCGCGCTGTCATCAGCGTCACCCAGTTGTTGCGCCAGCGGGTGCGGCGCAGCGCCTGATCGCCGCCCGAATCCCAGGAGTTGTTCTGCGAGGTACCACCGTCGGAGGGTCCGAACGGATACGGCTGGTTGTTGACTGATTCATTGAAACTCACCAGATCGAACATGGTGAGCCCGTCATGCGCGGTCACGAAGTTGATGGACTTCTGCGGCCCGGCATTGTCGTTGAAATGCAACCAATCGCCGTTGAAGAGCTCAATGAATGCTCGGGTATTACCGTCCCCCTTGAGGTAATGGCGCACCGCATCGCGAAAACGGCCGTTCCATTCTCCCCAACCGGATGGGAAGTTCCCCACCTCATAGCCCCACAGATCCCAGGCCTCGGCGATGACCTCGATACCACGATCGTCCGCCCAGTCGACGACTTCACGCAGCAGCGGATGGGCGTTGTAGAAACGTCTCCGGGTGTTCCAATCCTCCTTGTCTGCGCGGGCCGGGAAGCGTCCGAGCACAGTCGCGAGATCGAAACGGAAACCGTCGACGCCCATGACTTCATGCCAGTAGATGAGCGAATTCATCACCACATCGCACATTGCGCGACTGGAGAAATTCGTCTGGTTGGACGAACCGGTCGCGCCGTCCACGATGAAGCCGTCGGCGGTCAGATCGTAGTAAGTGGTCGTGGCAAAACCACCGAAGCTCGTGAACGCAGCCGAGTCGATATCGTTATCCCAGTTGCCGCCTTCGGCGGTGTGGTTGAAGACCACATCGAGATATACCTCGACGCCGTGCTCGTGGAAGGCGCGGACCATCTCCTTGAACTCGCGTGTCGGCCCACCTGGGGATTTATCGTGCGAGTAGTCGCGGTTGGGTGCGAAGAAACCGATCGTCTGGTAACCCCAGAAATTGGTGGTGCCGTTCGTCGCGCCGACCTGGTCGGAATCGGTTTCGTGGACCGGAAGTAGTTCGATCGTTGTGAAGCCCAAGCCCTTCAGATATGGGGCCAGATGGGCCGCACCCGCATAGGTACCGCGTAGCTCGTCCGGCACATTGCGGACTTCGTCGAACGCTGACTCGCCGGCCAACAGATCACCGAGGTTGGCTGCCGACGGATGCATGGTGAGGTTCTTGATATGGCCCTCGTAGATGGTGACATCCTGGGCCGGACGTTTCGGTGCGTCTCCGGTGCTCGTGGAGTCGCAGATCACCACGCCCTTCGGAGCGAAACGTGCCGAGTCGACGCAGCGACGCACTTTGCCGTGGTAATCTCCGCCGCCGGTAGCGAAGATGCCCCGGTCGGCCCCGGCTTCAATGATCCGCGGGCTGAGCGGCACATGGCTGATCTCCCTGGCATAGGGATCGACCAGCAGTTTGTTCGGGTTGAAATGGTTGCCGTCGGCGTCGCGATCAGACTTGAAGCCGGCCAGCGAACCCGGCTGCCACTCGGGCACGACATCCCAGTTGGTCCCCCAAACGCGGTAGCCGTAGAGCTGGCCCGCGCCGACACCGACGAGTTGGCTGCGCCAAATGCCGTCTTCACCCTTGACCGCATCGAACCGATGGCTGGCATCGACCCCCATGTCCTGGTCGTAGAGTTCGATGGCCACTCGAACAGCTTTGGGAGCGTAGACCGCGAAGGAGGTCATCTTCTTGGCTTCGTCCAACGTCGCGCCCAGCGGCCAACCGCCGATTTCCCACATATCCGGGGCGAATGCCGTCACCGAATCGTCCTGCCTCGGAGGAACGTAATCGACGCTGCGCGCTGGCTTCAGGGTTGTCGGCATCATCTTCCGGCGCGGCTTCGGGCTGTTCCCCGTCCGCAGGTTCGGGCTGCTCGCCGTCCGCAGGTTCGGGCTGCTCGCCGTCGGCGGCTTCGGCGTCGTTCACGGGTTCAGGCTGCTCGCCGTCCGCGGGTTCGGGTTGCTCACCTTCCGCGGCTTCGGGCTGTTCCCCATCCGCAGGTTCGGGCTGCTCACTGTCGGCGGCTTCGGCGTTGTTCACAGGTTCGGCCTTCTCACCGTCCGCGGGTTCGCTGTCGTCCGCGGGGACAGTGTCAGCCGCGGGGGTGGTGGACTCTTCGGCGTTATCCTCCGAACCGTTGTCTGACTCTTCGATGTCGCGGGCCTGCCGATCGCCGGCATCGACATCGCCGTGATCAGCAGACACGGCATCCTCTTGAGGCTGAGTCTCGGCAGGGTTCATCTGCTCGGCTCCGATTTCGGTCATGGGGTTGACGATAACCTACCGCTCCTCACGCAGTCGCTTTTCCGGTGACTAGGGTTGCCGCCAGGTGTGTCTTCAGCCGAGAGCTTCAAGATGATCCTGCGTGACGAAATCGATCAGCTTCTCGACCTCCCGGTTGAAATCGGGATCGAGATCACGGAAGGTGTGTACCCTACCCAGCATCGATTGCCAGGCGTTCGCAATATCGGCCTGATCTTTGTGCGGAAGGCCGAGAGCTGCAAGGGTCCCCTTCTTGAAATCGACATCGCGGGGCACCTCGGGCCACTTTCTGATACCGAGCACTTCCGGCTTGATTGCTTGCCAGATATCGATGAATCGATGGCCTGTGATTTGAACCAGATCACCGTATCCACCGCGCGCGACCTGCTGGGCGATCCGCGTCTCCTTGCTGCCGGTGACCAGGTGATCCACGAGCACGCCGAGCCTGCGCCCACGTTCAGGTTGAAATTCAGCAACGATCCCGACCAGATCATCGATGCCGCCCAGATACTCGACGACAACCCCGACATGGCGCAGATCCCCGCCCCAGATCTTCTCGACGAGCTCGGCGTCATGGCGCCCCTCGACGTAGATGCGGCTCGGTAGGGCCACCTTCGCAGGACCGTGCGGCATCGCCCTGGCGCCCGAAGCCGTATAGCGTTTCGTCGAGCCGGTACGCGGTGGGATTCGCAACGCGACGGGTTTGCCTTCCAACCAGAACCCGGGGCCTACCGGATAGCTGCGTCGCTTCCCCCTCCGGTCTTCGAGAACCACCAGGCCGTTCTCCCAGCCCATGATCTCGCCGACGAATCCTGACGCCGGGTCTTCAACCACCATGCCCAATTGCATCGGCACGTCTTTGGTTTGCGGACGCCGATTACGAGCAGCCTTCGGGTCGAGCACATCACGCCCATAGCGATCATTAGAGATTCCCACCTGCGGAAGGCTAGTAGCCCGGGGCATTGATCGGGATCAAGACGCGCGGTACCGCTCGCGACGAACCGGTTCAACACCCGTGAGTGGTTCCCAGATAGTTCTGGATGCCTCGCCGGGCACCCCAAAGCGACATCTGGGAACCACTCACGGGCGTTGGCCGACCATGACCTCAGTCCAGCAGGTCGCGAATCACGGCGTCAGCCAACAACCGTCCCTGAAGCGTCAACTTCACGCGTTCGGCCTGCATCTCGATCAGGCCGCGGTCAAGAAGAGCTGGCAAGCGCTGAACTTCGGTGACGGTCAAGACTTCGACCGGTAGCCCATCGCTGATCCGAAGTTCCAGCAGCACCCGCTCGATACGCCGGGTCTGGTGGTCGAGCACTTCGCGCGCCTGGGCCGGGCTGTGGCCTGCCGCCAGCGCCGCCGCATAGCGCGCCGGATGCCGCAGATTCCACCAACGAACCCCGCCGACATGTGAGTGCGCGCCAGGCCCGATCCCCCACCAGTTATCCCCTTGCCAATAGGCGAGGTTATGGCGAGCGCGGTGGTCGCGGTCACGCGCCCAGTTGCTGACCTCATAGTTCTCGAAACCCGCAGCCGTCAGCGACGCCTCCGCCATGAGGTAGTAGTCGGCCTGCCGATCGTCGTCGGTGGGCTCGAGTTCACCGTGGGCCACCTTGCGAGCCATCGCCGTTCCGGGTTCGATCACCAGAGCATAGGCCGAAACATGATCGGGATCGGCCGAAATCACTGCGTCCAGACTGGTCTGCCAATCCACGGATCGCTCCCCCGGCGTGCCGTAGATCAGATCCAGACTGATCTGGCTGAACCCCGCTCGCCGTGCCCCGTTGCGACCAGTTCCAAGGCACGCCCAGGGGTGTGCACGCGGTCCAACGTCGCCAAAACCGCGGGCACAGCTGATTGCATCCCCAGACTCAAGCGATTGATGCCCCCCGCGAGCAGCCCTTCGAGTTCTGGCTTGCCGAGGGTCTCTGGATTGGCCTCGGTGGTGACCTCCGCATCCGGACGTAAGCCGAAGCGATCGGCGATATGTGCCAGCACGTCAGCCAATTGAGTCGGCCTCAACAAAGTCGGTGTGCCACCGCCGAAGAAGACCGTCTGCACAGCGGGCGCGCGATCGCCGAGCGTACGGGCAGCCAGCTCGATCTCGGCGTGTACAGCGGTGGCCCACGCCTGCGGGCCACCATCAGGACCCAACTGGTCGGAAGTGAAGGTATTGAAATCGCAGTAACCGCAACGCACTCGACAGAAGGGGACGTGGACATAGAAGCTCAGTTGCCGCTCCGGCAGCCTCCGAAGCTATGTCAGCAGATCGCACAGTTCCAACGGCTGCCGCCATCAGCGCTTCCGCCGAACGGAATCGACCCAGCATTCCTATTATTTCTTGGTTAGGCTAACCTAATTTCATGAGTGAAACTGAAGTGAGCCAGTCCGCAGTCGTCTTGAACATCAACGCGGAACTTCCCGTCATCAATGAGTCCACCACGTCCAGGGTGATTCTCTCCAATCCGTTGCTTCGGGTGGTCGACTTCACCTTCGATACCGGGCAGCTACTCACCGAACACACCTCGCCACGGGCCGTCGTCGTGACTCTGCTGGACGGCGAGATGGACTTCAAGCTGGAGGGGGAATCCCACATCATGCACGCTGGCGACATGATCTATCTGGCACCTGGCGCTCCTCATGCCCTGACCGCAATCACCCCCTGTCGGTTGCAGCTGGTCATGGTGGAT
>JALHFX010000017.1 GCA_022837595.1 Propionibacterium sp.
TTCGCCGGTGGCAGGCCGAGCCGTTCGGTCTCCTGTTCACCGTCGAGGTAAGTGAGGAACCACTCGCGCGGTGCGGGCACCCGGTCGAAGGTGAGCGTCGCCAGCTCTCCTTGAATCTCGCTGAACCTGTCGGACGCGCTGATCTTCGAATACGACAGATCGGCCACCATCCCCGGATAGCTCGCCAGCACCACACCTGCCCCATCTGCGCCCGACCCGACGGTGACGTCGCAGGCCGTCACCGCTTGCGGCGCACCGAAGAGATCCACCAGCATCGAGACGCAATAGACCCCGATATCGAACAGCGCCCCACCGCCCAGCTTTGGATCGAAGATGTTCACCGGCCGGCCGGCGAGCACCAGATCGTAGCGAGCCGAGCGTTGCGAATAGCCCAGCGAAACCCTCCGGATCTGCCCCAGCTTCGGCAGGAGCAACTTCAACGCCGCAGTACCTGGATCGTAGGCATTGCGCATTCCCTCGAAAAGCACCACGTTGTGATCAGCCGCGGCCTCCAGCAAAGAAGAGAACTCCGCCGCGGTGGGCACCGCCGGTTTCTCTACGAAGACATGCTTCCCGGCCCGGATGGCCTGCAACGCCTGTTCAAAATGAACGCCGTTCGGGCTAGCTATGTATACCGCGTCAACCTCGTCGCTGGCGAGCATCGCGTCGAGCTCGGTCCAGGTTCGTTCGGTCCCGAAAGCGGCCGCCGCCTTTTCAGCTGTCTGGAGGCTGCGAGAGTAAACTCCCGCCAGGGCGATCTGCGGCACTTCAGCCATCGCGTCTACGAACTGGTAAGTGATGGTGCTGGTACCGACCGTTGCGATACGAATCATGATTGAACTCTAGATGGCTCACCAGCAGGTGTCCTGGTTCCCACGACCCTCAAAGACCCCGTCGGGGTGCCGGACGAGCAGCAGCGATCGCCTGCGCGCGTAGAGTGTTTCGGTGAGCAAACGCGTTGGCCTGCAGACGACGATCATCGTGGCGATGCTGTCGATGATCGGCCCGTTCGCCATCGACTCGGTTTTTCCCGCTTTCGCTCGCATCGGCATCCAGTTCGGCGCCTCGGACGCAGCCCTGCAGCAGATCACTAGTATTTACCTCTTCTCGTACGCATTCGCGAGCCTCTTCCACGGACCCATTTCCGACGCGGTAGGACGTAAGCCCGTCATGATCGTCGGAATGAGCGCTTTCGCGCTGGCGTCGATCGGTTGCGCCTTCGCCCCGAATCTGGGCCTCCTACTGGCTTTCCGGGCTGCCCAGGGCGTCTTCGCAGGCGCCGGCCAGATCATCTCGCGGGCTCTGATCCGTGATCTCTACGACGGCTGGCAGGCACAGCGCGTGATGGCGCAAGTCTCCATGATCTTCGCCATCGCACCGGCGATCGCACCTGTGGTGGGTGGTTGGTTGCTCACTGTCGGCGACTGGGAGATCATCTTCACCTTCCTGACCGCCTACACGCTGCTCTTGCTCGCACTGATCACCTTCGGGCTGCCCGAATCGCATCCGGTCGAGAAGCGGACGCCGCTTCGGATGGGTCGACTGTTCTTTGGTATGCGCCAGGTTGCCGCAAGCGGCGCGTTCGTCCGGCTGGCGTTCGCATCCTCACTGGCGTTCTCGGCGCAGTTCCTCTATATCGTGGGTGCCCCTATTTTCGTCGTCCGCTTGCTCGGGCTGGGTGAGCGGGATTTCTGGATCTTCTTCGTGCCGCTGATCACCGGCATGACTCTCGGCTCATATCTGAACGCCAGGCTCGCCGAGTGGGGCCATGCCGACAAAGTCGCCAGCATCGGATACGGAATCATGCTCGCGGCGATGGTGCTGAACGTCGCGCTCGCAGCCTCACCCCTGGCGGATCGCCTGCCATGGCCGGTCATCGGGCCTGGGCTCATCGCATTTGGTATGTCGCTGGCTTTCCCGATTCTGCAGCTGACGATGCTCGATCTTTTCCCCGCGCTGCGCGGGACTGCCGCCTCGCTGCAGGCGTTCACCTCGCTGCTGCTCAACGCACTGCTCGCCGGTGTGGTCGTGCCGCTGGTTTCGAGTAGTATCCAGACGATGGCGCTCGCGAGCGGTGCATTCAGCATCGCAGGAGCGGGCTTGTGGACCTGGCATGTGGTAGCTGATCGTCGGCGTCCGACCCTCTGACGCAACCCTCTCAGCGGCGCCGATCAAACCGACCGGCACCCACGATAGCTGGCTACGACGCGAGTCCCCTGTCAGCCTTGAGCTGGATCCCCGGGCTTGGCTGCGCTTCGTCCGGAGTAGATGACGAAACCGGTCAGCGCCGCGATGCTGCCACCGATGATCACCGCCCACCAAGGAAACCCGGGCACTTCAGGCCTGGCCCCCGCACGTTCAAGGTCGGCTGCTGGGGTGGGGGTGACACGTTCACCCGTGACGAGAATGCGGTGCGTGTTGATGCCCAGCGGCGTGCAGGTGACCAACGTCACCAGATCTTCCCCATATTGCGGGAGCAGCGGCTGGGTCTCATCGGGCTGAATGACTTGGGTGGAGATCACCTCGTAGGTGAGTACCTCACCGAAAACTTCAACGGTGAACCGGTCGCCGACATTCACCTTGTCCAGGTTGTCGAAGAGCGTCGCACTGGGGAGGCCTCGATGAGCCGTCAGCACCGAGTGCTGGGAGGCTCCACCGACCGGCAGCGAGGTGCCCTGCAAATGGCCGACGCCGTGCGCCAGGACCGCATCCGAGGTGCCATGGTAGATCGGAAGGTCGACGTCGATGCCGGGGATCTTCAGCCGCCCCATGGTCCCGGTGCCGTTGATATCGAGCAGGTCGTGGTAGTTGAGATCGCTGCTGTCCTCGGCGTCGGATGTGGGGACATTACTCTGCGGGGACAGCAGCGCACCGCCGGTGAGCGCCAAGTTGTAGGTGTGCGCCCTGTCGATTTCAGCCTCAAGCCTGGACGGCGGCCCCTTCTCGATGTCTGCGCTGACCACATTCTCGATGAGCGCAGACTGGTTGTATTGCGAGAACCAGCTCGCCACGCTCGGATACATCAAGACGAGCACGCCGATGAAGATCAGCAGAGACATCCCCGCGTTGAACCAAGGCATCCGCCAGCGGCGGGGGTGCGGCGGCGGAGGCCCGGCTGCCGGGTCGGGCTGCGAAGCGACGTCGAGCATTCGGGTCCCCTTCAACGCGAATCAGTGGGCGGAGAGATGATCTCCCCGCCCACTGAAGGCTACTTCTTGTTATTGCTCACTAGCTTGGACGATGAGTCCTTCGCTATCAGGCGCGAGCCTTGCGGACTGCAATGGCGCTACCTGCAGCACCGATGATCGCAACACCGGCGATGAGGAAGAGCATCGTGCCCTGTCCACCGGTCAGCGGCAGGTTCGGGCCCTGCTGCTTAGTGTTGTCGATGGTCTTGGTGACCACGACTGGTTCGGTCAGCGCGGTCAGGTTGACCTCGGTCCAAGCGGCGTCGCCGGTAGGCGTGACGTAGCCGGCTGGGGCCTTGGTTTCCTTGAGCCAGTAGGTCTCGGTGATGTCATCATTGTTGCCAACCCACAAGGTGACATTGATCTCGCCATTGGCGTCGGTGGTGTACGTGCCGACCAGCGTGGTCTTGTCAGACTTGTAGATCTCGAACTCGGCGTCCTTCAGAATCTTGCCGTTGCCGTCGTCGGTCTTCAGAACCTTCAGATCGGCCCAGTTGGTGGTCGGCTCGATATCGATCGACGGCTTATAGTTGTTAACCACGGCGCTGGCATTATTCGGGATGATGCCGGTGCCGTCGACCTCAGTAGTGAGAATCATCACGACCGGAGTGCCTGCGACAAGCTTCCCGAGACCCGTTCCGGTGAAGGTGACCACGATATTGCCGTCAGTCTTGCCAGTGACCGTGTAGTCGGTGTCTTCAACCAGCTCGGTGTCTCCGATGGTGACCTTGATCGAGTCGTAGGTCAGGCGAGGATCGAGCGGATCGGTCACAACGAAATCGGTGTAGGTAGGAGCGGCTGGAACCGGAACGGTGATCGTCCAGTCAACCAACGCCTTGCCGGTGACGAAAGTGCCGTCGGGCAGCACGACCTTCCCGGGCTCGGAGACCGTCTTGGTCATCTCGGACTCGTCGACGACGTTCTTTGGGTAGACGTTGACGTCGTAGATCCACTCAGCCTGGTTCCGATAGGGCAGAGTCACCAGGAAGGGCGCCACCGCTGTGGTGATGTTGTTGTTACCCGGATCGGTTTCGGTGACCAGGTAAAGACCCATCGGCAGGTTCGCGGTGACAGTGCCGTTGGCGAGAGTCTTGACAGTCGTCGGGGTGCCGAGGGTGTAGGGCGGGGTCGTGATGTCGGCAGGCGTCGCACCCTTGATGAGCTCCCAGCCCTCATAGGTGGTTAGGTCGATTGCCTCATCATCCTTTTGGGTCACCGGGGTGATCGTGAACTCAACGCCTTCAAGAGCGTTGCCGAACCCACTGGTGTCCCCGATGGCGGTGCCATCGCCCGCCGTTCCCTCATTGCCGTCGAACTTGTGGATGGTCAGCGAAGTCTCAGCAGTCGGGTCGATGTTGGCGAGGCTCGGAGGATCCGGCACCTCTGCCGATGCTGGGCTAGCTGCGCCGAGTAGGCCAGCGGTCGCGAGCGCGACTGCCCCCACGCCAGCCGCTAGGCGCTGGATAAACTTTGCCATGTTGTGCCATTTCCTTTCTTCTTCTCCCCGATCCGATATGAGCGGCCGGCGATGTCTAAATGATTCAGCAGATGTATGGTTTTGGGTTTCTTGTCAGCCCTGCTGCACGTGGTGCAGTCGGCGCTGGCGGACGACCACTGCTCCCGCCGCGGTCAGCAGCAACAGCGTGCCTCCGATCAGGAAGGCGTCCCGGCCAAGACCTCCGGTGAGCGGAAGTGTTACGCCGTCTTGTTGGTCGTTCTCGATCGGATCGAGTTCGATCGTCGAGCCTCCGACGACGGTGAAGTTGATCGGGTCTTTGACGAGCTGGTAGCCCGGAGGTGCAGTCTTTTCGGTCAAGGTGTAGTCCCCTGCCGGCAGGTTCATCAGCAAGAACGCGCCCGCGTCCGGGTCCTGGTCCTTGTAGTCACCAGCGGCGCAGGGAGCTGCGACACAGTCGGTTACCACGGTGCCCGCCGGCACGCCCGGCCCGGTCAGCGTCCACGTGGACCCCGCCAGCAGCTCGTTTTCCGTGCCCGAAGCGATCTTCGTCCAGATCACCGAACCGAGCACCTGCTTGGTCGTGTTCGTCACAGTGATCGTTCCCAGATCGTCCTGCTTGGCGGTCACGGGATCGCTAAACAGGGGATCGCCGTCCCACTCGAAGGACGGGTTGTCGGCTACCGGCGCATCCGGCCGTTCCTCATTGGTCACCGTGCACTCAGCACCAAGGGGAATCTCGGTGGCCGCGGTCGAAGTCCACGTCTCGCCTGCCGCGATCGGCCCCCAGGTACCGGTCTTTGTCTCGGCGCCCAGCGAGCACGACCAGTCACCGCCGTACTTGTTGGTCTCATCCGCTGTGCTTCCTGCGGGGACAACCTTAGTTACCTCGAATGCCCCGTGGACGCGATCAGCCTTGTTGGTAACGGTGATGGTTTTCTCCTCACCGTTCACGATCGTTACGCCCGGGGAGATGTCCGGTGTGCTGGACCACTGCCACGAACTGTTAGGAAGGCCCACGGAGCCTGTTGGCGCCTCCTCTGTGGCCGAGCAACTCGCACCGACCGGGATGTCGTCCGCAGCCGGCATGCCTGGGTCAGGCACCAGAGTCGCGTTGCCGGTACCCAGGCTGCTCCAGGCTCCGGAAGCCACAGTGCCACCGTTGAGTGTGCAGGTGTATGCGCCGTTGAAAGTCGCCTCGTTGCCCGCACCGGACGGCACTGAATCGTCGAAGGCTTTCTTGATGTTCAGCGCGGCCGCCTGGTACTCCTCATTCTTGAAGATGCACTTGACGTTCTCACCGATGCCGACTTCCGACAGAGCTGCCGTCTTCTCCCCTAGATCGATCTCTGCGTCATCTGGAGTGCAGGTGAGGTCAGTCAGACTCCAACCGGGCCTGTCCTCCTTCTCTTTCAGGACCAGACTCGCCACGTCACCGGGCTCGTCGAACTTGAGGGTCCAGCTCGCCTGACCGTTCTGCCCGGTGCTTTGCGCCGAAGCCGCAGGAATCTGCGACGACGCGCCTTGCTGGGTTAGGTCAAACTGCCAGCCTTGTGCAGCAGCGAACTGTCCGCCGTAGGGCTTGGCCTGTTTCTCGACGGTCACCGTAGACTCGCATTTCAGGCCTTGGGCGAACTGCTCCATGACCTGCTGAAGCTGAGCCCAATCAGCCTTGATGTAGTCGAATTCGTTCAGGCCAGCGCCCGCAACGTAGCCTGCTTGGCCCGAGATCGAGGCCAAGTTGTCGTTTGACAGGCCTGTGCCGATCCCTACTGTGATGACCCGCGCACCGGTCTTCTTGATGGCGTTCGCAGAAAAGACGGCCCGCTCCAATTCGCGGAAAGACGTCAGGCTTCCGCTGCCAGCGGTGTTGTTGCCATTGTTCGAGTATGTTGGGTTGCCGTCGGTAAGCACGAAGACAACATCGTAGGCGTACGCCGCCGACCCCTCGGCTGCTTCCCAAAGCCCCGCGTCCCAGTTCGTACCGCCTGAAGGCTGGAAGTTCGCGGTTTGCCCATTGCTTGCGGAAGTGGAATACCAACGCTTCACGGTGGTCGCACCAGCAGCTGTTTCGACGCTCTGGAGAGCCGGATGATTAGAAACCTTGCCGGGGGTCGTGTTGTCGAAGCTGAACATCGCTACCGACGATTGCGTTCCGGTCAAACCGTTGACGAGGGCGGTCGTCGCTTGAGCAAGTGTATTCTGGTAGCCGCTCACCGAGCCGGAGGTATCGAGTACGATGCCTACTTTGACACCGGTCGAGCAACTTTGAGCGAGGACCGGGTTCTTCACCTGGTTGGCGATGTAGCCGCTATGGGCGTTCCAGACGTTGGTGGTGGTATGGGCTGGGACGGTGTAGGAGCCAGCGTTATCTGGAACGGTATAAACAATTTGGTAGTCGCGGGACGTGAAGTTATTCGCGGTGCCTGTAGTGAAACTCGCTAGGGGGCTGGCTAGTTTGGTCGCTGCGTCCGAACCTGGCACTGCGTCGAGTTCCCTAATGTAGACCGTTTCATCCGCCAATAGCGCCGTCGTCGGGAAGACGCACTCGCCAAGGTTCGAGGCCTCAATCTCGCAGGTGGCGAGTTCGGCATCGTCAGCAGAGTAGAGCCCGAATCGAACGCCCGCCGTATCCTCCGAAGAAACGGCGTCTGCACCCGTACCAGTACGGTAGGTGCCCTTATTCACCGTCAGTGTGTAGTCCTGGGGAAGCTTGAGTTCGACGGGGAAATTACCGAAATCGTAGGTTCGGTTCCCCCCCCATGCACCTGATGCGGGAGTCTGGCCATTACCAGGGATGACCTTCCAGTCGCCAGGCGTAGTCCACGTATAACCTTCCGGCGCCTGGACCTGCTGAACACGGTAGCGGCGATTCGACGCGATCTCTGTACCATTGTTGCTGTTGTTCATGTACTTGACGAGGAACTCACCCGGATCGGGATCCCGATCACGGCTGTTCGCTGGGCAAGCACTAGGTGCTGTCTGGCAGTCCTCGACCGTGTGGGAGTTGCTGTTCCAGCGATTGTCTTGTGAATCGTTCCCAGTGCTGGCGTTGTCCCGCGGCCCCTGGATGCGGAACGTGGCGCCACCGACAGGAACAGGATCCCCAGTGCTGTCCTTCACGGTCCAGTAGACATACGGCGCGTTAACGCCATCAGGCACCCCGACGATGAACGGCTCGATGCCCATGGTCTTGATCTGGGATTCCTCTGCAGCAGAAGAGCCCTGCGTGCCTGCGATCTCCTCAGGCTCGGACGACTCATCCCGCGCTCCAGCCGAGGGAGCCTCGCTGGCCTCCGAAGGCTCACGTGTTGATGAGGACGATTGCGGCGTCCCTGAAGATTCAGGAGTCGAAGATTCGGTCGTCGCTGGGGTTGTCGTTTCCGAAGCCTCTGACGTCGCGTCCTGCACGAACGCCGACCGGGAATCGCTGGTCGCGCTGGCGGTTCCGCTGGGGCCGTCGGTATCCTCGCCCCACGCCATCGAACTCGGTGCGACGCCAGCGCTAAGAGTCAATCCCAGCAGAGCCCCCACCAGCAATGTACGATTCAGGCGTTTGGTGGCTCTCGCCGACCGTACGCTTGTTCGGTCCACAGACATCGACTTCCCCTCTTCATGGCGTTTTCTCAGAAACGTCCAAGTCGATTTTCGCCAAGAGGTGCCCCTAGAAGCTAACTGGAAGAGGATAGATCACCCCCTACCTTCGTCTATTCACCTTTTCTCACCCGTCTTCACCCGCTCTCGAGCTGAAGTTCCTGAGAATCCGTGCTGAAATGAGGGACATGGCAAGCGAGGAGGCGCTTAGGGCGTTGAAGCGTCTGGAGCTTGCTGCCCAGTCGGGTGACCCGCAAGACATCATCGACGTCATCGCCGCGGAGAAGTGGGCGTTGTGGATACTGCCAGATATCTATCCGACGGCCAAGAAAATCGTGTCCGACGTGCCGCCCGCGATGATCGCCGACGATCCTCTGCTACGCATCGAGCATCCGCTGGCGTCCTTCGCCGGTCGTATGAAGGCGCTATCAGGCCACACACCGAGGCCGAGGCCTTCGAAGCCGAAGGAATTTGCGCACAGCGGTGAACTTCTGGTCGAAGTGGTGACGTCCAGAATGGCTGGGGACTTTGCCTCGTCCGTGCGCGCGGCTGAGGAGTTGTCCGCCTGCATGAGCAAGGAAATGCTCAGAAGCGATTTCGGCACCGAGAACCCCGCCCCGCTATGCCTACTGTATGTGGGCATCACGTTCTTCTTGGCAGGCGATGTGCGGCGCGCGGTCCAGACGTTAACGCTGGCCAGAGATCTCGCGCCGGGCACTGCCCACGCCTATGTCTATCAATATGCCTGCGGGAACCTCGCCATCATCCACGCGCTGCGCGGCAACCTGGACGATGCACAACGCATGCTCGACAGGAGCCTCGCTGATAGCCGAACCCCCGAGCACATGGCTGGTTTTATCGATCTCACCCATCGGGTCGCTCGCGCGATGATCGCGGTTGAGCAGGTGAGCAGCGACGCCGGAGCATCGGTTGACGAACTGCCCGGGACCGACGCCGTGAGCGAGCTATGGCCACTCATCGCCTACACGAAGGCACGTTTCGCTCTTTCCCAGGACAAGCCGTCGGAGGCCTTGGAGATCACCCAACACGCCCTACTCGCGCGTCCCGTGGCAGCAGAATCGTTGGCGTCCGAATTGCTGACCTCGATAGAACTCGATGCACTCGTCGCCTGCGACGCACTCGAACGGGCAGCAGCACTCGTCGACACCGCAGATTGCTCCGCCCCCCGAATTGCGCTTTCTCGCGCGCGATTCTTCATATGGCAGGGCCTCAACGATAATGCAGCTTTGGTGCTGCACGAATTACAGAACAGCGATATCGATCCGGTCGAGAGGTTGGCAACCCAACTACTCGTCGCTGAACTAGAACACGCGAACGGTTTGGCGATGCGCCCGGCGTTGGCGCAAGCGATCGCCGGGCAGGCGCGACGGGGTTGTCGGTGGCGTCTGACCCGAACCCCCGCCCTGATCGTCACACTGATCGCCGAAGCACTGCCGCCGAATGAGCGCCGGCAATTCGAGTCCACGATCATCGGCTGCGAATCGGACCTTCCAGATCCGCCGCAGGCCGAGCTGACCCGCAGCGAGTTGTCGGTCCTCCGGGCGGTGGGGATGACGTCGACCTTGAGCCAAGCAGCAGAGGTCTTACACCTGTCGCGCAACACTGTGAAGACCCACCTGTCGTCCACCTATCGCAAGCTCGGTGTCAGCTCAAAAGTCGACGCCCTGCGCGTCGCCGCAGCACTCGGTATCATCTCCGACCGACGCGACCGCCAGATATCGACGTGGGACGATCAGCGCCAAATACCCAACATCGCGAGTCACCCCGAGCAAGCAAGTAACCTCGGAGCGTGATCGAAGTCTCTGCTGTTTGTCTCTTTGATAGCTTCGGCCGGGTACTCACCGTGCGTAAGCGCGGCACGAGTGGCTGGATGCTGGTCGGAGGCAAGCCCGAGGCAGGTGAGACTCCTGTGCAGTGCGCGGTTCGAGAAGTGCATGAAGAGCTCGGGGTACGGCTCGACGCGGCCCGGCTTCGCGGCCTCGGTACGTTTCACAGCACAGCGGTGAACGAAGGCGTCCCGCTCACCGCGCATGTCTTCGTCTCGGATGAGCCGGTACGACCTGCAGTGCGCGCAGAGCTGGCAGCCATGCGGTGGGTGGATCCGGCCGACCCAGGCGACAACCAAGCGCCACTGAACACTGATCTGATCTTCCCGTTGCTGGTGGCAGCACGCGGTTGAGACGACAGCCCTCACCCGCAGAACTCCTCGGTTAGAGATCCCAAAAGATCCGGACGCGAGAGCCGCATAGCATGAACACATGCCCGACGAGAACCACGATCTTCGATCTCAGCCCGCAGCAGACCACTATTTGGCACGCGAATCCGACTGGCGCAACGGCGCGCTGGTCTATCAGGTGATCGTCGATCGCTTCGCGCCGAGCGCGGATCTCGCGACCAAAGCCCATCTCTACCCGGCTCCTAAGCAGCTGCGCCGCTGGGAAGAATCCCCTGAAAAGGGCAGATACCTCGACGGACACGAGGTTTGGTCGCATGAAATCGATTTCTGGGGTGGCGACCTGGTGAGTCTTCGGGAAAGGCTCGGTTATATCGCCGGACTGGGTGCCGATGTGCTCTATCTCTGCCCGATTCACCTCGCCTGGACCAATCATGGCTATGACGGCCTCGACTACCAGCAGGTGCGTCCCGAATATGGCAGCCGCCACGACCTCAAACAACTCACCAAAGATGCCCATGCGCGCGGTATGCGCGTTGTACTCGACGGGGTCTTCAATCACATGGGACGCAATAGCCCAGCATTCCAGGAAGCACTGATCGACCCGGACGATCCGCATCGCGGCTGGTTCAACTTCAATCCGGAGTATCCGGGTGGGGCCCGGGCCTGGGCGAATGCGGTCAATCTGCCCGAACTGGTGATCGAGAATCCTGCGGTGCAAGATCACCTCTGGGCAGGCTCTGATTCGGTGGTCCGCAGCTGGTTACGCGACGGCGTCGACGGTTGGCGACTCGATGTCGCCTTTGAACTCGGCCCTGACTACTTGGCGCAGCTGACTGCGGCCGCCCACGAGGAGAAACCGGGCTCCCTCACACTGGGTGAGGTCTGCAATTATCCCGCCGGTTGGTTCCCTGCACTCGACGGCGTGCTGAACTTCACGTTGCGCGAGATCGTCCTACTGCTCGCCAACCAGCAGATCTCGGCGGCACACGCGCAACGAATGCTCGAACGGTTCTTCACCGATGCCGACTACGAGCACCTGCTCAAATGCTGGAACTATCTCGACAATCACGATGTGCCGCGGCTCACCGATACGGTTCCGAACCTGGCCGCCCGCAAGTTGGCCGCCGTCTTACAGTTCACGTTGCCCGGCAGCGTCAACCTTTACTACGGCACCGAACTCGGCCAGACCGGCGGAGCCGATCCGGCAAACCGCGCCCCGATGCGGTGGGACCTCGTGAACGAATCGAACAACGTGTTGCGCTTCCACCATCAGTTGATCGCGATCCGTCGCCGCCACCGCGCGCTTCGGATTGGTGATCTGCGCTGGCTGGTGACCGAACGGCTGATCGGCTTCGAACGCTTCACCGATAGAATCGAGGACGCGGTTATTGTGGTAGCCAACCCGTCATCCGACGAGATCGAAGAGACTGTTCTGGTGCCCGAATCCTGGCTGATGGATATGTCAGGCCTCACCGATCTCCTCGGCCACGAGCAGGTGCGCACTCACCGCGCGACACTCAATCTCAGACTGCGCCCACACCAGGTGATGGTGTTGAGCCCCCGCCTGGAGAAGACCAACGGATACACTCCGTACAAGCGTGTCAGGTAGTCACATCGCGAACCATGATCGGGGACGGCAGCGGACAGTGAAAGTGCACTCTCAGTCTGTTGGCCCCCCAATGACGGACATCGCCGCTCTACCTAGAGCCAGTGAATCGCAAGGTATACAACGGCATCCCGGGAGGAAAACGTGAAGCTCAGGTCCGTGGCCATGGCTCTTACCGCAGGTCTCGTGTTGATTTTTGCCGGGTGCTCTCCAGCACCTGACTACACGGCCGCGACGATCAGCTACTTCAATCCCTGGGCGCCCACCGATCACAAGATCTGGGTGGTCGAGGGCAGTTCCGTCCAGTTCACCGAGACACAACCCGATGGGGACGGCACCCCGCAGGCCAGTTCACTCGAGTATGAGCTGATCGACCAGGATGGGTTCTATAAGGCCCTGCATCGCGCACTCAATGCCGAGCAGAAGTCCATTTGCTCGGACGCCCAGGAATACACGCTGGAAGCCCGCGACCAATCAGGCGTAAGGTACGGCAACAACCTGCAACAATGCGGCGAGCAGGACACCAACATCACAGATCTGCTCAACGCATTGGACGCCGACCGGGCCTGACTTGATTCGGGGTCAGCGTCTCGTCCCCCATGCGACAGACACCGTCCACCCATGCGGCAGACGCCGTCCCCTATGCGACAGACGCCGCCGCCCCCACACCCGCCACCGAAAAGCACAACCCAACCCACCCCAACCCATCCCAACCCACAGCGGCTACCGAAGATTGCTCCGGCTACCGAACGTTCGGTAGCCGGAGCAATCTTCGGTAGCCGCTGGAGGAGGACCCGAACAAATCGGTAGTCGCTGCACCTTTCGGCAGCTGCGGCTGCACGCGGACGCACTGACACCCGGACGAACCTGACACCCGGACGAACTGACACCCGGACGAACTGACGCGCGAGAATAGCCCCACAAACCCCACGAAACCCAGGGTCGCCGACACCAGCGGACGAGTTTGGATCGAAGGCGCCTCGGCGATAGCTCAGATCAGGATCAGTGCCGACGCTGCCACCACCGAGGTCAACAGCGTCAGTACATCGAACGTGCGCTGTTTCACCCGTCCGATCACCGCCACCCCGATGAGCGTGCCAAGCAGCACCACCGGGATTAGCAGCGCGGCGGTCGTCAGCACTCGGAAAGTGAACAGCCCGAGCGCAGCGCTCAGCGGTGTTTTGGAGAGATTGACGATGAAATAGAACCAGGCCGAGGTACCCAAGAACCGCATCTTGTCGACCTTCGAGATCTGCAGATACAAAGCCATCACCGGCCCCGCCGCATTTGCCGACATAGTAGTGAACCCGGCAGCGATACCGGCCGCGATGCTCAGTGCCCGGGGCGGGGTTGTGTCGTCACCAGGTTGGGGCGGCTTGCGACGGGCCGACACTGTCAACTGGATGAGCACCGAAACGAGCAGGATGACACCTATCGAACGCCGCAGCACCAGATCGTCCACTGCGTTGATGAAGAGCGCGCCTAGCAATAGCCCCGGAATCACCGCTGGCAGTAGGCCGCGGAGTAGACGCCAGTCGGCGTTGCTGCGATACCGCAAGACCGCGACGATATCACCGGTGATCAGCAATAAGAGCGCGGCGGCGGTGGATTCCTTGGTGGGCATGACGAAAGCCATCAGTGCGACGGCCACCGATCCGAGGCCGCCGAAACTGGTCTTGGCGATGCCTACGATCAACGCAGCCGCTATCAGCGGCAGCCATTCCATCCAAAGCACCTCCGTAAGAACCCGCACCGGCCTGCAAAGGCACCTGCCCCGGAAGACGCTACCCGTCTTCCGGGGTCATCAGATGATCATCTTCGTCGCTGGGCGGGTCAGTCTGCGCCTGATCGGTCGGTGACTCACGGGCCAGCAGGTCATTGATCACCGAGGTGCGGTAGGTGCCGGAAAGCACCTGATAAGGCTTGGACGCCAAAGCGAGCACGGTAACGAAGATCCCGATGGCACTGGCCAGCAAGAAGGCGAGTGCCATCCCGCGAGTCGAGCCTGCGCCCAGCAGCCACTCCCACCGGCTTCGACCGATATCCGACTCCATATACGGAATGAGCCAGAACTCGGCGATCGGCCCGATCAACAGAGTGCTGACCGGTGCCGCGGCCAACTCAACGGCCATCGCGAAACCGAAGACGCGTCCCTGCTGCGGGAATGGGACGATCTTCTGCAGCACTGTCTGTTCGGAGGCCTCGGCGAAGGTGATCAGACCCATATAGATGAAACAGCCGATCACCAACAGTGGAATCGACTCGCGGATAGGCATGACGGCTCCTACCGCCCACATGGCGATATTGGTCAGCAGCAGCGTGCGCACCGGATTTGCGCCCAAGCCCACGCGTGAGATGATCATCCCGCCCAGGATGAAGCCAATGCTGCATACCCCAAAGAGGGTCCCCCAGGCCTGTACCGGCATCAGTTCCAGCCCGTACGGATCGAGCAGTGCCATATAGACCCCGCCGAGCAGGTTGTTGAAAGTCGAGAAGACGATCAGAGCCGGCAGGCCCGGGACAGCCATCACCATTCGGAAGGCCTCCGCGAAGTCGACTTTCACCACAGCGCCTTCGGCATGCTGGATCGTTGGTTCCCGGATGTCGATGAACATCAAGTGGATACTGCTGATGACGATCAACACCACCCCTATGACGAGTAGAACGCCCATCCCCAAGAAGCCAACCGCTAATCCGGAGACCACCGAGTTCAACGCGAAGCCGATGCCCTGCACCACTCCGACAAGGCCGTTCGCCCTGGCACGCTGCTCTGCGGGAACAAGCAAGGTGACGCAGGTCGCCAACGCCAGACCTCGAATCGATTCGATCAGGGCGCCCAGAAGCAGAATGGTCAGAAAGATCCAGAAGACCGGACCACCCAGGTCCAGCAGATCCTCGGCGGGTGCGATGAAGAAAATGGCGCTGGTGATCGCGAACGCGAGACCTGCGCAGACGGTGGCCAGCATCATTACGGTCTTCTTGCGGAATCGGTCGATCAGCGTCCCGAACGGCACACTGAAGACTGCGAGCAGGAGCAAATATGACCCGCCAAGAATCGATGTGACAAGCACCGAGCGTGTCTGCAGATATGCCCAGAAAGTGAAGCCGAACCACACCATCTGGGTCGTGATATTCGCCAGTAATGTGTTCAGCAGCACCCGTTTGAAGGTGCGCATCATGCTCCTGTCGCGTCGCCTTGCGTCCGCTGTGCTCAGGAGTGCAGGCTAGCCGAACTTACCAAACGGACTTCCGGGCGAGCGCCTTTTCCCCGACCACGAGACACGAGATCCAAACCGGCACAGATCCATGAGCAGCAGCCCACAATCCCACTATTCAGCCCGTTTTACAGCTACGCCTGCCGTACGGCAGGCTAAACGCTAGTCAACAAGAACGTGGCAACCGGAGTGGACATATGGAACAGCTGAGCAAGACCCTCGACGCCATCGATAGCTTCGTATGGGGACCTTTCCTGCTGATTCCGTTACTGCTGGGGACCGGGCTGTGGCTGACGATCAAGCTGAGAGGCATTCAATTCCGTAAACTGGGACCGGCCCTATGGCTGGCCCTGATCAAGCGCACGGACGACGGCACCGACGACCACAAGCATGGCGATATCTCGCAGTATCAGGCGCTCACCACCGCGCTGGCCGCCACGGTGGGCACGGGAAATATCGTCGGCGTCGCGACCGCGGTTTCGATCGGCGGGCCGGGGGCGCTGTTCTGGATGTGGGTGACCGGCCTACTGGGCATGGCGAGCAAATATGCCGAGGCCTTCATGGCGGTGCGGTTTCGACATCGCGACAACCATGGTGACGTCACCGGTGGTCCCCAGTATTACCTCCAAGATGCGATCAACAACCGCTTTGGCGCATTCTTAGCCACCTTCTTCTCGATCGCGACTGCCATCGCGGCCTTTGGTATCGGTAACGGCACACAGGCGAACTCGATTGCGAACAATGTCGAGAACTCGTTCGGCATTCCGTTGTGGGTAACCGGCATCGTGATGGTGCTCATCACCTTGGCTGTGCTGATCGGCGGTATTCAGTCCATTGGCAAGGTAACCGCGGGTCTGGTGCCGATCATGATCGTCATCTATGTGGTCTCCGCTCTCGTACTTCTGGCCATGAACGTCACCGCGATCCCCGCGGCCTTCGTCTCGGTCTTCAGTTCGGCGTTCACCGGACACGCCGCAGTCGGCGGATTCACCGGCAGCGTCTTCATAATCGTCTTACAGATGGGCACTGCACGCGGCATCTTTTCCAACGAGTCGGGTATGGGCTCGGCGGCAATCGCGGCTGCCGCGGCGAAGACCACGCATCCCACCCGCCAAGGACTGGTGTCGATGACCCAGACCTTCATCGACACCATGATCGTCGTCACGATGACCGGCCTGGTGCTGGTCGTGACCGGCGCCTGGGAAGAAGGGCGAAATGCTGCTGCGACGATGACATCGAACGCGTTCGACATCGGGTTGGGCGTCAGCTGGGGTCACTACATCGTGACGATCTCGCTGGTGCTCTTTGCCTATTCCACCATCTTGGGCTGGTGCTATTACGGCGAACGCAATATCGAGAAGCTTCTGGGGCACAGCTGGGTGATGGCCTACCGGGTGGTCTTCTCGCTGGCAGTCTTCGTCGGATGCACCGTCGAACTCGGTATCGTGTGGACCTTCAGCGATATCGCCAACGGTCTGATGGCGTTGCCGAACCTGATCGGCTTATTGATCTGCAGCGGCCTGATCGCGCGCGAAACCAAATACTATCTCGATCACGATCCGCACCTGCGGGCCAACAAAGCCGAAGTGGACCGGTTCATGGCAGGCCGTCCGGGTGCGATCGATGCGCACTGGAACCGTATCAAGGACACCGCGATTCACCGCTAGGCGCCCGTGGTCATTTGGTCGCTAGATCTTCCGCACTCACTTGCGTCCTGAGTTCCACACTTCGGTCGAGGGTACAAGTGTTTGTGCTTGTCACGGGTTCGGGGAGGGACGTTTTGGGGCACTAACCGGACGGCTCGATCCGACGTATGAGTCCCTTTCCTGCGGGAAGTAAGGATCCGGTCGGGAGCGGCCGCGGTCCAGATAATGGAGAAATGACACGGCCAGCGCCACATTGTGGAGCATCACGGCTCGGCTCACAGCGAGGCTGAACCTGCAGCCCTCGTGGAGATTGCATGCGGACGCCGAACCAGTGCCAGAATCGCCCCGATCTTTGGGTGGGATCGGGCAAGGGCGCTGACGGGGCCGGTGCCTGGCTCAACGATCGGCGTCGTGCCCGCTTGGCCGATGTGATGAAGGCGTCATCGAACCGGCTCGGATTCACCGTGATCAATGATGCGGCACGCGCCCGATGGGCTAACTGCGCCAACGTCGACGAGGTTCTCGACCTGGAGGGGCACGAACGCTGCGGAAGCCACAGACGCGACCGATTCAGCACAACGTGGCAGCAACGACCCTGATGAGCATGCTCATCGCGCTGGTAGCACTTCAGCTCATCAGAAGGCCGGCAGCAGGCGCCGAGGCGGTCAGCAAGAAACAGGGTTGCTCGCACCCCAACACCCGTGAGTGGTCCCCAGATCGCTTTACAGGCCCAGTTTTGTCGGCGAACAGGCATCTGGGGACCACTCACGGGTGTTGGCCGGGTTTGCCCCGGTGCGATCCATCGTCGGGCGTCCTTACGGCCGGGGCACTAACGTTGCGGAACTCGGGTATCAAGGACACCGCGATTCACCGCTAGGCGCCCGTGGTCATTTGGTCGCTAGATCTTCCACACTCACTTGCGTGGGGGCTTCTTCCGTCCCTTCACCTTCTGCCCGTTCGCGGCGCTGTATTCGGGGCCGCCGGTAGGCACAGAGACACTCCGCTGAAGAGTTGGCCGGGATTCATCTGCGATCGACAGTGGGACGATCTCCCGCGGGCGGTTGCGCGTGAGCCAGCGCCATACCGTTCCGCCGCCTGGCTCCTGCCCGGTCAAGATGTAGTTCGCGGTCACAGGATCGTGCAGCGTAATCTCCAGCGACCGTTTGGCTTTCGGCGAGCCAGCGAGCAGGATGCGGTCGTCAGCGCACAATACGAAGTCATCGGCAGGCAGCTGGATTAGCCTATTCGCCCGTCGCACCAGCAGCACCATCATCGAAAGTCGGGATCCCCGATCGATCGGGTTTGCACATAGATGGGCGACGGTGACCTCCCCACCGATCTCGATCACTGGCGTGAGCGCTGGCGCCCGGGTCATGGAGATCGCCAGATCCCAGATCTCGGGGTAACGCCCCGGATCGAGTTCAGCCAGTCTCTTGTAGATCTGGACGCATTCTGCCTCGTTGTGCTGCGGGATCAATCTCAGGAAGCGATTGAGTAGCGGCGTCGTGATGCGTGCCAAGAACTCGCGAGCGACGATCTGGCTGGGCACCATCAGAAGACTCGTATCGAACGCCTCGACCAACGGCGTATTCTTCATCACATTCTGGCGCACCACGACGTAAAGATCGTGTTTGAGTGCGCGCGCGGTCACCGCTATCGACAGATTCTTTGGGTCCGAGGCGTTTCCCACGACCAAGCCCACGGCGTGGCTGATACCGGCGGATAGGAGGTCTTCCGAATTGGTTCCGGAGCCCTTGATATCGACTCCTGGTTCGCCGAAGTGTCGTTCGTCGATGACCGCTAGGCTCATGCCCACCGCACGTAATTCTTCGGCCATCATGCGCCCGAAGCGTCCGTAACCACACAGGATCCAATGTCCTTTCGGCGGCGACTCCACCGGAACGATCGGTTGTCCCGGCAACCCTGTGATCAGATTGCGTAACCGATAGCGTTCGGGCGAAGTAATTGCCGATGCCAAAGACTCTGCGAATTGCTCGAACGGATTGATCACGATGTCGCCGCCGAAGACTCCGATGTGGGTTTCGGTTTCGATATCGCGAATACGCGCAAGCACCGGAACCCTTGGGGCCAGCAGTCGAACTCCGACCGCGATTGCCTGATTGGTTGCATCGTCATCAGTGAGGGCGACGACGCCTTTGCAATTCGGGTTCGTTAACCCAGCCTGCGCGAGGATCACCGGATCCTTCGCGTCCGCCTGAACTGTGGGCGGGTCGACGCCGAACTCGTCCATTCGCAGTTCTTGCAAACGGCTGGCATTCAGCTCAATGGCCACGAAGCGCAGTCCCAGATGATCGAGACCATGACAGACCATGCGTCCGGTCTCACCGATACCGCAGACGATGTAGAAGGGTGCTCGAATCTGATTGACCAGCCGAGTGAATCGGGCTAGCTTGGCCGCATTCTGAAAGCCTTTATCCTGCAATAGCGCGATCAAATTGACCAGCGAGTACGACCAGGCAGCGACCGTGATATAGATCGTCAGCGTCATCCACATACGCTGCATCACGTTATAGGGATTCGGAATTTCGCCAAAACCGATTGTCGTCGATGTGTAGCTGACTACGTAGAACGCATCGAAAAGCGAGATCGGTTCGCTAATCTGGCCGGTTACCGGGTCGGTGCCCGGGATCATCGCCAAGCCTGAAACGCAGACGGTGTAGGCGCCGATGAGTAGCAACAATGGGAATCTCATCCGGCGTAGGATGAGATAGAAGACATCGCTCACAACGGTCTGCCGCTGGCTGGTGATCCTTCGCCGCATGTCTACCCGCGATCAGCGCCGCACTTGAACGATCTCGCTGACCATCAAGACCACCGAGAGAATATTGGCCAGCAGGGCGCCTCCTGACAGTGAGACGACCACCGATACATTGCCGGGAGTAAAACCTCCGGACATCTGACTGGCCAAGATCCAGACGGCAGCAGCCACCATCAGTTCTAGATCAGCGACCAGGCTGGTCGCCAGGTGAAGGGCACCCAACTGAGTGCGGTCTCCGAGCTTCAACACCGTAGCGACCACGCTGACGACCAGGGCCGCAGCCAGTTGGATGCCATTGTGGTCCGCCGCCTTGTCGATCTCACCGATGAAAAAGCCGAAGTTCAACGTCAAAGCGAGGGTGATGAAGAAGCCGAAGATGACTTTCTCCAGGTTCATGCGGACTCCAAGCTAGGCCGATACAGACAGGTCAAGCGTAGGCCCGCAACTGGCTCTTGTCTCGCCCTATCATCGCCTCACAACGACTTCTTCGTGTGACACCTACACGCCCGAAGACCCCCGAGCCGCGACGCGAGTTTGCTGTGTGGTCGATCCTGGAGGTATGACTGAATCGCTGGCCCGGTCGGAGCGCCGGGAGTTATGTGAGTTGATGTTGACTCTGGGTCCGGACGCGCCAACTCTATGCACGGGCTGGACCGCACATCATCTGGCTGCGCATCTGCGAATGCGCGAGTCCGATCCGATCGGCGCGGTAGGCATCGTCATCCCCTTCGGGAAGACCGCAGACAAGCACATGCACGAGTTGATGACCAAGATGAGCTTCGACGAGTTGGTTGGTTTGGTGGCCGCGGGACCCGGCAGGCTGAACCCGTTACGGATGCCATTGATCGATTCGAAGATGAACACCGCCGAGTTTTTCGTCCACCATGAAGACCTGCGCCGTGGCGGCCCTTACCCGGTCGGCCCACGGGTCTTGTCGCCCGCTGCTGATCAGGAGATCTGGGAGACCGCGATCGCCCTCGCGAAGCTCCGGTTGCGCAAGGTGAAGCTGGGCATCATCTTGCAGCGGGTCCGTGATGGTCAGGTCAGCGACGAGCAGGTCGTGGTCGCCACCGGACCTTCCCCGGTCACAGTGACCGGCGAGCCGGGTGAGTTACTGCTCTGGCTATTCGGTCGGGAGTCGGCCGCGCAAGTCCACCTGAGCGGCCCGGCCGAGGCACTCGCGAGGATTCGCTCGATATCGCTATCAGCGTGAAGCTTTGCGAACCCAGTGCTTTCTTCGAGTGACGCTGCGCAAGGAACCTGATCGTCCCCGAATTGTCACGAGATATGTGCGTTACGTCGACCTTGTATGACGTCGGCACGTGATCAGGCATCCAGTCGAGGTGATCAGCTTTCCAGACCACCTCGTGGCAACAATGTGGCAACAAACACCGTTCGGCTGAGTGATGTTCGTCTTGCGTGTTCCCACGGGGTGGCCCATCTGGAAAGATAACGATATGTCTGCCGATAACTTGAACGCCGCCATCAATCTGCGGCTGGCTCTACTGGAGCTGCCCCGCGCAGAAGCCGAAGATGGTGAAATCGAACTAGTCGAACCACTCCTGGCCCGCCAGCGCGAGCTCTCGCGCAGGCTCGCCGATCGGCTCTGCCCGGTCGATCAGCGAATTCAGGATTTCCTCGACGACTACCTCGCTGACGTCGATGTCAAGCCCAGTCTGCCCAAGCAGACTCTCATCCTTGACCAGGCCGGCCTCGCACGCGGCCTCAGCCTGCCTGCCGACGGCGACGAATTCCACTCGCCACTGCTGTCCAGCTATCGGCTGAGCAACGGCGTGCTGCACAACCCGGCCAACGACCGCCGCACCACCGCCGGTGTCTTCCATATCGCTGAAGGCGGCCTGCCGATCCCCGACGACAAGATCATCGTCCGTAAGGACGTCTTCGCCAAGCTGCTGGACTTTGCGATGCGTCCTCCACGAGAAGACCTGATCCTGCCGTACACCTCTAACCAGCCGACACCGGCGGCCTGCTTCGTCTCACTGCTGATGCGTCCGCTCGTGGTTCCCGCGGTCCCCGGACGCGGCGGCGCCAAGACCATGGAAACCCGCTTCATCGTCCCAGGTGGGCTGGTCTGCAATCTGGACTTCGTCGAAGGCATTTTTGGTAACGCGGGCGATCCGCAGCTACCACAAAACGATGCGGCTCTTGATCCGGTCACATGGTCGGGGCACACCGGCTGCGTCATTTTGGCGCCACATCTGACCAAGATCACCAAGAAGAGTCTCGGCATGCCGCGTTGGGACTACGCCTCCGAACGCGAGCGTCGCGATGGCCAATGCTGGAAAGACGAGGACGAGCTCTACAACGGCGGCCAGGCGTTCAAGGCCTGCGCCCGTGACGAGCGCGGCGTCATCGTCACGGTGATCGCCGATAACTATTTCGGCTATTGCAAGAAAGAAGTCAAGACCCAACTCTCCTATGCCGCCAACCTGCTCGGCTGCGCCGAAGAGGAGCACGCCGGGGGTGCGCGAGTCTACCCCGCCTACAACCTGGGCTCGGAGTTTCACGACTCCTATACCCCGGCCGACTACACACTGGAAGACGTATTGGCGCGCGATCCTGACCGCTTCGAGTTGCAGCCTGAGGGCCACGCCTTGGACCGCGCTCAGCCGCACATCGTGCTGGTGCCGGGTGGCGCCGACTACTCGATGCATGACCAGACCATCATCTGGACCAATGCGGACGGCAGCAAGCAGACCATCAAGCTTCTCACCGGCAAGGTCTACGTCACCCCGAACGGTTACCGGGTCTACGCGAAGCACCGCGAGATGGACCACACCCAGTGGCATCTGATCGGGGTTTCTCCCATCTCTACCGACTGTCACAAGCCTGCGACGGTATCGGGCGGCGGCAAGTCCGAGATCAGCAAGTCGATCGCGGACGCCTTCGTCTTCGGTAACGCCTATTCGGCTGACTTCGACGCCGATATCCTGGCTGTCCAAGAGCTGTTGGACACCGACTTCGCCGATCGCTTCCTCGACAGCGAGCGCAACGGCAAGGATCATCGTCCGGTCCTCTCGCAAGAGCGCTCCCTCGGTTCGGTCATCAAACTGCTCACTCCGCGCAGCGAATACACGGCCGAGTACAACGACTTCCTGCGTGCGCTCCCGGCACATGTCAAAGAGTTGTTGTTCACCGTCAAGCGCTATTACAAGCCTGAATGGGGCGATGACTGGCGCAGCCATTTCAGCGTTGGCATCATGAACGGTCGCCTGGGCAATGCGGTTCGTCTGGAAGGCGAGAAGATTCTGGTCAACCAACTTCGCGTCGGCTTCCAGCCCGACGGCAGCTGGCGGTTGTTCAGCCTGCGTCCGGACTTCAGCCCAGCGATCAAGGTGCAGACCGAAGACGACATCACCGCATCCACAGTGTGCGCCCCATTCGAGAAGGCCCCGGCCGGCTTCGGCAACCAGGGTGGGCTCCCCCGCAAGTATGTGATGAACTGCGAGCAACTGCTCTTCCAGCGCCCGGATGACGCTATCCACCGCGGCTACGACAAGCAGGCAGAGCGTGATCTGTCGGCCGAGGGCACGTTCATCTCGAACTTCGAGCCGCTGACCCATGCCGACGCACGCGAGCTGATGACCAACGCTCAGGCCTTCAGCGAGTACACCGAGCCGATGCAGGATCTGATCCGCCGGGTCGCCGAGATGGCTGACGACGAATCGCCGCTGTTCTGGATCGCCTCGGACCAGCCACGTCTGGTCAACGGCAAACCTTCGAAGAACCCGCGCTATCTGCAACGCCGCCCCGATGTGTCGAACCCCAAGGCGACCGCGGCCGCTGATCTCGCGTCGAAGCTGGTCCGCAAGCTGTCAAGCTCGGCGTTCGCCCCACTCTCGGTCGATGTGGTAGCGGCCGGCCGCCGCAATAACCCGAAGGAGAAGGGTGTGCCGCCGCTGAGCGTGTACAACCCGCTCCACTTCATGGAACTACCGGAACTTTTCATGGAGTTCATCTCCTCGATGACCGGGAAGTCTCCTTCGACCACTGGCGCCGGCAGTGAGGGCGCGCTCACCAAAGGCCCGTTCAATGCACTGCCGCCGATTGTCGATCTGAACGCGAACTTCTTGGCCTATGCGCTGACCGGCTACGACGGTTGGCTGACCTCTGCTGGATATATCGGCCCGAAGGTGCGTGTCGATCACGACATCTCGATGCTGGTGCCCGAACTATTCAGCCGGATGTGGCCCGATGAGCGCCGGGCGTCCAATCTGATCGCCGATGGTTATCTCGAGAGAATCAACGACTTCGAGTTCGACGGCAAGCCCGTCTTGGCCTCGCGGCTGGGTTACCGGATGAACGAACGGTTCGCGACGACCTTCTTCGGACGCATCTTCTTGCATCCGGATGTGGTCTTCACCGACGACATGCTGCGCCCCGAGGAGCAGGATCTAGCCACGTTCGCAGAATCCATGGGCGTCATCGTGACCACCCATCAACGGGTCGCGCAGTCGTACTTCGACGACGGCGGGATCGAACTCGCCGTGCCTCCACTGCGCGGTCTGCTGGAGATCATGGCCACTGGCCGGACCACCGAAGGCTGGACACTGAGCAGCCCGGAGTTCCGGGAGCAGTTCACCCGCGAGTCGGTGCTCGAAAGCGACTGGTACGCGGCACGGTTGGATGCCAAGCAGGCTGCTGATATCGGGCATTATCAGCTGGGACTGGAAAAGATCCGCGAGTTCACTGCAGCTCCGCAGAACGCGCAGATGAGCGAACGGCTCGATCTGGCATCCCGCATGGCCGAAACCGAGAGCGATCTGCTTCAGCTGAACACCGAGACCTACCGCTCTTTGCTGGTCGGCACCATCGGACGCCAGGTGAACTTCAGCTGATCTGGGTCTGACCGCCCGGGTTCGCGGGTAGGTAATGGCAGACGCCGTGGCCGGTCATCCTCGCGGGTGGCCGGCCACGGTCACGCTGCAAACCTGATCGTGAGTTGTTTGCGGCCCGCGGGCAATAAACTTCATTCATTGCGTGGATGAGAGGGAGGCGATGTCACAGCCACATTCCGGCGAACGGTCGGGCCTCCCCGAGTGGCCGGGTACACCGCAGCGGGCAGATTTCGTCGACCATCCGCCGTCTACACCCAATTACGCTGCCGGAACAGCCTGGGCTCCACCGGTTACCCAACAATGGGGCCCGCCGATGGGGCAGCCGTGGGGCGCAGGTCCCGATGGCAGCCAGTTCGTGCCGCAATCGTCCCCATCAGGGCGACCACGCAGGTTGACGTCCGCGCCCGGTCGTCTGGGTTTGGTGTCGGCATTGGCTGTGCTGCTGGTCGCCGTGGCGTTAGTCGTCTTACAATTCACACCCGGCAGAGGATATGCGCGCGCCGCCGGAATCCCTCGTCCGCAGGTCCCGCGGAGCCAGACACAACCGATCCCGGCATATCCGACAGCGGTCACCCCGAAAATGAGTGATGGGGTCGTACTGATCAATGGTGAACTCGACGATGGGTTCAGCTCAGGCACCGGAATCGTTCTCAGCGATTCGGGCCTGGTACTGACCAACTACCATGTCGTCGCGGGGACCACCTACTTGACTGCTCAACCCGCCGGTGGCAGCCGCAACTACCAAGCTGACCTGCTCGGGCGTAATATCTGGGCCGATGTTGCGCTGCTGCAGTTGCGCGGGGCTGGCGGTCTCGTCACCGCGGACCTCGCAGCGGATCCGGTCCGGATCGGCGACCGAGTCATCGTTGTGGGTAACGGGGACGGGGGCGGTGTGCTGCTCGCCTCGGGCGGCAGCGTGATAGACATCGACGCCGCAGTCTCCCTCGAATCGGCTTTCGGCGGCTACGGTTTTGACGAAGCCGTCGGCATGATCCAATCGACTGCCGGAGCCATTCCAGGCTACTCGGGCGGGCCGACCTATAACGACGCGATTCAAGTCGTCGGAGTCACCAGTGCCGGCCAAGACCCCGATGACGAAGAGATGATCACCTACTCGATACCGATTGAGACCGCCACAGCGATCGCCGAGGACATCGCCGCCGGACGCGAAAGCGAGCAGACTCGGATCGGGCCGGTCGGCTGGCTGGGTGTCGATTTCGGGACGCGTAATGTCGCAGTCGTCACGGCCGTCCAGCAGGGGTCCCCGGCGGAGATGATCGGTCTCACCGCCGGTTCTACGATCAACAGTTTCGACAGCCATCCGATCAATTCCGCGAGCGGATTCCTCAGAATCGCAGAATCCTATGATCCCGGCGATGTCGTCGTCGTGGCCTGGCAAGATGAGCAAGGCCAACCACGCGAAACCACCGTCACGCTCGCCACCAGTCCCACCAACTAAACAGAACGCGGTGCCGGTTCTCTAACCTGAATCCGCCGATGGGTCGCGTCGGCGGATTCAGGTTTAATGACGGGCGTAGAGCGTGCCATGCAGGACGGTGATGAACGACTCGATCGAGAAGGGCAGATCGGATAGCTGCCAGTTGTCCGGAGCCCGATACCAGCCGAGATCGTCTGGATCGGGCACTCCAGGATCGTCATCGGCCTCGGCCAACGCCTTCAGCCAACGGTCCAGTCCGCCGAGCACGATCGCGTATGGCAAGACACGCGAGATCTCAGCGTAGAGATCGTCCGGAGGCAGCCGATCGGTGGGATGAGTAGCAAGCGTCATCGATAAGACCTGCAGTCCGCTGAGAAGCGAGGTCCCCTTGGGCGTGCGACGCGGCATCTGCTGACTCACCCAGATCAGGCCCACGGACAGGCCGACGAGCACCAGGCCCAGCAGACCGAGATTGGCGAAGTATGCGAGTAGCCCGAGCGCGACTATCGAGATGCCCAACGCCACCGCACCGACCCTGCCCCACGTGTTGCGAACCTGGTCGGGGCGTGCTGCGAACCATCCCTCTGCGACGACCTCGTCATAGATCGCATCCTGTACCTCGCGCACGGTCTCGTCGAGCACCCCGCTGATCTGCGAAATCGTCACGGCCTCACCATCAAGGGGTGCGATCGCATCAAGGAGGATCTTCTCGTAGCCCTGAAGATCATCAGACCCCTCGCGACGCTCGAAGGTCCAATCGATATTGGTGTTCACGTTGGCATGAGGCAACTGAATGATGGTCAGGTGACCGCGCTGAGCCAGATCGATGACGGTAGCCGTGATGTCGACAGGATCGACCCGCTCATCGGTCAAGGTGCCGACCTCACCGGGCCGCAGGTTCTCGAGGAGTACGAATCTCTCCTCACCGACCCCAACAGGCTCGAAGCGAGCCACCAGGATCGGGTTGCCGCCCATCGCATCGGAGCCCCGCACGCGGTGCAAGAGGAAAAGTGCTGCAGCGCCGACAACCAGCGCAGCCGCTGCAAGCAGTAAGGGCAGACCGTGCGCGGTGAACGCACGGTCCAGCGTCCAGTGTTCGACGATCTTCTGGTTCGGCGCCACTGAAGCGCTCGGCACCGAGAACGTCACCTCGACCATCTCACCAGCTCCACGTGGGCCATCGGTGAACTGCGGATACAGAGCGTTGAAAGTACCGGACGCGTATGTCGTGCAGCTCGACGGCGCTACCGGCGGGCCGGCAGCACAATCGATATCGTACGTATGCGTATTGGCGGGCAGCGCGATCTCGCCGCTGACCTGGTCAACGCCTACACTCAGACCCTGCAGCACCCGCCACGAAACCTCAGTGAGCGGGGCCTGATGCTCGACGCGCGGCAATGCCACCGCAGCTCCGACGACCGTGTAGCTGATCTCGATCGGATCGTCACCGGCTTTGGAGGAGTCGATGCGGATCACCAGATAGTCGTCGTCTTCGCTGACCGATGGAGCCAGGTTTTCACCGCCCGCAGTGGCTGTCACATCGGTGATCGTGTATTCGAGCTCCGTGTAATTCAATTGCGGACGAGTGGTCGCCAGCCGTTGTTCGAGTTCGTTCGGGGCAGCCCCATCGAAAGTGATCGTCTCGGTGATCGAAAGCGAACCATCGGCCGCCACTTCCCCTGAAACCACATAGCTGGCCGCCATCTCGTCTGCTCTGGCCGGGGCTATGAGCCCGAGCGTACTCAAAACAAGCGTGAGCCCTGCGGCCGCGGCAACGAGTCGTAGTTTCTTCGTTCTGCTAGATCCCGGTCGAGTGCTCACCTGGCATCCCTTTCTGGACGAAGTCAGTTCGGCAGTTGACCACAATCCTGACGCGGCATATCGCATCCAACCTATCGCACGACGGGCCGGGCGGTATTCTCCTGCCGCTAGAAGCCACCAACGAGCCGTCTCTGATCGTGGGATACTCGGGATTTTCTAAGCTTGTGCGGCCACGGGAATGACCTAGGGTTTACTGCGTGAGTCAATGGGGGCAGAACCAGGCCAACAGGCCTCAAGTCGGCTACGGCTCGTCCAACCGGTGGGACGCACCAAGTAGACCGGCTCAACAGTGGACGCCCGGTGGTCAATGGGCACCGCCACACGCTCAACAAGGCTGGGCCCCGCCACGTGGTCCGCAAACGTGGGCGCCGAATAATACGAGCTGGCAGGCTACCCAATATAAGCGACCATCTGCCGGCTACGGTTACCAGCAGCCGATACCGGGCGGGCGGCAGCCCAAACGCCGGGGTGGCTCGCAGATACTCACGCTGCTGCTTTTCGCCATTGGCGGCGTCATCGTCGTGTTGATCGCACTCAGTCTGCTCGGCCCCGCCGATGATCCGGTCATCACCCCACCCGGCGAGTACGAGAACGAGAGCTATCAGGTCCCCAATGTCGATCAGAACCCGCCCGAGATACCCGTCCCGGCGACCTACGCCGAAGCCACTCAGTGGCTCACGGACAACCCGGTCTACAACGCGAGTATCGCGGTTCCGGTACGTTGCGAGGCCCACCCCATCGACCTGAACGCAGCCTCCCGGGCCGGGTTGCAGGCGCACTTCAACGAACTGACCGGCTGTTTGATGCGCGTCTTCGGCCCGGCTCTCGAAGACGCCGGATACTTCGCGGTGCGCCCGAGCGTGACGATCTACACCTCACCGGTCAATACCAAGTGTGGGACGATGCCGATGCAGAATGCGGCTTACTGCTCGGCCGATCAGCAGGTTTATTACGCGGCCGATTTGCCCACGATCGTGCCGCAGGAACTGCGACACGTGGATTATGCTGTCGAATCCGTCATCGCGCACGAGTTCGCGCACGCTATTCAGGGGCGGACCGGCATCCTGATCTCGGAGGCCGCTTGGGAGCAACGTTCCGATGATGCGACTGCCGACAATCTGTCACGGCGTCTGGAAGTACAGGCAGACTGCTGGGCCGGACAGTTCATTCAAGCAGTCGGCGAATCGGTCGGGATTGACCAGGACGAAGCTCACGCGTTATCGAATCTGTTTTACTCGATCGGGGATGACGTACTGACCGGTGACCCCAACTACGTTGGCAACCATGGCCATGGGCGATCCCGTCAGACATGGTTCTTGGAAGGCCACGAAACGACGCTGATGGGAGCGTGCAATACGTTCGTGGTGGGCGACGATGAGGTCCGCTGAGTAGCAACCCGGTCTCAAGCCTGCTCGACCAGGGCTGTCGCGATGGCCGCGAGGCCCTCGCCTCGCCCGGTGAATCCTAGATGGTCAGTAGTCGTTGCGCTCAGGCCGACGTCGGCACCGAGTGTGGTGGCCAGAAGAGCTTCAGCCTCAGCGCGGTAGGCCGCCATCCGAGGACGGTCACCGATGAGCTGCACGGCGACATTGACGATCCGCCAACCCGCAGTCTCAAGGCGCCTTCTCGTTTCGGCGAGGAAGGCGATACCGGATGCTCCGGCCCATTCGGGCTCGCTAGTACCGTAATTCGAACCCATATCCCCCAACCGTGCAGCCGAGAGCAGCGCATCGCAGATCGCATGACAAACCACATCGCCATCCGAATGCCCGGCCAAGCCAAGCTGCTCGTCCGGAAAGTGCAGGCCGGCCACCCACATCTGGACACCAGGCGTGAACCGGTGGACGTCAATGCCGATACCTGTGCGAATCATGCGCCGAAATGCCGACGTAGCCGACGGGCGGAATGATGACCGAAGACACCCCGCACTTCCCACAGCGCCTCTGCCACGGTGAGGTCACCGGGTTCGGTGACCTTCATCGACAGGCGCGACCCCTCGACCAGCGTGACCTTGTGACCTGCCCGTTCGGCGCAGGATACATCGTCGGTGAACTGTGCACCGGAAGCGGCCATCTGCTCGTGAGCATCGAGAATCAACTGCAACGGAAAGCCCTGTGGCGTCTGGACGGCCCGGAGCACGGAGCGGTCAATAACAGCAGATCCCCCGTCAGCGTCGACAATGCGCATCGAATCGGCTACCGGGATCGCCGGAGCGACCGCCTCGGCACCGTCCTCAACCGCCGCTATCACCGATGAAACGACCTTGGCAGGAACCATCGGGCGAACCGCGTCGTGGATCAGCACAACGGAGGCCTGCGCGAGACGTTCATCGTCGCGCACCGCCTTGAGACCGTTGTAGACCGATTCCTGACGCGAGGCACCACCCGACACCTGCTTGATCGGTATCGGGAGTGCGGCGAGTTCGGGCCTGAGTTGTCGCGCGACCTGTTCATTGACCACAATCACCGCGTCGGTACAGCCTCCGGCTGCCATTGCTTCGATCGACATGACCATGAGGGTACGTCCGGTGACCTTGAGGGCAGCTTTTGGGGTCTTCCCCCCGTAACGCAGCCCTAGCCCGGCACCGACTACCACAGCTACCACCGGTGAAGCCATGACAGAAGTCTGGCACAGCCGCTTGGACCCACGCAGCTGGGTCGGGCTTGTGGCACCCGTTCAGCGGACGAGTGCCTTCTTCACCGGGTACGCGGACGATAACCTGGGGGCATGATCCCTGCCCGCACCAGTGACCTGCGGTATGCCCGCTGGTTGGACGGGATCGTGCCGAGCGGCTTCGAGGCCTATCGGAAGATCACCCACGACGGTGACGGTCTTTCCTCCGAAGCATTGGCAGAGCTCATCAACATCTTGCGACGCGTCACACCCGCAGGCCTCCAGCAAGAAGTCACCTACGGCTTGTGGGAGGGGCACCCCGGAATCTTCGGCGGCGCTGTGGTGCCCGAGCGCTACCCTTCGGGCGGTGGCTTGTTCACCAGGGCGCTCGCCACATCTGCACAGATCGGCGCCAGCATGGCTGCCGCACGCCAGCGGCGCCGGGCCGATACCGGCGCGTGGCTCGACGACCAGATCTATCGGCGGCTCGAGCTATCGGGTCATCGCTATCTACTCTTCCGCGGTCGGTTGGAGGCAGTCACTCAGTGGTCTCGTGACACGAGTCCGCTGATCTTTCGCCACAGCCCCGATCTCATCTGGCCCGATAACCACTCCTGGATGGTTGCTGCGCCTCCCGAACAGGGGTTCACCGTCGTAGCCGGCAACCGATTACTGGCGGATGAACTTGACGGTGACAACCGGTTGAACATCGTCTAGGACAGCTCCGGCAGCCCCGGTTGCCGCGTCCGACCGCTGATGGGAGAATCATCGGGATGCAACGAGGTAGAGCACGGAAGGATGCCATGAGCGAGCAGGCCGGGGCCCGAGCCGTCGAGCCGCCGTTTCTGATCGTGAATCCGAAGGCATACCTGGGTAGCGCCGATACCCTCAAACTCGCTACCCTCACCGACGAACTCGCCGCAGACTTCG
>JALHFX010000248.1 GCA_022837595.1 Propionibacterium sp.
TTGCTGGTCGCCGTCGACAGGTCGCCCACCTTGCGCGCAGCCAAACCCTCCTGGATAGCCGCCGCCAACTCGGTTTGGCCGGTGTAATGGGCGACTTCATCATTGATCTGCGCTGTGAGCGAGTCATCGCTGGACCACAACGCCTTCACCAATCCTTGCGTGCGCGGCTGCTCGCCTACCACCAGTTGCACTCGAGCAGCCAACTGCTCCTGACCGACGGTCTTCGCTGGTAGCCGCACCGCGACATGGTAGTCCCGCTCCTCGTCGCCCCAAGCACCAGTCGGGTAACTCATGGTCAGCGGGTTCACCGGACGACCGTGATGGGTGAGATCCTCCACTGTGGGTGAGACTTGCCGGACGAAAAGCAGCTGGGCGCCCTGAGGTGTCCAGACGCGCAGATCTGCGGACGAAACACCGCGGCTCATCGAGGTCTGCATGATCTTTGCGAATTCTGCGGCCATCATCGCCGGATCGGGAATGATGTCCAAAGTGCCCATCAGTGCGCGTGCAATCTTACGAACCTCGGAGACGACCCAGTAAGTGCCCACACCTCGGCAATCGCATTGGAATCTGCCGGCGCACGCTCGAATGGCCGCGTCCAATTGCTCGGGGGTCTCGTGCTCATCCGCGCCGTCGGTCAGTAGTAGGGCGTGTCGTTGAGTAACAAGGCCACCCATCGAGTTGAACAGTGCGAGCGTCAGATTGAGCCAGCGTCCGATCGCAGTACCGCCATCAGCAACCAACCGGCTGATCGCATCCTTGGCCTCACGACGGGTACGCTCGTTCATCTGCACCATGCCGGGGCCCGACTGGACGATCGGATATGCAAGATAGGCCTCGTGAGTGCCCGAGACGACCGCGAAGTAGGTGCCGTCCAAGATGTTGTCGAGGGCAACCATGGCCGCTTGCCGAGCCGCGAACATACTGCGCTGGCCCATCGAGCCAGAGCAGTCGATGATGATGATCTCACCCGCTGCGCCGTCGGATCCCGCACTTCCAGCGTCGCTGACTCCGATTCGGACGATCGCATTGACGTCCGTGCCGCCGTCGGGCAGGTACTCATTCTGGTAGACCGTGGAGTTGAACTGAGCCACGGATCGTCCTTTCGTCAACAGTCTGGCTTGGTCATCGCAGCCAGATTAGCCTGCAGCCCTAGGCGCGACCGGTCTGGTACGAGTGGTCGGGGCGTCCAGGTCGAGATCCACATCTCTGTCGGCCTCCGAAT
>JALHFX010000249.1 GCA_022837595.1 Propionibacterium sp.
GCTTCATGTCGATGTTCTCGCCGGCGCCGAGTTCGACCTCGTCGCGGACCGCCACGAAGTGCGTTACCTCGTTCTTGATCGCGGCAGCCTGGGCGGGCGAGTAGCCAGCAGCTTCCATGTCGTTGGCCAGCGCCGTGTAAGCGCGGACGAGGCCGGCGACGGCCTTGTACAACTCGATGCGCTTGGCTTCATTGGCCTTGATCTGCGCGGCGTTCCCGGGCACGGATGCCACGAAGTAGTGCTGGTATTCCAGCGTCCCTTTGGGTGGCGCGACGGGCTCGACAAGGGCACGGATTCTCTCGATCGCCTCTTCGAGATCATCGCGCCCCTGCTCAACGCGGTCCTTGAGCAGGCCCTCGACGTCCTTTTCCTCGTAGCCGTCCAGGGCACCTGAGGTGTAGTCGGTGATGGCCGACTCCAGCGAGTTGAACAGGTCGCGGTAGTCGATGATGTAGCCGTAGGTCTTGTCGTCACCGTCGAGGCGGTTGACCCGGCAGATGGCCTGGAACAGCCCGTGGTCGCGCATCTTCTTGTCGATGTACAGGTAGGTGGCGCTCGGGGCATCGAAGCCGGTCAGCAGCTTGTCGACCACGATGAGCAGACGCATCTGACCCGGCTCCTCGATGAAGCGGCGCTTGACCTCCTTCTCGAACTCGTCGATCCGACCGACAGCCTCGTCCGCAGGCACACCGAAGAAGTCGGCCAGCATCCGCCGATAGATCTCGTACTGACGGAGCTTCTCGGTGGCGCCCTCACCCGAGTCCTCCTTGGAGATGTCGCTCGGGTTCGGCGCGTAGCTCGTGACGATGGCGACCTTGTCTTTGAAACCCGCGTTGACGAACATCTCGTAGAACTTGCAGGCCTGGTAGATGCTCTCACCCACCAGCATTGCGTTGCCGCGACCGCTCACCAGTCGTGGCTCGGTTTCCATGTCCAGCAAGATGTCCTGGACGATCTGCTTGGCCCGGGGCTCAGCGGATACGACCTTCTGCATCGTGCCCCACTTCTTCTTCAAGCGGGCCTTGCTCAGGTCGGTGAGGCCCTTGGTCTTGGCCTCGAACCACTTGTCGACCTTTTCCGGGCTGGTCAGGTCTTGATCTATGTTGCGTGCCTCGTAGCGCAGGTCGAGGACGACGCCGTCCGCCACGGCCTCATCGAACTTGTAGGTGTGGATGAACGAGCCGAAGGTCTCGATGCTCGTTGCCTTGTCTGCCTTCAGCAG
>JALHFX010000250.1 GCA_022837595.1 Propionibacterium sp.
GACCTTTTCCAGTGCCGATGTGAATTCACCGAGGTCGCCATTTTGCGCCGACTCCGCGGCCCGGACGGTCGGCTGGTGGAGCAGCGCATTGGCCACCCGACGCAACGAACGCTGCACCGCTGCGGTCTGCTCATCCGAGGCGTGGCTGGCGAGTGAGCCGAGCTCTTCTTCCACGATCTGGTTCACATAGGTGCGCACCGCGAGAATCGCCGGGTCCGCGAGTCGAGCCCGTTCGGCCTTGAGATAACCCTCTACCGCTTCATCGATGAGTTCTCGGGCGCGCTCGATGTGAACCACATGGTCGGTCGGAGCGTGCTTCCCGACGACATCCAGGTCGATCAGGTCGATCCCGGGCGTGGCAGCCAGCTCCGGCGAGACGTCGCGTCCCAACGCCAGGTCGACCACGGGAAGCAGCCCGGTCATGCGATCGCGGGCAGCCGTCAGCTGACGGGTGGTGATGCGAGAGGCTCGGCGGCCTCGTCCGCTACAGGCGACGAGAAGCTGAGTACCGGCCAACGCGTCGTGAAGCCGCTCCTCCGGAACGGGACTGACCGGGTGGGTTTGCGCGAACGCCGCGGCGCGACCCGACGACGAGTAGACGCTGACCTGTGCACCGCGGCGAAGCAGATCGGCGGTGACCACTCCGGCGTAGGCGCCGGTGCCGACCAGTAGTGCCTGCCTGCCGGCCAACTCACCATGCCTGGTTTCCACCAGATCGAGGGCGGTGGAGGCCACCGACCGCCCCATCGCGCCGAGCGCCGTGGCGTTTGCTACTGATTTGGAGGTAGTCAGCGCCATCTGAAAGAGCCGATGCAAGGCTGGACTGGCCTGCTGTGCGTTGGCTTGCAGCGCAGAGCGAACCTGACCAGCGATCTCGGATTCACCGACGACCATCGAATCGAGTCCGCAGGAGACGTCGAAGAGATGCCGCACAGCATTGCGCACACCCTGAACATCCATTACTTGGACGAGATCTCCAGCTCCTGCCTTGATCAGCAGATCCCGGGTCAGGCGGATGGTCTGGTGAAAGTTCTCGGCATCGATATAGAGCTCGCAGCGGTTACAGGTGGACAACGTGATCAGCCCGTGGACGCCGTGGGCCGTGCGCAGGCTTGCGCTCGCCTCTTCAGCGCTGGCAGTGAACAGGGTGAGATCGTCGGTCGCCGCCTGATGATGACTGAGCCCGATCGAGAGTACTGGCACGGCCCTTAGCGTATC
>JALHFX010000251.1 GCA_022837595.1 Propionibacterium sp.
TGGATGTGATGGTGGTGTCGCGCAATTCGCGCCACCTGGCAGGCCAACTCCATCTGCTCGTAACGCCGCCGATCCACCGTGCCGGCCTCCACCAGCCTGTTGAAATGGCTGGCATCGCGCCCGGCCTGCTTCTCGCTGGCGCGCGCCGTGGTCAGTTGGGATCGGGCCAGAACCACAGTGGCTTCGGCGGTCTGTACGATCAACGGCACTTCCTTTCTCGATACCGCCAGCGCGGCTTGCGCCGCCTTCAATTGCGCCTCTATGGCGGCCACCTGCCTGGCGAGCCTGATTGACCCGGGCGCGAATCTGCGCATCGTCGAGCCTGAGCAGCACCTGCCCCTGGGTCACGTTGTCGCCGGCCGCGGACCGCGGCCTGGCTCGAAAGCAGTCTGTCAACGCGCCGTTTCATCGTTGTTATGATCCTGTCTTAATCGCGCACAGGCGGCCACAGGCGGGCCGTATGAACCAGTGTCAGTATCCACACCGTTTCGCCGTCGATCTGGTACACCAGACGATAGCTTTCGTGCGGGATCAACTCGCGGGTCCCGGGAATCGTTCCCGGCTTGCCCAGCATGGGATGCTGGATCAACCGGGCGGCCGCGTCGCTGAAAATCTCATCCATCCGGGCCGCCGCGCGCGGATTGTCGGCTGCGATGAAGTCCCACACATCGGCACGGTCTTGCTGCGCTTCGGGCGTCCAAATAGCCCTCACGCCTGGCTCGCCACACTGGCACGCCGTGCGGCGAATTCGGCCTCAACTTCATCGTTCGACCGCCCCAATCCAGCGCGCATCGAAGCCCGGCCGGCTTCGACCTTGCGGCGCAGGAACTCGTCGTACTCGCGCGACGCGCGCTGGCGCTGAACGAACTCGCGCATCAGTTCGCGCAGCACTTGCGACGCCGGGCGATGGGCCGCTTCGGCTTCGGCCATAAACTCGGCGCGCAACTCAGGCTCCAGCTTCATCGTGAAAACGGCTTGTTTTGACATGATCGCGGCCTCCTGCCACTGGATACTAACAAAGTATATACGACATCATTACTAAGCGCTACTCACAGAACGCTGCAAGGCGCGTGTGCGTTATACCAAGGCCTGTCGGAAAACACTTGTTTTTCGACAGGCCTTCAAGGGTCCTCTGCACCAAGCTCCGAGTGGCCGCAAAATTGTGCGGAAAACTCTGTCGCCAGACACTACCATACGGAAATCTTTCCTTGATGGTTT
>JALHFX010000104.1:0-16129 GCA_022837595.1 Propionibacterium sp.
CGATTAAGCCCGTATCGAACAGACCCCGGCTGCACTGGTTGAGCATTGAACTAGCTGGCTAGTCTGGAAGACGGCGAGAGGGGTCACCATGGCCAGTTCATTGCCCGGAGAGGGCGTTTTCCGTTTAACTGATGAGCAATGGCGTAGTCGGCTCACCCCTGCCGAGTTTCATGTACTGCGCGAGGCCGGTACTGAATTACCCTTCGTCGGCGAGTACACCGATCTCGACGACGAGGGGATCTATCGCTGCCGCGCCTGCGGCACCGAACTCTTCCGGTCTTCCACAAAGTTCTCCTCGCAGTGTGGTTGGCCGAGTTTCTTCGCTCCACTCGCAGAAGAACGCGTCCGCTACCTTGAGGACCGCTCACTGCTCACCCGGCCACGAGTTGAGGTTCGCTGTGCTAACTGCGATTCTCACCTAGGGCACGTCTTCGAAGGCGAAGGCTATGAGACCCCCACTGATCTGCGTTACTGCATCAACTCCATTGCCTTGGCCTTCGAACCGAAAACCAAGGCCGACGATGGTGCCTAATGCTTCCTCGGCGCGCCAGCCGGGCAAGGGTACGGCCGCAGCCTATTCTCGAAGATGTGCTTAGTGAGGTCCGAAAGGCGATGAGTCCTAGCTCATCCTTCGAACGCATCACCGACGCCATCGAATCGTTCAACTGGCGTCCCGAGGTGCAGGTCGAGCAAATTCCCGCACCCCAGCGCATTTCTCCCTACGCCTACGCCATTGAGGCGACCATCTTGGCCACCGCGGATGACGAGATCGGTACCGGACGTCTGATCGTCCTGCACGACCCGAGTGGTAATCAAGCCTGGAACGGCGCCCATCGCTGCGTCAGCTTCGCCCAGGCAGACGTCGACCTGGAAATGGTCACCGACCCCCTACTTGCTGAAGTCGGCTGGACGTGGCTGACCGAGGCCCTCGATACGAACGGTGCCGGCTATCACGACGCCTCGGGAACGGTCACCGCGGTCTCCAGCCGCAGTTTCGGCGAGTTGGCCGGCGAAGCCGATCGCGCGGAGATAGAGATCCGGGCCTCATGGACACCAGAGTTCAATCAAACCGTCGACATCATGCCGCATCTGGCGGCCTGGCAGTCTTTGCTGTGCATGACGGCCGGGCTGCCTCCGATTGCCGATGGCATCATCTCCTTGACGACGCGACTGGAACAACAATGAGCAGTGCCCCCGAACAGGACTTGGCGGATCTGCCAGTCCTGGCCTCACCGACCTCTGGCGTCCCGCCGGTCGTGGACGATCCCCAAGCCCAGCAAGAAGCGATAGCCGCGCTTCAGGCCGGCCATGGACCGGTTGCCATTGATGTCGAGCGCGCCCAAAGCTTCCGCTACTCGTCCAAGGCCTACTTGCTACAGCTCAAGCGTCCCGGTGCGGGCATCGTCTTGATCGATCCGACAGCTTTCCAGGCCAACGACGCCGAGGTGGCCCAGCTCGGCGCGCTACAAGAACTGATCGGTGACCAAGAGTGGATCATCCATGCCGCGACCCAGGATCTGCACAACCTCGTGCAGCTCGGCCTGCGGCCAACTCAGCTCTTTGACACGGAGCTGGCTGGGCGCCTACTCGGCCTACCAAGGGTCGGGCTGGCGGCACTGGCCGGACGCTACTGTGGCGTCAGGCTTCTCAAAGAGCACTCCGCAGCCGACTGGTCACGTCGCCCGATCCCGGACGAGTGGCTTACCTACGCAGCACTTGATGTCGAGCTCCTACATGAGCTGCGCACGCAGTTGAGCGAGGAACTGACAGCCGCAGGCAAGCAGGAATGGGCCCGGCAGGAGTTCGAATGGCTCTGCGAGTGGGCGGTGCGTCCGGTTCCGGACCATCCGGAGCCGTGGCGGCGTACCTCCGGCTCACATCACGTCCACAGCCCGCGAGGCCTGGCGATCGTGCGAGAGCTCTGGACGATGCGCGACCAGATCGCCCGCCAGCATGACAAAGCGCCCTCGAGAATCCTGCAAGACCGGGCCATCACCGAGCTCGCCGCAATGGTCACCCGCGCAGAGCCCGATCTACCCACCGTCCGCGAGTTGCGCCGCATCGACGGTTTCAAACGCCGCCAAGCCCGCGCGCACCAGTCAGAATGGCTCGCAGCCCTCGAGCGCGTTGCCGAATTACCGAAAAGCCAACTGCCAGCGGCACGTCCCGTAAACAGAGATATTCCCGCTCCGCGTAACTGGGAACGGACCAACCCGCAGGCCTGGCATCGTTGGGAACGGGTGCGGCCAGCAGTGGTTCAACTCGCCGAGGAGCTCAATCTTCCGGTCGAGAACCTCATCTCTCCGGACGCGCTCAGGCATTTGCTCTGGGAGCTGGAGCCGTCGCTGGACGCGGCGTCCATGACCGATCAGCTCACTACACATAACGCTCGCCCGTGGCAACAGGAGTTCATCATCCCGCTGGTCCTAGAAGAGCTCAGCTGAGCGGCTGCACGGCCGCCGGACGTCGCAACCGATCTACTGATATAGCGGGTCAACAATGGTCGTCATGATCTTCGTGATCTGGCGAGCGATTGCCTGCTCGGTCAACCCGATCTCAGACAAGATCTCGTTGCGAGTAGCTTGCTGCAGATAGCTTTGCGGAACACCGAATTGGCGCACCGGCACATCCACACCCGCAGCGTCCATAGCAAGTTCGAGGTGTGACCCCAGACCTCCGACGATCAAGTTGTCCTCGAACGTGACGACCAGCCGGTGGGCGCGGGTCATCTCGACCAGTGCAGCATTGACCGGCAGCCCCCAGACCGGATCGACCACCGTCGCAGTGATCCCTTCTGCCCGCAGCAGCTCAGCGGCCTTGAGTGCTCGCGAACACATCGCGCCCCACGCGACCACCAGGACATCGGCGTCCTCGTCGGCCGAAAGCACATCGATGCCACCGCGACGGCTGATCGCCGGAATGGGGTCGGGAAGCTTCTCCTTGCTGTAGCGGATTACGGTGGGGGCATCATCGATTTCGATAGCTTGATTGAAAACCTCGGTGAATCGGAGTTGATCGCGAGGACTGGCGAGCATGAGCCCGGGAACGATCCCCGCAATCGAGACGTCCCAGACGCCATTGTGGCTGGGACCGTCCGGACCGGTCACACCGGCTCGGTCAAGCACGACGGTCACGCCGAGTCGATGCATACCCACGTCCATCAACAACTGATCGAACGCACGGTTGAGGAAAGTCGAGTAGACGGCGAAGACCGGGTGCATACCGGCCTGGGCCAATCCAGCAGCCATCGTCATCGCATGCTGTTCAGCGATTCCCACATCGAAGGTCCGCTCGGGATAGGCCTGCGCGAAACGAGTCAATCCGACCGGGTGCAGCATCGCTGCCGTGAGCGCCACGACATTGGGATGACTGTCGGCGACATTCATCATTTGCTGTGCAAAGGCATCGGTCCAGGTCGCCCGAACCGGCGCGCCTATCGGCTCGCCCGTCGTGGAATCAATGCGACCAACCGTGTGAAAATGATCAGCCTTGTCCAATTCTGCGGCCTTGAAGCCCCGGCCTTTCTTCGTGATGACATGGACGATCACTGGTCGGCGGAAACCCTTCGCCAGCTCCAGCGCCTGCGTCAGTGCATCAATATCGTGGCCGTCGACCGGGCCCAGGTATTTCAAACCGAGATCACTGAACAAGGCTTGTGGCGCCAGCACATCCTTCAGACCTGATTTCATGCCATGCAAGACGTCGTAGGCGGTGCGCCCGAACGGTGCCCTGCGCATCTGGGCCTTGATCGTCTCCAGTGTCGGCTCATAACGCGGATCAGTACGGATCGCCCCGAGGTAGCGAGACAATCCACCAACAGTCGGAGCGTAGGAACGTCCATTGTCATTGACCACGATCACCAACGGCAGATCGTCAGCGGTCGCAATGTTGTTGAGCGATTCCCACGCCATGCCGCCAGTCAATGCTCCATCACCGATCACCGCAACCACTGACCGATCAGTTTCACCACGGAGCCGGAAACCCTCCAACATCCCCTCCGCCCAACTCAACGCGGTGGACGCATGCGAGTTCTCAACCCAGTCATGTTCGGATTCGGCCCGACGCGGATACCCCGACAGGCCATCCTTTTGACGTAACGAGGCGAAATCGTCGCGGCGTCCGGTGAGGATCTTGTGCACATAGCTTTGGTGCCCGGTATCGAAGATGATCGGGTCACGTGGCGAATCGAAGGTTAGGTGCAGAGCAAGAGTTAGCTCGACAACGCCAAGGTTCGGCCCCAGATGGCCGCCAGTGAGGCTCACGTTGGAGATCAGAAACTGCCTGATCTCCGATGCGAGGTCGTGCAGTTGCTGACGCTGCAACGCGCGCAGGTCACTGGGCTGGTTGATCGAATCCAACAAGGGCATGGTTTGACGATACCGGCACTACGACCGTTGTTCAGCGCACTTCGCCTGCTTTCAGCAACCCGGCGTGTTCTCGCACCCAAGATCTCGGAGCACAGTCGTACTCGACACCCGACCGAGCTCACCGCGTGGTGCTGCGAATGAAGATCTTGCCTCGCAGGGCCTCCTCCACCAGAGCGATGGCTTTTCGAGTCGCGAGGAGATGAAGCTCCGCGGCCTCTTCGTCCAGCAAGCTCGGTTGATCATTGGAACGTAGTTCACGACTTGCCTGAATCTGACGCTCCACGAAATCAGCGGCGAACCGCGCCAATATCCCCGGGTGGCGATGCAACACCGGATAGTCCCGATAGTCGGACGGACAGCAGCCGAGCAACCAACTGGTGGCCGACTCCTTCCATTCTGGGGTTCCGGGGGCTTGGACGGCCTCCGGCCACCCCTGCGGGACAAAGACTTGCACCGAGAACTGGTCGGCCGGCCGATGAGCGATGGCAGTCATCTCGTCCTCCTCATACTTGAAAGCATCTCGAACCTTTGTTCGATTGATTCAAGTATGCACGATGCCACTGACAAAAATGCTCCGGTGGCCGTCTGGCGCGCTAAGCCACTCACCGTCTCAGCAATTCGCCGCCGGGCGCAGAATTGATCGCATGGATGTTTTCGACCAGATCATCGCCGGGGACCTACCTGCTGAAGTGATCCTGCGCACCGAGCGCACGATCGCCTTTCTCGACGTCAGGCCGCTTTTTCCTGGACACACGTTGGTCTGCCCGGTCGAACATTTTGAAACGCTCTACGAGCTGCCCGAAGACCACTACACCGAGATCCTCATGACAGTTCGCACCGTAGGCCTGGCTCAGCGTGGGGCACTCGGCGCCCAGGGCACCTTCATCGCCAACAACAACATCGTCAGTCAATCGGTACCCCACTTCCATATCCACGTCGTGCCCCGCAGCAAAGGTGACGGCTTGAGGGGGTTCTTCTGGCCCCGGACCAAACCCTCACCCAACCAGTTGCACGCAGTAGCCGAACTATTGCGCGCCGAACTGACAGGAGCGAACACATGAGCGAATCCATCAGCACCTTCCTGTCCGACACCAGACGCTGAGAAGAAGCCAGACGCGCCGAGAAATCCCTGTTCATCGAATAGCACCGAGCCGCGGCCGGCAGTATCTGGCGTGATACTGCCGGCCGCGGCTCGATTCAAAAGTCCCGAGCTCGGGACTATCAACCCTTCAGACTGCGCAGCACATATTGCATGATGCCGCCGTTCAGGTAGTAGTTGAGCTCACCTGGGGTATCGATGCGCACTAGTGCATCGAAGTTCGTCACCTTGCCATCGGAAGCGGTGGCGGTTACCTTCACCGTCTCAGGGATGACCCCCTTGTTGAGCTCGGTGACACCCGAGATCGTGAAGGTCTCCTCCCCACTCAGCCCGAGCGAATCGGCGTCCGTTCCTGCCGGGAATTGCAGCGGGAGTACGCCCATGCCGATCAGATTGGAGCGATGGATACGCTCGTAGCTCTCGGCTATCACGGCCCGCACGCCCAGAAGCATGGTGCCCTTGGCGGCCCAGTCACGTGAGCTGCCCGAGCCGTATTCCTTGCCTGTCAAGATGACCAGCGGAGGGTGAAGCCACCCTCGGTACCAGGTGCGAGCTGGTTGCGCAGCCGGATATTCGCGAAAGTGCCACGAATCATGACCTCATGGTTGCCGCGACGTGAGCCATAGGAATTGAAGTCCTTGCGCTCGACGCCGTGCTCACGCAAATACCTGCCTGCCGGCGAATCCGCCTTGATGGACCCCGCCGGGCTGATGTGGTCGGTGGTGACCGAGTCACCGAGCTTCAGCAACACCCGAGCACCGCAGATATCGGTGACCGGAGCCGGCTTGGCAGGCATGTTTTCGAAATACGGTGGCTTGCGCACATAGGTCGAATCCGGGTCCCACTCGAAGATCTCCCCCTCCGGGGTGGGAAGGCTCCGCCAGCGCTCGTCGCCCGTGAAGACGTCAGCATACGATTTGACGTACATCTGGGGATCGATGGACGACGCGATGACCTCTTCGATTTCTGCAGGGCTCGGCCAGATATCGCTGAGGTAGACGTCGTTGCCCTGCGAGTCTTGTCCGAGCGGTTCGGTCGTCAGATCTGCATCCATCGATCCGGCCAGCGCGTAAACGACCACCAGCGGCGGGCTCGCAAGATAGTTCATCTTGACGTCGGGGTTGATGCGTCCCTCGAAGTTGCGGTTGCCCGACAACACCGCAGTGACAACGAGATCATCCGCATTGGCTGCCTTGCTCACCTGGGGAATCAGCGGACCTGAATTGCCGATGCAGGTGGTGCACCCGTAACCGACCACGTTGAAGCCGAGTTGATCGAGATAAGGGATCAGCCCTGCGCGTTCGAGATAGCTCGTCACCACCTGCGAACCGGGAGCCAGCGTGGTCTTCACCCATGGCTTACGCTGCAGCCCTTTCTCAACGGCTTTTTTCGCAACCAGACCGGCGCCGACCATGACACTCGGGTTAGAGGTATTCGTACAGGAAGTGATCGCTGCGATGCCCACCAGACCATTCGCCAGCGTCACCGGCTCCCCTTCGATGACCGCATCCACCGTCGCCGACGGCTCAGACGTGTAGGTCGGTAGCGTCGCGGCGAACACCTTCTTTGCCTCGGCCAGCACGATCCGATCCTGCGGACGCTTGGGGCCGGCGATCGAAGGCACCACGCTCGACAGATCCAGTTCCAAGAACTCCGAATAGTCAGGCGTGACGTCCGGATCGAACCAAAGCCCCTGAGCCTTTGCGTATGCCTCAACCAGCGCGACGTGTTCCTCGCTGCGCCCGGTCAACCGTAGGTAGTCGAGGGTGACGTGGTCGATCGGGAAGATCGCGATAGTTGACCCATATTCGGGGCTCATGTTACCGATCGTGGCGCGATTCGCCAGCGGCACCTCTGCCACGCCAGGACCGTAGAACTCGACGAATTTGCCTACCACGCCATGCTTGCGGAGCCGGTCGGTGATCGTCAGCACCAGGTCGGTAGCCGTTGAGCCTTCAGGGAGCTTGCCGGTCAGTTTGAACCCGACGACCCGAGGAATCAGCATCGAGATCGGCTGACCCAGCATCGCGGCTTCCGCTTCGATACCCCCGACACCCCAGCCGACCACGCCCAGACCATTAACCATGGTGGTGTGCGAGTCGGTGCCCACACAGGTATCCGGGTAGGCGGTGAGCTCGCCATTGATCTCCCGCGGGAAGACAACTCGGGCCAGATGCTCGATATTGACCTGGTGAACGATGCCGGTGCCCGGCGGTACGACCTTGAAGTCATCGAACGCGGTTTGCCCCCAACGCAGGAACTGATAGCGCTCACGGTTGCGCTGGTATTCGAGATCGGTGTTCAGCTGCAGCGCCAGCGGGGAGCCGAAGGCATCGGCAATCACTGAATGGTCGATCACCATCTCGGCGGGCGAGAGTGGATTGATCTTGGACGGGTCGCCGCCCAGATCAGCCATCGCTTCGCGCATAGTCGCGAGGTCAACCACGCAAGGTACACCGGTGAAGTCCTGCATGATCACCCGTGACGGAGTGAATTGGATCTCGTGATTCGGCTGCGAATCGGCGACCCACTTGCCGAGGAAAGCGATGTCGTCGTGCGTGATGTTCGCACCGTCCTCGGTGCGCAGGAGGTTCTCGAGCAGCACCTTCAGGCTGAACGGCAGGCGCTCGTGGCCGGGAACCTTGTCGAGCCGATAGTAAGCGTAGGTGGTGCCGTTGACCTCAAGTGAGTCCTTGGCTCCAAAGCTGTCAATACTCATGCTGCTTCCCCATCCTGCAATGTATCTTGATGTCAAGATATCACCGTCGCGGTATATCTCCTAAATCCTTGCATCGTCATCGGGGTGCCAGCGCCTGAACCGATGAACCCGTTGACCACTGGCAGGCAAGGTCGCACTAACCTGCGACGAACTACAACGGATCAAACCCATGCTGCGGCGGGCCTGGATAAGCGGGAGACCACCGTGCACCAGCGGCCAACGATTCGCCGGCCGACAGCGTCCGACCCTTATTCATACCCGGGATATCGTCATATCTATTCACCTGGGCGCCCATAGTCGTTAGTTTCGAGACATGACTCAGGACAGCTCCAATTCAGACTCCCGCGACGATTTCGAGGTTCCGGGCAACCAACTGGTCGATACGATCAAGAAGCTCTGGCAAGACGCCTCCGTGCGTCGCATCGTCGTTCGACATCCCGACGGCCGTCAATTGATGAGCGTGCCGCTCGCTGTTGGCGTGGCCGGCAGCGCGATCGCATTGTTCATGGCTCCGGTGATCACCGTGCTCGCTGCCATCGGTACAGCGCTAGCCAAAGTGCGAGTCGAAGTCGTCCGCACCGACGACACCAAGCAGTGACCGCAGCATCTAAGCCTGGATCCGCCGATTTTCCGCTGCTGCGCGTCCCCTGGCGTGCACGCCTGCTGCGTTGTCCTCAGTCAGCGCACCCCGGTGCGCCTCCTTCGTCCGCCTTGCCATCGCACCCGCCAGGTGCCGCTCGCGACGCGGCCCATCGGCGGATCAAGGCTAAGGAACCGCTGATTTATGGACCAGTCGGTGTATGCCGACGATCTGGTGGTGCTGGGGGTGGTTGGACGTGGCCTGGGTAGTCTCATCATCGTCCTGTGGCCCAAGTTTCAGGGTCAAGAGGCTGGTTTCGGGTAGGCTTACGCCTGGCCGTCACCCACTCAAGGCGACGGCACGTGCCCGCATCAGCCAGTTCGCCGAGGCGAACAGCACGTGCAGAAGGTTCAGGTTCTTCACCTTGGCCCGCACCGACGCCTTGCCTGACTCAACACCACGATCGTGCTCGGTCATCGTCTTCAACACGCCCTTGCGTGCAGCGATCCGCCACTCGACTTTCGACAAGTCCTCATCGCCGATAATCTCGGGCCGCTTCGCCGCTCCTTGATAGCCGGCATCGGCGTAGACGACCTCGTCATCGGCACGCACCAAACGGGCCGCCTCATCCAAGTCGTGAACATTCGCTGCCGTAGCGGTGACCGTGTGGACATACCCGGTCCCGGCATCAACACCGGTATGGGCCTTCATCCCGAAATACCACTGGTTGCCCTTCTTCGTCTGGTGCATCGCCGGATCCCTGGCGCCAGAAGCGTTCTTCGTCGAGGACGGGGCCGCGATGATCGTGGCGTCCACGATCGATCCGCCACGCATGATCCAGCCTTGTTTGTCGAAGATCTGGTTCTGCTCGGTGAACAACGCCTCACCCAACTTGTGCTTCTCCAGCAGGTGACGAAAGTGCAGCAGCGTGGTCGCGTCGGGAACCTGCTCAACCACGAAGTCCAAGCCCATGAACCTGCGCATCGCATAAGAGTCATAGATCGCGTCCTCGACACCCTCATCAGCCAGCGAGAACCACACCTGCAACAGATACATCCGCAGCATCGTCTCGACCGGCTTGGCCTTACGACCCCGCTTGCCCTTGGTGTCGGTGTAGTAGTACGGCTCGATCACCCCGACCCACCGGCGCTTCGAAACCCGCCGACGATTGCCGTACTCAACATCAGTGAAAGAAGGCTGCCCGAACTCCATGACCCATTCTCCCAAGCCCAAGCCCACAGCGTCCCCACGCCACCCCCGCACCTGCCGAAAAGATCAGCGCATCCCTAAGCTAAACGTCAGTCGTTTTCGAGGAGGAAGCCACGGGTGGCTTCCTCCTCTCGCGTCTCATCTGCCGGTAGACCTCACGCAACTCCGGGTCGTCCATCACCAGATAGACGAGCCCGCAATCCTGTGGACCAGTGGCGCCCGGTTGACAAAGGCTGCACGGGTCATCAGGACGCAACGGACAGCGAGGGGTGCTGAAATGCGATCTAGTCATCGCTGTCAACTGTGCACCTGACAAGCACGATTCGCAAGACGGTCCGGCAACCGTCAGGAGATCTCCAGCGGCACTCCGTTCTCGTACACGTTGATGAAAACGATGTCGTTGACATACTCGACCGTCGGCGGCTTTGCGGTGGTGCCGAAGTTGACATCGGTCAGATACAGCCCGGTGATGAAGTCGTCGCTATAGCCACGGATATTCATCGACTGCCCGGCAGTCTCAACCGTCATATTGGAGACGTTGATGCCGCTGACCTCGGGTAGGTGGTCGCCATCACGGCCCTCTTCGTACTCGAAGTCGACATCGATGACAGCCTTCGCAACCGTGCCGATCGTCACGTCCTTGGCCCAGAAGTCGGTGATATACCCACCCCGCACCGCGTTCGTCTTGAAACGCAACGCGATGTCGAGGTTCGGACTGGACATCTGGCAGTCGCGGACATAGACATTGCTCACACCACCGGACATTTCACTGCCGATGGTCACCCCGCCGTGCCCGTCGGCCATCTTGCAGCGCTGGACGAGCAGATCCGTCGAGGGCACGCCAACTCGACGACCATCGTCATTACGCCCGGACTTGATCGCAATACAGTCATCGCCCGTGGCGAAGGTGCTGTCCTGGATCACAACCTGAGAGCAGCACTCCGGATTACAGCCGTCGTTGTTCGGGCCATGGGTGTCAATGGTGACGCCTTCAACCAGGACGTTCTCGCACAGCACCGGATGCACTTCCCACATCGGCGAACGCAGGATCGTTACGCCCTGAACCCAGACGTTCGTGCACTTATAAGGCTGAATGAACGACGACCGCAAGAAGTCTCCGTTGCCGTACACGCGGTCTTCGACCGGGACGCCGTTCGCCACCTGATCGATCAAACGGTCACGGGCAACGCTCTGCTCCGGGTCGCCACTGACCCAACCATACTCCTCCTTACCCTTCCACGGCCACCAGTTCGTTTCGCCTGCCTGACCGTCGAGGGTGCCCGCACCAGTCACGGCGACATTGGTGCACTCATATGCATAGATCAGCGGAGAATAATTCCACAATTCCATGCCCTCGAAGCGCGTCAGCACCGCTGGCAGATAGTCGCTCGGTTCGGTACTGAACAAGATCGTCGCATCGTCGGCCAGATACAGATTGACGTTGCTCTTGAGGTGGATAGGGCCGGTGAAGTAGCGTCCTGCCGGCACCAACACTTGACCACCACCGGCCTGGTTACAGGCATCGATAGCGGCCGCGAAGGCTTCGGTGCAGTTGGTCTGGCCGTCAGCAACAGCGCCGTGGTCAACGATGTTGAAGACCCGGTCGGCGAACTTTGGTGCGCGTACCTGGTCCTGAATGGCATCCGCGCGGGCCCACGGGTTCGCTACATCACCTGCTGATGCGTCCGCGGACCCTTCAGGTGATGCCTCGAACTTGGAGCAAGCTGCCGCGACTCCGACGATAAATGCGCCGCCCAATAGCGTGCGCCGACTCGTTCTGAGGTTCATGGGGGTGTCTCCTCCCAATATCGAATGGGACAATTCGAGTCGGACGCGCCGTGGTCCGACGGCACCAACGTAACCTCAGTCAGGGTCAGATGTCACCGCTACGGCTCGGATCGAGGCTCAGGCGGTGGTCCAGCCGCCATCGACTACGAGCATCTGTCCGGTGATGTAGCTGGAGGCATTACTCGCCAGGAAGAGGGCTACTGAGGCTATCTCACTCGGCTCGGCGAGCCGCCCCATTGGGATCCGATCGGTGATCGATTTGGCCCGTGACCAGTCCGAGAAGAGGGTCTCGGTGAGTTCGGTGTGTACCCATCCCGGGGCGATGCCGTTGCAGCGGATACCCTTGCCCGACCACTCTTTGCTGAGTGCCCGCATGACACCGCCGATTCCAGACTTGGCTGCGGCATAGGCGACGATATCGGGAACGACCGACTGGAAGTTGTTGAGCGAACCGATGAAGACGTGGCTACCAGGTCGTGAGGCCGCCAGCTGGCGGCGGCCGAGTTCTTGACTGATTAAAAAGGGCGCGGTCAAATGCACCTGCAGGATGCTTTCCCATTGTTCTCGGGGAAAGTCCACGGCCTGTTCGCGATGCTGAAACCCGGCAGCATGCACGATGATGTCCACCACACCTTCTAGTCCGTCCTCGCATTCATCGAGCAGCGCACCGGCGTCGACGTTCATGACATCGGCGGCAACCGCTATTGAATTGGGCACGAGCTGGGTGGCTGCTTGCAGCTGCTGGGCTGTGCGTGCGACCAAGGCAACCTGTGCTCCTGCCTCGCCAAGCGCGGCGGCAATGGCTTGACCGATTCCTCGCCCGCCACCGGTGACGATCGCACGGCGGCCATCCAGCTTGAACAGATCCAGCACTGCGGTAGTCATTGTTGCTCCTTACACGACGAGGTGTTTCAGATGCCTTGGTGATTGGTAACTTAGCAGGCCGAGTGCCGGGGTCTTAGCCTGGATCCGCCGATGAGCCGCGTCGCGAGCGGCACCTGGCGGGTGCGATGGCAAGGCGGACGAACCAGGCGCACCGGGGTGCGCTGACTGAAGACAACGCAGCCAGCGTGCACGCCAGGTGACGCGCAGCAGCGGGAAATCGGCGGACCCAGGCTTAGGACCAGAGCACCTCACCGTAGCGGCTCAGGGTGATTCGCGTACGACGGATATGGAGGCGAACCAAAGTCTGTGCGGCGTCGATATCGCGGCTGCGCAGCGCATCCACGATCAGGTGATGCTCCGCACAGGTGGCCTGGAAGGATTCGGCGGGCATGAAACGGACGAGCTCTCGCCGGTAGGGCTGCGTCATATTCCACAACCGCGTAACCAAGTCGGTCAAGAACGGGTAGGTTGCTCCCGCGTAACTGAGCAGATGGAACTCCCTGTCCAGTCGCAGGAACGAGCGTAGATCTGCAGCCCCACCGGTGTTGTCGATCAGATCGGCCAGCTCGCCGATCTGATCGATCTGAGCACCGCTCAGCAGTGGCACGGATTCGCCAATCACCATGGGCTCGACGACCTCGCGCAGCTTATAGCACTGCTCGAACTCCTCTTGATGGAGCGCAGAAACCCAGGCTCCCGAGTGCGCCTTGATCGTGACGAGGCCCTCGGCTTCCAATGCGCGAAGCGCCTCGCGGATCGGCATCCGGGAGGCCGTGAACTCGGCAGCCAGAGACTCCTGGCCCAGGCGTGTTCCGGGCGCCCGGTCACCGTCCAGAATCTGTCTGCGTAATTGTTCGACGATCCGGGACGCTTTGCTCATTCCTTTGGATGAACCGGACTCCACAGCAGACGCGACCGTCCGGTCTGATAGGCCTTGCCCTGCGGAAAACTCACCAACTCGAGCTGCATGCCCCACGGCGACAAGAAGTACACCCAGCGCTGCCCGAGATTAGCTCCGCTGCTCGACGTCGGTTCGCCCAGCACTTCGACTCCCTGCGACCTCAGATAGTCGACGGCTGCGTCCAGATCATCGACGTAGAAGGCCAGGTGGAAACCGCCCACATCGCTATTGGGTGGTTGCTCGGTGTTCTGTCCCTCAAGTTCGTATTCGAAGATCTCGAAGTTCGAGCCATGGCCGAGTCGATAGTGCCGGTTGCGGAAGCGTGCCCGGTCGTCCACATTGACGTGCTCCGACAACCAGGTGCCGCCGTTCGAGGTGAACGGCCCGAGTTCGAAGAAGAACTCGCAACCGAGCACGTCGACGAAGAAGTCGTGGGCCTCCTCCAGATTGGGGACGGTGAACCCCAGGTGGTCTGTGCCGCGAAGTCCAGGAATCGCCATCATCGGCTCCTCGGGTCGATCAGCACTTTCATGGTCTTGCCGTCGCTGATGGCGGCCAGCGCATCCGCCCATTGCTCGATGGGGAATACCGGCCCGACACAGGGAGCCAGATCGAGCCGGTCGTCGGTCATCAACTCCAAGGCGAGATCCCAGGCCCGCGGAGAATGCGAGAACCCGGCCGTCATCGTCAATTCGTGCAAGATCAGCATGTCCAGCGGCACCGAGACATCGTGGCCGAAGATACCGACCTGAATATAGGCCCCACCGCGTTTCACCGCGCGCATCGCATTGCTACGTCGAACGCCAATTCGGGAGGGGTCTCGGTCGTGGTCGTGATGCCATCGGATGCGAGCCTGGCCAGTTTCTCGGCGTCGGCCGAGATACCGGCCAACGTCACTCTCGCACCACTGGCCCTGCTCACCTGGGCCGCGAGATAGCCCATCGGGCCGGGTCCGGTAACCAATACGGTTTGGCCTGCCTTGATCGAGCTCTGCAGTAGTAGTGCATGACAGGTGCACGCCAGTGGCTCGGCCAACGCAGCGATCTCATCGGGAACCCCGGCGGGCACCTCATGCAGGTTCAGCACCGGAACGATCAGCTTCTCGGCGAAACCGCCGTCGCGGAACGAACCGATCGATTCGCGTTCCTCACACATATTCCGGCGCCCTGCTCGGCACATCTCACACCGCTCGCAGCAGCGGAAGAAGGTCTCGGTGACCACGCGCTTACCCAGCCACAGGTCAGCATCTTCTACTGACCCAACCTCAATAACACGCCCGAGTACTTCGTGCCCCATCACGACCGGCGGGTTCACCTTGTACTCGTCGCGCATCACGTGCAGGTCTGTGCCACAGACCCCGGTATAGATGACCTCGAGCAGCACCTGACCGGGCCCGGGTGTGGGTTCCGGGATCTCCCGGAGCTTCACATGCTCGGCGCCGGCAGCGTATTTGACAACCGCTTTCATGACTCGTCCTCTCACAGCGCCAGCAGCGCAGGGTTCTCGAGTCGTGCCTTGAGTACCTGCATGAACTCTGCGGCCAGCGATCCATCGATCACTCGGTGATCGCTCGATAGTGTCATCGTCATCACAGTGGCGATGCCGAGTTCACCACCGGCAGTGATCACCGGCCGCTGCTCCCCCGCGCCTACGGCGAGTATGGCCGACTGTGGCGGGTTGATAATCGCGCAGAAGTCGCGTACGCCGTACATCCCCAGGTTGCTGATCGAGAACGAACCGCCCTCGATCTCGTGCTGCTTGAGTTTGCCATCGCGGCCACGCTCGATCAGATCCTTGGTGGTCCGGGCCAGCGCGCTCATCCCGAGCTTCTCGACGCCGCGGACGACCGGGGTGACCAGACCGACCGGAGTGGAGACTGCTACCGAGATATCGACTGTCGAGTAGCGGCGAATCGAATCGCCGTTCCACACCGCGTTGGCTTCGGGAACTGCTTGCAGCGCGGATGCGATCGCCTTGATCAGCAGATCGTTGACGCTGATCTTGATCCGGCCGAACTCGTTGAGTTGCCTGCGATAGTCCAAGAGCGCGTCCAGCTGGGCGTCCACCGACAAGTACCAATGCGGGACAGTCGACTTCGACGCGCTCAGGCGCCGTGCGATGGCCCGCCGCATGCCGGTCAGCGGGATATCCTCGTACGCCCCACCGGCTTCGGGCGCCGGTTCACTCGGGAACGTTTCGGCACGTCGCGGCTTCTCGACACCGGCCTGCGCGGCGCTGCTCGGCTGCGGCGCTGCGGCGAGCGGCGCGGCCGAGGCCGGCGATGGCCGCCTCCACATCGGCGCGGACGACTCGGCCGCGGGGTCCTCGTCCGGGAATCAGCGCGATGTCAAGATCATGCTCGGCGGCAATCCGGCGCGCGAGCGGTGATGCGAAGATCCGTTCGCCGGGCTTGCGGATCGTCGTGGGTGCCTCAGCTGCGGACGATGAAGCCTCAACAGCGGACGAGTTGGGCGGGGCAGCGGCGACTGGCGCAGTGGCAGCGGCCGGGGCTTGTTCGCCCAGAGCCTCGGCCATGGCCGAAGCGTCCTCGCCCGCACCGAGCAGTACCGCGATCGGCGCC
>JALHFX010000104.1:16134-22533 GCA_022837595.1 Propionibacterium sp.
ATCACCCGGGGCACCGACCAGGCGTCCGACCGTCCCCTCGGCTTGGGCTTCGACCTCAACATTCGCCTTATCGGTCTCGATCTCGGCGAGCGCCTGACCTTTGGTGACGGTTTCGCCCTCAGCGACCAGCCATGCGGTGAGCACAGCATCCTCGGCATCGGCCACAACGGCCGGCATTAATACAACGGTGGCCATGATTCAGCATTCTCCCGTTCAGGCCTGCTGGCCCAGGTTGCGACGGACACGAGCGATACCGGCCTCGATCTCGGGCTCGTAGGCCAGCGCGGCCCGCTCCAGCACCTTCGAGATCGTTGGTGTCGACTGCGAGCCATAGACTCGCTGAACCGGCTGATCGAGATAGTCGAAGAAGCGCTCGGTGATCTCAGTGGCGATGCGGCTGGTGTAGCCCGGGCCCGGCGACCCCTGCTCCACCAAGAGCACGTTGTTGGTCTTCTTGATCGACTTACCGATCGTCTCCCAGTCCATCGATGCGCTGTCGAGCCAACGCAGGTCGATCACCTCGGCATCAATACCGGTGGCGTCGACAGCAGCCAGGGAGAGCTCAACCATGTTTAGATAGGCGAGAATCGTCAGCTCGCCACCGGTGCGGCGGATCTTCGCGACGCCGGGCGGAATGATGTAGTCCAGGTCGCCTTCGGGAACCCGGTCCATCTTCTCGTAGAGATCGACATGCTCGATCACCATGACCGGATCCTCGAGCGCCAGGGCGGCATTCATCAGACCCACATAGTCGAACGCGTTCGATGGGGCGGCGATACGCCAGCCCGGATGCGCGGCGTATACACCGGCGGGATCCATCGAGTGCTGGGAGCCGTATCCGGCGCCCATCGCGCACTTCGACCGCAGCACCAGCGGCATGCCGTGCTCACCGCCGAACATATGGCGGGCCTTGCCGATCTGGTTGAAGACCTGGTCTGCGGCCACCCACATGAAGTCGGAGTACATGAACTCGACGACCGGACGATAGCGGCCGTCCATCGCGATACCCCCGGCGAGCCCGGCGAATCCGTTCTCACAGATCGGAGTACCCAAGATGCGATCACCGAACTCGGATTTCAGACCGCGGGTGACACCGTTCGTGCCGCCCTTCAGATTGTGGACGTCTTCGCCCATGGTGACGTAGCGCGAGTCGGTCTGCATCCGGCGTTGCATCACGTCGGCCGCGGCGTCGGCGAATTTGACCTCACGCCACGAGCTGACCTGATCGTCTTCGAGCACCTGCAACGACTCGAGCTCGGACGCGTCACCGCGGATACCGTAGTCAACGAAGGACGGATCGGGCCACAGCTCGGGACGGATGCGCTTCTTGGGACGCTTCGATTCCGGGTCTGCCTCGGTGAACTCGTCCATCAGGCCGGCCATCACACCATCGATGGTTTCGACCATCTGGTCGAAGATCTCCGTAGTGAGGTTGCCGCGCGAGATGAGTTCGCGGGCCACGCGAGCGATCGCGTCGCGTTCACGCCACTCGGCCTCTTCTTCCTTGGCGCGGTAGCCGAACGCGCTGCCGGGGAACGGACCGTTCTGGTGGAAGTAACGGTAGACCTCGGCCTCGACGACCACGGCGCCCTTACCCTGGCGCATATGCTCGGCGGCTTGCTGCATGGTCAGATAAACCGCCAGCGGGTCCATGCCATCGACTCGCCAAGCAGGCATCCCGAAGCCGGAGGCTCGCGCGGACAGTCGCGGCTCGTTCGTCGCTTCGAAGACCGACGTCGATACCGCATACATGTTGTTCTCAATGAAGAAGCAGAGCGGCAGATGCCAGGCCGAAGCCAGGTTCATGGTCTCCAGCGTCGAGCCGATATTCGAGGCACCGTCACCGAAGTAGGTCACGGTCAGATCGGAGCCACCCGGCTGCGGATCTTCGGCCTGGATGTACTTCTGGCAGAACGCCGAACCGTTGGCCAACGGCACACCGCCGCCGACGATCGCGTTCGTGCCCAGGTTGCCGGCCTCCAGCCACTGCAGGTGCATGGAGCCGCCCCGGCCGTGGCTGAAGCCCTGATCGAGACCGAGGATCTCGGCCAGAGTCTTCTTGACGAACGCGTGCACCTCGTCGTCGATCGGGTTCTCCGGATCGAAATCGGTGCCGCGCAGATAGTTCAGGCCCTTGGCTAGGAATTGGTGATGGCCGCGGTGGGTTCCGTTCACACCATCGCTGGGCCGCAGACCGATGATGGATCCAACCGCGCCACCTTCTTGACCGATACTGGAGTGCGCGGGCCCGTGCAGAGCGCCCTCGGAGGCGAGCTTCAGTGCCACCTCCTCGAAGGAGCGAATGATCTGCATCTGGACGAGCATCGCCCGTAGGAGTTGCGGATCTGCCGCATCCCAGTCGGCCTGGGTGGTGCTGAGCTGTTTCCACGGTGCGGCTGGAACGAGCACTTCTTCGTGAGTCATGGACCTCTCCGGTTTTCTGAGAAGCCGCGCTCGTCAGTTGCGCGCATCCCATCTAGATCAGGAGATTGTATCCAATCATCAGGATTCTGAGCAACGCGGTCCGACATCTTTCGCCTCAAAGGAGACTAAGCTGGATACATACGAGCGCAAGGAGGCCTTGAACAGATGCACTGGGATTTGGAGCATCGACGCGCTGTGATCACTGGGGCGGCAAACGGTATCGGGAAGGCGACCGCACACCTGCTCGCGAAGGAGGGCGCCCGTTTAGTGTTGGTCGATCTCGATGCGGACAAGCTGGCGGTCGCCGCCGAGCAATGCCGCGCCGCCGGCGCCGAGCAGGTGGAGGCCTTCGCCGCCGATCTCACCGATGGCGCTAAGGTATCCGAGCTCTCAGCACTCGTCCGTTCGACGATGGACGGTCTCGACTTGCTGATCCCGGCCGCGGGCATCATCGGACGCGAGCCGATCGACCTGCTGCCCGATGAACACTGGGATCGGATCATGAATATCAACGTGCGCGCGGTCTTCCAGCTGAATCGCGAATTGCTGCCGCTGATGGCCGATGGCGGGTCGGTGGTGCTCTTCTCCTCCGACGCCGGCCGACGCGGCAGTCCTGGCAAGGCGGCCTACGCTACCTCGAAGACAGCGATCATCGGGGTGGCCCGGAGCATCGTCGGTGAGGTCGGGCGCCGCGCGATCCGCGTGAACGTCGTCGCTCCCGGGTTCATCGATACCCGCATGAACGCCGACACGTTCGCCGAGAAGGGGGATGTGCTGGCCGAGGAGACTCCGCTCGGACGCAACGGCCGTCCAGAAGAGGTCGCCACGGTCATCGCCTTCCTCTGCTCTGAGGCCGCGAGCTTCGTCAACGGGGCGGTCGTCCCCGTCAATGGCGGCCACTATATGGCCGGCTAGCCGCCACCAAACCTAGGTTCCGGACCGAATACCAGGAGATCGAAGACATGTCAGAACGTATCGAAGAGCGTGAGCAGCGGGTTCTCAGCGCGCTCCCCAAAGGTCTGTTCATCGGTGGCGAATGGATAGAAACCGCTAACACCGTTCCGGTTGAGAATCCGGCCACAGGTCAGATCTTCGCCGAGGTGGCCGATGCCACTCCCGAGCAGGCGTTGCAGGCCTTGGATGCAGCGAGCGACGCCGCACCCGCTTGGGCTGCCACTGATCCCCGTGAGCGCGCAGAGATTCTTCGTCGAATCTTCACCCTGATCGAGCAGAAGAAGGATCTCTTCGCCACCCTGATCACGATGGAAATGGGCAAGTCCTTTGCCGAGAGCCTCGGAGAAGTCACCTACGGCAACGAATATGTGCGCTGGTTCTCCGAGCAGGCCTGCCGGATCAATGGCAGCAACGGCATCGCACCGGCTTCCGGTCGACGAATCGTCACTGACAAAATCCCCGTCGGTCCGGTGTTGGCGATCACGCCATGGAATTTCCCGCTAGCCATGCTCACCCGAAAAATGGCTCCAGCACTGGCTGCGGGCTGCACCGTGATATTGAAGCCTGCCAAGCTGACCCCACTCACCACGACCCTACTGGCGAGCGTCTTGCAGGAGGCCGGCTTGCCGGCAGGCGTGGCGAATGTGTACACCACGAATCGCTCCGGCGCTACTACCACCCCGATCATCAATGACCTCCGACTGCGCAAAATCACCTTCACAGGCTCCACCGAAGTAGGCGTCAGGCTCTTACAACAGTCCGCGAACCGGGTGCTGCGCACATCGATGGAACTTGGCGGCAACGCTCCCCTGGTCGTACTTGCCGATGCCGATCTGGATCTGGCCGTGAAAGGTGCGATGGACGCCAAGATGCGCAATGTCGGAGAGTCCTGCATCGCGAGTAATCGACTCCTGGTGCACGAGTCTCTCGTCGAGGAGTTCACCCGCCGGTTCGCCGAGCAGATGGCCGCGCTCACAGTGGGGTACGGCCTCGAAGAGGGCGTGACCACCGGCCCACTGATCGACGCCACGCAGCGCGCGGCAGTCCTGAGGTTGGTACAAGACGCGATCGACAGGGGCGGAAAGGTCGCGACCGGCGGCAACGCCATCGATCGCCCCGGCTATTTCATGGAGCCCACCGTGATCAGCGGTATCACCCCGGACGCGCGGATTCACCGTGAGGAGATCTTCGGACCGTTCGCCCCGGTGATCAGCTTCGCGACCGAAGAAGAGGCGTTGGCGATGGCCAACGACACCGAGTTCGGTTTGGCCTCGTATGTCTTCTCGGCCGATCTAGGTCATGCCATGCGGTTCGGTGAAGGTATCGAATCTGGCATGGTCGGCATCAACACCGGCTTGATCTCCGATGCCGCGGCTCCGTTCGGTGGCGTCAAAATGTCGGGGCTCGGCCGTGAAGGCTCCGAACTGGGCATCGAAGAATTCCTGGAGACCAAGTACTACGCAGTCCCCAGGTGATCCCGAAAGTGAGGCCGGGTGTTCACGCGGTCTGGCACTGTGTTTGACTGAGTGGCAAGAAGCCTCGGGACAATGAAGTTCCGAGGTTTCTTGCGTGTCACTTCTCGGTGGATTGGCTCGAGGCTCGCGACACCTTCCACCTGCTATGAGGTTCAATTCGGCTGCCACAATGGGCTTTTCGCTATTCCGAGGGCCCCGAGTCCCACAACGTTAGTGCGCTGGATGGGTTGATGATGTGGGGCCGGAGCGGATTTGATCGGGTGTTGCTCGCTGTGCGGTGACCCGGTTGGCAGAAGTCGACGCTGGATTGCCGCATCGAACGTTCGAGAGGATGTCATAGTGGGGCGGCAGGGTCGGCTGGCGCGGCCTGGCAACGGAAACGGCTGACGTCGGTGGGACCAACCGCACCTCACCCGTTGGCTGCGGCGTTAAGACGCTGGTTGGAACAGGTGCCGCGGCGCACAACTACATGTTCTCGGCATCGAATACGCTGTGGCATCCCGGCGATCTGCCGATAAGTAGTCGCTCGGTGGTGTCGGTCACGCGCGTCGAGCTCAGGCTGTCGAATGAGATCCAGACTCCCGATTCATGCCCTGCAGCACAAACACGAAGCGGTTTGAGGAGTGTTGATGCTTGTCACCGTGCGCGATCCAAGCCTACGTTGTGGAACTCCAGACCCACACGCGGCGGTTCCTGGGTTGATAGAGCTGGCGAGGTGGACAGCGGAACGTTCGTCAACTTTCCGCTCGTATCCTGCACAGATTTGCTTCACATGTGAAGACGACCCCACTCGCAAGGACGCCCCCACGATGAATCGCACCGGGGCAAACCCGGCCAACACCCGTGACTGGTCCCCAGATGCCTATTCGCGAACGAAACTGGGCCTGGAAAGCGATCTGGGGACCAGTCACGGGTGTTCGCGTGCGAGCAACGAGCCCGAACCAACCCCTGTTTCCGGCTGACCGCCTCGGCGTCGGCTGCTGGCCTTCTGATCAACTGAAGCGGTACCAGCACGATGACCATGCTCATCGGCAACGTGGCCACGGCGCTGAGCTGAATCGGTCAAGCCTGCGACTTCCGCAACGCTCGCCCCCGAGGTCGAGAACTCCTTTGACGTTGATGCAGATAGCCCACTGGACGAGCGGCCCATCATCGATCCTGATACCTGAGTTCCACACTTCGGTCGAGGGTACAAGTGTCTGTGCTTGTCACGGGTTCGGGCAGGGGCGTTTTGGGGCACTAACCGGACGGCTCGATCCGACATATGAGTCCCTTTTCTGCGGGAAGTAAGGATCCGGTCGGGAGCAGCCGCGGTCCAGATAGCGGGGAAACGGCACGGCCAGCACCACATTGTGGAACATCACGGCTCGGCTCACAGCGAGGCTCAACCTGCAGCCCTCGTGGAGATTGCATGCGGACGCCGAACCAGTGCCAGAATCGCCCCGAACTTTGGGTGGGATCGGTCAAGGGCGCCGACGGCGGCTGGCGCCTGGCTCAACGATCGGCGTCGTGCCCGCTTGGCCGATGTGATGAAGGCATCATCGAA
>JALHFX010000018.1 GCA_022837595.1 Propionibacterium sp.
GCCTCACCCTCGTCCACGGCGACACCGACCAGGAGGAACCAGCCCAACTCACCGCATGAAACGAAGAATCACTCGTACACCACCGCGTTGGACTTGACCGCGCGCTCAGCCGCTTCTTCCAGGGTCAGGTTTTCACAGATGCAGGCGGAGGCGGGTTGGGCAGTGACCACCGGCACGGCAGCCAGGGTCAGGAACAGCGCCAGCCAGAACGCTCGAGCTCGACGCAAGGGAATCACTCCGCCTTTCATCGACGCTGGCCGCGGCGCTGCTGCACGAGCCAGATGATCAGTCCGGTGGTGAGCACGATCACCGGGACGCTGACCCCGGCGATCACCCAGGAGCGCCTAAGTGAGGTCGGCTCACCAGTGAGGTCGGTCGGTTCACCCAGCATCGCGGTCAGCCGTTCGGGTTCGGTTTGGTAGTCGCCGTCGACCGGATAGGCGCACCAACTCATCGAGTACCGGCCGTCCTCGCCGTGGGCCCACAATCGCAGCTCGTAGCCAGCGGGCAGCCGTCCGAGCCCACAGGCCGTCGTCTGGTCGTTGGTCCGTAGCACGATCTGCCGGCGTTCTTCGCCCTTCCAGACCCGGTCAACCACGACGTCATAGCTGGCTTCACCAGGCAGCGGGGAAAGCCGCTCGCGCACCCTTGCGTCCGCGATCAGATCGGCCGATTCGACCGCCTCTTCGAAGTTGTACCCGACGCAGCTGCAGGCGCTGGCGGGCGGCGCGGTGACGATCGGCACCGCCGCCATGGTCATGAACAGTGCCAGCCAGAAGGCCCGTGCTCGGCGCATCGTCGTTCTCCTTCCCGTGCGAACCCTTTCCGCCATTCTCGCCCGGGCTGGGGGCGGCTGCCCGGCCGGGTGGACGCACCGTGATGAAAGTCGATAGGTACGCGACGCGCTAGTCTCGCCAGGTGAGCGAATACCGTTATGAGCGGCTGGCTGCGTCCGGTGAGATGACCGAGGCGGGCAAGGCCTTCCTGCGCGCGGTGCGGATGGGTTTCCACGAGACCGCGGCGTCCGACGAGCACCTGGCGCGCTGGTGGGGCACCGGCTGCGCCGATGGGCAGCGGATGCTGGCCGCCTACGCGCCCGGACGCGAGCACGGGCTGCCCGCCGACTTTCCGGTCGCCACGCTGGCGAGTTTCGATGCGACGCTCAACACCGGCAACGGCAACCTGGCGAAGGCCGATTTCATCAGCGATGTCACCGTGCGTCCCACCCACCGCCGGCGCGGCCTGATGCGCGAGTTGGTGACCCGCGACCTCGCCGATGCGGCCGAGCGTGGGCTGGCCTTCGCCACCCTCACGGCAAGCGAGGGGGCGATCTACGGGCGTTTCGGCTTCGGCGTCGCCACCCGGCGCGAGTCGATCGAGGTGCAGACCGACTCGAGGTTCCGGCTGCGCGAGCGGGTGGCCGAGCGGGTCGAGTTCGCCGATCCGCGGAAGCTCGAGGATGTCTACCGACAGGTCTGCGACCAGTTCCACGCCCAGCAGACCGGATCGCATGCCCGACCGGCCTTCTACTGGCCGATGTTCACCGGTGAGTGGGATTGGGAGAAGTCGGGGCCGAACAACGATCTGCGCGCGGTGCTGCACTATGACGCCGCCGGTGGCGTCGACGGTTTCGCGATCTTCACTCACGTCGACGACGAAGATGTGGTGAAGCTACACGAACTCGTCGCCACCAACCCCGAGGCCGAGTTGGGGCTGTGGCAGTTGCTGGGCGATCTCGACCTGGTCGAGAAGGTGAAGTACCCCAAGTCGTATGCGGGGGCGATCCTGCCGCATGCGTTGGTCGACCCGCGGGTGGTCAAGGTCACCGGCAGCACCGATGCGATCTGGCTAAGGGTTTTGGATGCGGCCTCGGCGTTGCGTCAGCGCGGCTTCGATCACGAAGGTGAGCTGGTGCTCGGAGTGGACGACCCGCTGGGCTTCGCGTCCGGGAACTACCGAATCGAGGCCGCGGATGGTCGGGTCGAGGTGGCGCGCACCGATGCCGAACCAGATGCGGTGATCGACATCGAGGGCCTGGGCTCGATCTACTTCGGGCTGTCCTCACCGCTCGACTTGGCCGCAGTCGGCCGGGTGCGCGGCGAGCAGGACGCGGTGCGCAGCTTCACGCGGCTCTTCCAGACCGATCGGCTGCCGCAGAGCCTGTCGCTGTTCTGAGCTCAGCGCACTGCGCCGCGGACGCCGGTGAAGACCGAATAGATCGACGTGCAGCAGGCCATGAAGAGCCGGTCGCCGCGCAGGCCACCGAAGGTGAGGTTCGCGCAGCGGGCGGGGAGGTCGATGAAGGCGATGAGTTCGGCGTCGGGGGAGTAGACGCGCACCCCATTGTCGTCGGGCGAACCACCCCAGCCGCACCACAGGTTGCCCCGCTCGTCCACCCGCAGGCCGTCGGGTTGCCCATCGCCGCCCGCAACGAACTGGGTCGGCGGGCCACCGGTGGCGACGTCCCAGCGGTAGATGCCGCCGTCCCCGGAATCGACGATGTAGAGCGTGCGCTCGTCGGGGGCGAAGGCGAGCCCGTTGGGTGCCTCGAGCTCGGTGACCACGGCGTCGACCGAGCCGCTATCGGGGTCGATGCGGTAGACCCAGCCGGGACGCTGCTCGCGGTCGGCGCCACCGCCCTCATAGCGTGAAGTGAGCCCATAGTGCGGGTCGCTGAACCAGACCGCGCCGTCACTGCTCACCACGACGTCGTTGGGTGAGTTCAGTGGCCGCCCGTCGTGCGGGTCGGCGAGCACGGTGATGGAGCCGTCTGGTTCGGTACGGGTCACGCGGGCGGTCTGGTGTTCGCAGCTGATCAGTCGGCCCTGCTGATCGCGGGTATTGCCATTGGCGTAGTGGGAGGGCGATCGGAAGACCTGGACGGTGCCGCTGCGTTCGTCCCAGCGCAGCATGCGGTCGTGGGGGATGTCGCTCCAGACCAGGCAGCCGTGGTCGCCGAACCAGACCGGGCCCTCGGCCCAGCGGCAGCCGTCGGCGAGCCTCTCGACCGCGGAGTTGAAGACGAAGAGCCCCTCGGCGGCCGGCTTCAGGACGCGCAGCCGCGGGTCGGGATAGGTCTCGGTGGGTTCGAACGGCATGGTGCTGCTCCTTGTTCTCAGTCGACCGGCCAGGTGGGTGCCCCGATGAGCGGGGCGCCGGGGCCGCGTCGGTCGTCCAGTGCGTCGGGGTCGAGGCTCCAGTCGGCGGCGAGCTTGAGGACGTCATCCTCACCGATCAGCAGCCACTGGTGGGCATCGTTGGGACGCCCGGCAGCGAGTGCCGCCGCGTCCCGCCGCCCGACCTCGGCCAGTGAATCCAGGCCTTGCAGCGACGGCATGCCGAGCGCCAACTCGGCCTCGTCCGGGACGCCCACCCAGGCCCGCAGCACGCCGTCGTCCTTGGCGAAGTGGCGGCGCAGCCGGCCGTTCAGGCAGCGCGCCCACTCGACGCTGCCCGAGACCCGGTGGGTGGCGAAGAGTTGCACCTCGGTGCGCAATGCCTGCGAGAGCCACAAGGCGCCGCCGATCGGGGCGAGGGCGTCCCCGGCGGCGAGCACCCACTGGCCGCCCTGCCCGGCCAGGGAAGGGGTGACCAGCACCAGATCGGCGTAGGCCTCGTCGACCGCGGTCTCCCAGTCGGTTTCCATCGTCTCGGCGAGCGGGAAGGTGCGCGCCACCAGATCGCGATCGGCGGTCTTGATCGCCAGCCAGGTGATCTTGCGTCCGAAGCCGACCATCGGTCCGGGATTGAGCTTTGGCATGGATGAAGTCTTCCAGAGCGGAGCTTCGCCCCGGTGCGGTCGGCGCAATGTCCTTATGTCTCAATCATTAGGACATTACTGCCACTGGCTCAGCGCCATGGCGGAGCGCGGGTACGACGCTCCGGGGTGAAGACCTCAGCGGTTCACGCCGTAGCGGCTGAGCACCGCGCCGGTGTCGAATACCTTCGACTCGATCAACGACAGCTCGCGCCGCAGCCCATGGTTCTCGAAGAGCCGCTGGCCGCCGCCGAATAGCTGGGGCAGCGTCAGGATCGCGTACTCGTCGAAGAGGTCGGCGCGCATCACGGTCTGGGCGAAGCGGGCGCCCGCGAAGACGACCATGTCCTTGCCCGTCTCGCGCTGCTTCTCGGCTGCGATGACCTCGGCGAGTGGGCCGTCGGCCAACTCCGAGTTCTGCCAGGCATCCAGATCGGTGTGCTCGCGCGAGAAGACCAACTTGCGGGTCGAATTCATGAAGTCGGCGACCTGCCCGCCCTCGGCCTGCTGCTCGGCGTGCGGCCAGTACTCCGACATGGCGCGCCAGCCGCCATAGCCGTAGACCAAGGTGTCGAACCGGTCGGCGTGGCTGGCCGTCCACGCGTCCAGATCGGACGACCAGGCCGGCCCGACGAACTCGCCGCCGGGTACCTCGGTGTAACCGTCGAGGCTGACGAACATTGACAGCACGAGCTTGCGCATTTCCGACCTCCGGTGATCCGATTGCGGTCGTCGCTGAGATCTGGTTGCCCCAGATGGTGTTGCGGTCGGATTCGTCGGGTAGTCCGCCGGTGATCTTCTCCCAGTTCGATACCGCCGTTCCGACGTAGATTCCCTCGCCGAATTTCTCTCGGCGCAGCCCGGTGTCGCTCACCACGCACTCCATGACCAGGTTGTCCGCCGAGTGGGTGCGCAGATGGATGGCTTCGTCGCCGATGTGGTCGACCGTGAGGTGCTGCAGCGCGGAGTGATTGGTGGCGTCGAGCACGATGCCCTTTTGCGCATTCGTCACCTGGAACCCGAGGAGTCGCCACCAGTTCGCGCCGTCCAGGTGCAGCCCATATCCGCCGGTCACGCTCCCGCCGTCGATGACGGTGTGCTCGTCGCCGCACAGGTAGATCGGCCGCTCGGAAGTGCCGGCGGTGTTCGCGACGAACTTCCCCTCGTAGGTACCCTCAGCCATGACGATGACATCGCCGGGCGCGGGCTCTGAACCCGCTGACGATCGCCGTCAGGTGCCGGTCGATCGTGCCTGCCGCGGACGCGGCCGCCGCGTCCCCCCGCCGATACGGGTCAGGCACTCCGTCGTTGATCTGGGCGGTGCGGTTCCGCCAGAGGTGCTCGACCAGCGTGTCGAGTGTGACGTCGTCGGGCAGTCGTGTCATTTCGCGGGCGACGTGACCGATCACGAACGCCTTGCGTCCCAACGCCGGCCACTCGTCGAGGATGTAACGGCGGTGGTCGGTATCCATGGTGATGATCAGGTCAGATGCGGCGACCAGTTCGCGGGTGAGTTGCCGGGCGCGGTGCGCGGTCGGGTCGCCGCGGCCGGCAACCAGTGCAGCCATCGGGGGGTCGATTCCCTCGCCGACCAGGGCCCGGATGCCGGCGGAGTTGAACGTCACTCCCGCAGGTGCGTCCCGCTGCGCGACGACGTCGGCGTAGGCCGAGCGGCAGATGTTCGCGGTGCAGACGAACAGCACCCGGTAGGTCGGTGCGCTCTCACCAGCGCCAGCCGTGACGTTGACGGTGGCCTGGGCAGGGCGACGGACGCTGCCCAGCAGGCCAGGTATGTGCGTGTCGAGGTCGAGCCACGAGTTGCCGGGGTGGAACCCGCTGGCCTTGATGCGCTTCAGGCTGAGCACGCCATCGTCCGCCGGCGACTCGGTGCCGCCGGACGCGGGGCCGGCGATCGCCTGCACCCTGCCGGGGTCGGCGCCGGCGAGCTGAAAGATGCGACGAGCCACCTCGGCCCAGCTCACCACGGGCCCGTCGCCGGTGATGTTGTAGACCCCGGCCGGGGCGCCGGCGTTGAGCAGGTGGGTGATACCGGCCGCCAGTTGACCTGCGAAGGTGAGGCGTCCGTACTGGTCGCCGACCACTTCGGGACGCTGGCCGCGCCGGGCGGCCGTCACCATCTGCTCGACGAAGCCCTCGTCGCGCCCGATCACCCAGCCGGTGCGGATGATCAGGTGGCGGTGCACGCCGGCGGCGACGAGTTCACCGGCTATCAGCGTCTGGGCGTGCGGGTCGCTCACGCTGAGATGGTCGTCCTCGGAGTGCTCAGGGGCGGAGCGATCGAAGACGCAGTCGGTCGAGATGTGCACATAGCGCAGGTGGTGGCGGCGGGCGATGTCGGTGAGCCGGTGGGCGCGGGCTGCGGCCGTCCGCCAGTTCTTGGGAGAACTGGTTGACTCGGCCAACCCGGTGCCGGTGTCACCGTGAGCGTTGATGATCGTGTCATAAGCAGAGATGTCGACCGGCTCGGACGCGTCCGGGTCGAACGCCGACGTGGGCTGGCCGTCGGCGCCCGGCAGTTCGGCCAGCAGGGCACGGCCGAGTCGGCTCTCGGTGCCGACGACCAGCGCCCGACGAGGCGCAACGGGTTTGGCGTCTGCCAGCATGGGATGGAACTTGTCTCGATGGGCGACGATCGCCTGATGGCGTCCGATGGGCCACGGGATGGCGAGATCGGGATCGAACAGGTTGACGGCGGAGGCCCGGCTGCGTCCCTGAGGGGTCCAGTGGTGCTCGAGCAGGTAGGTGAAGGTGGTGTCGTCCTCGAGCACCTGGTGGGCGTTCGCGACTCCGCGGGGGACGAAGACCGCAGTGGAAAGGTCGAGGTCGCAGGTGACGGTGCGGCCGAAACCCTCGCCGGCCCGCAGGTCGACCCAGGCGCCCATCGCCCGACCCTGCACGACGCTGACCAGCCGGTCCCACGGTTCGGCGAGGAACCCGCGCGTGGTGCCGCGGGCGACGACATGGGTGATGTTGCGTTGCACCGGGTCGAAGTCGGGCAGACCGAGCGCGACCATCTTGGCGCGATGCCAATCTTCCTTGAACCAGCCGTCGTCGTTGTACTGCAGGCCCAGACGCACGATCAGCAGACCCGGGATCTCGGTGGTCTCGATCTTCAGGTCGCGCATCGCAGCTTCCTTCGCGTCATCCTTGCGAGAGCCGGTCGATGACCCGCTGGGCGATCGCGGCATGCGCCTCGGCCGACAGGGCTTCGCCGTTGCCGAGCCCGGGCTGGCCCAGGTCGACGAACGTGCCCCCGACCGCCTCGACGCCGTCGCGGATGCTCTGTGAGTGCAAGGTGAGCCAGTAGGGCGCCGGGCCCGCCTCGGTGGTGACCGGTGAGAGGGCGACGATTTGGGTGCCGGGCAGTGACGCGCGAAGCGTCCGGTAGTAGTCGGCAGTCAGGGCGGTGATGCTGAAGTCGCCGTCGGCGAAGCCGCCGAAGGTGACCACAACGTCAGGCTGCGACTCCACCACCTTCGGGATCGTGCCTTCGAACGTGGCGCAGGGCACGAAGTCGCACTGCCTGGGGGTGGCGAGGTAGCCGCGTCCCGGGGACGACAGGTTGACCACAGTGGTCCAACCGAGCTTCTCGGCGACCGGGCCGACCCACGTCTGCGTGGACGCGCCGAGCGAGTACGAGTCGCCCACGATCACGACCGTGCGGGGGGTCACGGGTGTCGACGACGGGGTGGCGCTGCTGGTCGCCGAGGAAGGGGCCGGGGTGGAGCTCTGGGCTGGCGAGGAGTCTGTGGCCGGCGACGCTGTCGGCGGGACGGTCGTTGACGACTGCGCGGGTGCAGGCGTCGCGGTCACGCGGCCCGGTTGCCGAAGCGCCGCGACGCTCAGGCCAACAGCCAGAAGGGCCAGGACGACCAGTCCGACGATGCTGAGACGCGTCGTGTCGCGAGGGAGTCGCATGGCCTCACTTCCGTGTTCGCAGGGGTCAGTTGCCATTCGTGTGGCCAACGTCGTTAGGTTACTGGCGTAACCATGCCGTATTCTAGGCCCGAGGATGATAGCGCGTCCCACCAACGTATCGGTTGAAGACTCCCCAGCAGGACGAGGGGTCGCTGGTTGACAAGGATGACATATGGAGCTGCAGGACTACCTCAGGATCGTCCGGCACTACTGGCGCAGCTTCCTCAGCACTGCTCTTCTCTGCATCAGCCTCGCGGCGGGCTTCACCCTGCTGCAGAGCCCGACGTACACGGCCTCGTCCTCGATCTTCCTCAGCGTCGAGGGTGGTGGCACGGCCGGTGAACTGTCGCAGGGAGCGAGCTACGCCGAGCGGCAGGTCAAGTCGTACGTGAACGTGGCGACCACCGCGATGGTGTTGCAGCCCGTCATCGACGACCTGGGTCTCGAGCTGACCCCGGCCCAACTCGCGAAACGGATGACGGTGTCGTCGCCCACCGCCACGTCGGTCATCGACATCGCCGTCAACGACGGCGACCCTGAACTGGCCACCAGAATCGCCAACGCCGTGGCCGCCAGCCTGCAGCAGGCGGTCGTCGAACTGACTCCTGAGGGCCCCGATGGCACGGGAATGGTGGCTGCCAGCGTCATCGACCCTGCGGTGGTGCCCTCGACCCCCACGTCGCCGCGTCCGGCGAACAACCTGGCGCTCGGGGCGCTGCTGGGCATGCTCCTCGGTTTCGGGCAGGCGCTGCTTCGCAGTCTGCTCGACACCCGGCTGCGTTCGGCGGAAGACATCGCCCAACTCACCGACGCGCCGGTCCTGGCGTCCATCGGGCACACGGAGCCCTATGGTGAGCGCGCCGCCGACCCGAACGGCGCCCAGTGGGCTCACGCGGAGGCTTACCGCCGACTGCGCACCAACGTCGGATTCGTCGGCCTGGGTGGCGAGCGTCGCCCCTCGATGGTGGTGACGTCGTCGCTTGCCAACGAGGGCAAGACCGAAACGGTGGTGAACCTGGCCCGGGTGCTGTCCAAGGCCGGAGATTCTGTACTCCTGATCGACGCAGACCTTCGTTGGCCATCGGTAGCCAAGAGGATGAAGCTCGACAGTGAGCTCGGGCTCTCGGATGTGCTGACGGGTCGTGGCTCGCTGAAAGACCTCACCATCGACGTCGACTCTCATTTCGCGGTGCTGCCCGCGGGGACGGTGCCGCCCAACCCCTCCGAGCTGCTGGGCTCCGAGGCGATGGCCCACCTGCTGGCGACCGTGGAACGCCAGTACGACTACATCTTGTTCGACACCCCACCCTTGTTGCCGGTCACGGACGCGGTCGTGCTGGCGGCCCAGACCGGGGGTGCGATCGTCGTGGCACGCTCCGGTGTTGTCAGGCGTCCGCAGCTCGAAACCGCGCTGGGTCTGCTGGAGGCCGGCTCAGTCACCCTGCTCGGGCTCGTCCTCACCGACGTGCCCGCAACGCGCGCTGGCGGCTATGGCGGCTATGGGGCGTATTACCACAGTCACAAGGCGGCCAAGACTCCCGACGAAACGCCCTCGCGCGTTGAGAACCCTCCTAAATCCGGCAGCCTGACCTCGACCAACGCACCGGTGAGCGTGGAGGACGGCACCGACACCCCCGCACGCGGGATCCCGTCGGTCCCTGCGGCCCCCCGGCCGAGGCGTACGCCTCCCGGGCCTGAGCGAGAGTAGGCGGGCAGCTTCCTGACTCGCTGAGGAGATAGGAAAGAGCTTGATGACTCAGGGTCCCCCTGACGTGTACTTCACCCGCGGTTACGGCCTTGCTGTCGCCGAGGTCGAGGAGGGCGAATGGACGTGCATCGAGCTGGCCGACGGCAACTGGCAGATGCCACTGTTGGTCCGCACCCTCCCGTCCGGCCGCTCCGACGCCGTCTCGCCGTACGGCTACGCCGGGGTATACGCAGGGCCGGGACTGTCGGCTTCCGACGTTGACGAGCTATGGCGGGCGACTCGCGAGGAGTTGCGTGAACATGGAGTTGTCGCGGTCTTCGTGCGGCAATCCCCCTGGTGAACCAGGCACCCGTCCCTGCCGAAGCCCTTGAGGTGGTGAGCGGGCACGCCACCTTCCACGTCCCCTGCCGCCCAGCCACTGAGGTGTGGGATGCCATGGCTGGCCGCTGCCGGACCTCGATCCGCAAGGCCGACAAGTTGGGCACCACGGTCACGCTCACCCCGGCGACACCGGCTGAGCTCGCGCCCGGTTCGGACTTCCGCCGGCTTTACGAGTGCACCATGGACAAGGTTGACGCCCACCACTACTACTTCTTCGGCAATTCCTACTACGAGGCGCTGCTGGCCGGGCTCGGCGAGGACCTGCTGATCGGACTTGCTCGCGACCCCCATGGTGAGGCACTTGCCGCCGCGCTGTTCATGAAGGGGCCTCGGACGCTGCACTACCACCTGTCAGGAGCGACCCTGGAGGGAAGCCGCCGCGGGGCCACCAACAAGGTGCTGTGGCAGGCAATTCAGTTCGCGATCAGCGAGGGGTTGGACGGCGTTCTGCTGGGCGGTGGAGTGTCGGGCGGCGACGGCCTGGAGCGCTTCAAGCGGAGCTTCGGGGGCGAGATGCGGACTTTCGATGCCTACGGGCTGATCATTGACCAGCAGGCCTACGATGACGAACTCAGGCTCACCGCCGCAAGGTTGGGGACCGAGCCGGCCATGCTGGCCGGCCCAGGGTTCTTCCCGGCCTACCGACGCACACATGTACCCACGTCGGAGGAGCAGTGAGCAGCAACCTCGACTCCTTCTACAACAAGCACGCCAAGCGCTGGTGTGACGCGGTGGCTGGCGCCGCGCTGCTGACCGCCACCGCGCCGGTGCTGGCCGCGTGCGCCGTCGCGATCAAGCTGGACGACGGCGGCCCGGTCTTCTTCCACCAACTGCGCGCCGGCAAGGACGGTCAGCAGTTCACTGTGCACAAGTTGCGCACCATGACCGTCGGTACCGACAAGATCGACGGCGGCTACCCGACCCCGGCCATGGTGACCAAGGTGGGTGGGTGGCTTCGCCGCCTCAGCCTCGACGAGATTCCGCAGTTGTGGAACATCACCGTCGGCGAGATGAGTTTCGTCGGCCCCCGCCCCACCGTGCCTGACCAAGTTGCGCGCTACACAGAACGACAGTTTCACCGTCTCTACGTGCGTCCCGGACTAACGGGGCTTGCCCAGATCCGCTTCCGCAACTCGGTCCCCTGGTCGGTGCGCATCGAAGCCGACCTGGAGTACGTCGAGAATCTCAGTCTGCTGGCAGACCTGAAAGTGCTACTGGGCACCATTCCCGCGGTCCTCAGCGCCGGCGGTCAGTCGATCGGCGAGACTGCGGCCATGATCGACGATCTCGGCCCCGGCCCTTCCCCTCACACGGCATGACCACCGAGATCGGATCAGAGTTCGAGTGCCCGGCCGATGACCAACTGGACGCCGGCGGCTCTCTGACCCGTTGGGTCGGCGCTGGCAAGGGCGCGGTAACTTGCGGCCGGCAGGCGCTCGGCCTGATCGCACCCCGCTTCGCCACTGACGGCCGAGGCGGGGTGCTGGTGCCCGACCACTACTGCGAGTCGATGACCGACCCATTCATCCGTCACGGCTTAGCCGTGGTTAGCGTTCCCACCACCCCCGAATGCGTGTTGGACCCCGACGCCCTGGACGATGCACTGACAGCCAAGCCCGGTCACGCGGTCCTGCACAGTGAGACCTTCGGAACGCCGACGGGTGCGGCGCTAGCCAGCGTCCTCGACCGGGCTAAGGCCGGTGACCACCCGGTGGTGGTCGACCGTACCCATTCTCTGCTCGGCGGCCCTAGTTGGCGAGGCGACTACGAGATTGCCAGTCTGCGAAAGCTGTTGCCTATCCCCGATGGGGCTTGCGTCAGCGGCCTCGAACCGGCTCTGTCCGACGACCCGGTGGCCGCCGAGTTCGTCAGGCTGCGCGCTTTGGCCGCGCACGCCAAACGTGAGTATCTCGACCATAAGCGAGCAGACAAGGCTCATCTGCAGCTGTTCAGCCAGGCGGAGGAACTCCTCGACCAGGTCGGCGACGCTGCCGTAATGAGCACCGAAGCCGTTGTCCTGCTCGACCGGCTCGACCCCGAGCGCATTCGAGCTGCCCGATTGCGCAACGCCATCCATCTGGCTGCCGGGCTGGACGCACTCGGCGTCGAGGTGGTGAACTCGCGCGGCTGGCCACATTCGCCGTGCTACGTGGTCATTCGGGTACCGGACGCCGCTGCCGTACGCCGGGCACTGGTCACCGAATCGATCTACTGCCCGATCCACTGGCCCCGGCCCACCCGACTGGACGCGAGCCAGCACTGGCGCGACGACCTGCTCAGCTTGGTCATCGACCAGCGCTACACCGTCGACCACATGGAACGGCTGCTAGAGAAGCTGAAGTGGGCTCTGGCCCAGCATTAGACTCCAACAACAGCCCGCTCATCAGGAGGAACCGTGTTTCGTGGGGCGCACGTAGTGATTAGGCCGATCGAAGCCGAAGATCAGCAGTTCATCGCCGAACTCAATGCGGACCCCGCGGTGCGCGCCAACGTCGTCGGCTGGGACTTTCCGCAATCCCTGCACCAACAGCAACGCTGGTTCGCCAGCAGCAGCGAGTCGAGCACCCACCGGTGGCTGGTGACCGACGCCGACGGCGAAAGAATCGGGCTGACCGGGCTTTGGCAGGTGAACTGGCACGACCACAACGCCGAGGTTGCCATCAAATTGGGGGGCGGTTCCAACGTACGCGGGCGTGGCCTGGGCAGTGACACCCTCAAGGCCGTCATGGCCTTCGCTTTCTACGAGGTCGGCCTGCACCGGCTCCACGCGACGATCTTGAGCAGCAACACCGCCTCGATCAGACTGTTCGTCAACCACGGGGGATTTCAACACGAAGGGGTTTCGCGTGAGCAGGTCTGGCGTCACGGCCGATACATCGACTTGCTGCATGTGGGGGCACTGCGGGAGGACTTCGATGCCCTCCCGGATGCGTCTGACTATGTCGCCCGCATCACCGCGTCCGGGACTGCTCAATCAGAGAAGTAGCTAGCTGTACTGACCGGGGACGTTGGTTAAGCGTGTGATGGGTGGCTTGTTCCCGCAGGCTGAGTGGGGCCTGTGGTGATTGTAGTGGTGGACCCAGCTGGGGAGGGCTGCGCGTCGTTCGGCTTCTGAGCCGTAGCAGCGGGCGTAGGCCCACCCGTCGGCCATTGTCTTGTGGAAGCGTTCGATCTTGCCGTTGGTCTGGGGCCGGTAAGGGCGGGTCTTCTTCACCGTGATGTCGAGCTGGGCGCACACGGTGTGCCAAAGCCTGGATTTGTAGGCCGATCCGTTGTCGGACAGGACGCGTTCGATCCTGACCCCGCGGGCGGCGAACCAGTCGACGGCCCGGGCCAGCACGGCGGTGGCAGTGCGGGCGGTCTCGTCGTCGTGGACCTCGCTGTAGACGAGTCTGCTGTGGTCGTCCAGGACGCTGTGGACAAACGCGTGACCCATCTTCGGGTTGTGATGGGAGTTGCGGGGTTTGCCGGGAGTCGCGGCCCGGTTCTGGGTGCCCCGCTGCCGGCCCACGTAGCGCCACCCGCCCCCTTCGGGGATGTTCCCCAGCTTCTTCACATCCACGTGGACCAACGAGCCGGGGTGGTCGTGTTCGTAGCGGCGGACGACCTCGCCGGTGGCCCGGTCCACATGGGATAGCCGGTTCAGCCGGCACCGGCGCAGGATCTGGTGGGCGGTGGAGGGGGCCACGCCGACCCGGGATGCCAGCTGGACGGGTCCTTCCCGGAGCCGCAACCGCAAACTGACCACGCGTTTCGTTACCGCCGGCGGTGTCTTGTTCGGGCTGGTGCGCGGACGCGACGAGCGGTCCTGCATCTGCCGGTCACCGGTCAGGTAGCGATCCACCCAGCGTTTCACGGTGGGCCAGGAGCACTGGAACCGGGCGGCGACTTCGCTGATCGGATACCCATGTTCGACGACCAGTCGAGCAACGATCAGACGATGGCGTGGAGTCAGGGCTGCGTTAGCGTGGGACACGGGAGGACCTTCCTGTCGAGCGGAGCCTTCAGCAGTTCCACTCAACCGCGGGAGGTCCTCCCTCCCACGTCACCGATCAAAGCGTGTCGTCACAGTCCTTCAACCAACCTGTCCGGTCAGTACAGCTAGCTCATCGAGCAATGAGTGCACGCCGCCTTGGGGCTGAGGGCCGACTGCGGCGCCAACGACATCAATCTAGGTTGTTCGGGCTACATCTACAGCCTGGGACTGGCCAAGGGGCTGATCGAGAGTGGGCAGGCCAACCAGGTGCTGGTCATCACCGCGGACACGTACAGCAAGTACCTCAATCCGCTGGACAAGTCGGTGCGGACGATCTTCGGCGATGCCGCGGCCGCCACCCTGGTCACCAACGACGGGGAAGCGGACTCGATCTCGTCCTTCGTCTACGGCACCGACGGGTCGGGCGCGCACCAGCTGATGGTGCCCAACGGGGGGCTGCGAGACGGCAGCACCTTCGGAGACGGCCGGAGTTCGGTTGACGAGCGCGGGCTGGAGTCCAACGGCTGGGACCTGTACATGGACGGGCCGGCCATCTTCAACTTCTCTTTGCGGGTGGTCCCCGAGTGTGTGCGCTCGGTCGCAGAACGAGCCAGTATCGCCGTCGAGGACGTTGACCTGTTCGTCTTCCACCAGGCGAACCAGTTCATGTTGAACCACCTGATCAAGAAGCTCGGCATCCCGGCTGACAAGTCGTACCTGTTCTTGAGCGAAACCGGCAACACGGTGTCGTCGACAATCCCGATTGCCCTGTCGGAGGCGATCAGGGACGGCAGCGCGCGCCCCGGCATGCGGATCATGCTGGTGGGGTTCGGCGTGGGGCTGTCGTGGGGCGGGACGCTCGTCCGGCTGTGAGTGGGGTGCGGGCCCCTCACTGGTGTTCCATCCTGCGCACGTTGATCGAACACGGCGCCGTCTTGGCGAAAACACCCCCCTCGGGAATCGCTCCTATCTGCGAACTCCTGACCAACCGTTGGGGACGTACAGTGATGAGCACGCCGGGCAGTCAGTCGCTGCCGAACAGGTCGCGTGTGTACACCTTGTCCGCGACGTCAGCGATATCCGGGGTGCGCCGGTTAGCCACGATGACGTCGGAGCGCCGCTTGAACTCGTCGAGGTCGCGCACGACCTCCGAGTGGAAGAATGAGTCCTCTGCCAACAGCGGTTCATACAGGATCACCTCGACGCCCTTGGCCTTGAGCCGCTTCATCACCCCCTGAATGGACGAGGTGCGGAAGTTGTCCGACCCCGCCTTCATGGCCAGTCGGTGGATGCCGACCACCCTGGGCCGCCGCCGCAGGATGTCCTGGGCGATGAAGTCCTTGCGCGTAATGTTCGAGTCAACCACGGCCTGAATCAGGTTCTGGGGCACGTCGCGGTAGTTGGCCAACAGCTGCTGGGTGTCCTTGGGCAGGCAGTAACCGCCGTAGCCGAACGAGGGGTTGTTGTAGAACATCCCGATCCGCGGATCAAGGCCGGCACCGGTGATGATCTGCCGCGTGTCCAGGCCATGCTTGAGGGCGAAGGTGTCCAGCTCGTTGACGTAGGCCACCCGCAGCGCGAGGTAGGTGTTGGCGAACAGCTTGATGGCCTCAGCCTCAGCGCTGCCGGTCAGCAGGACGGGAGTGTCCGGTTCTTCGGACCCCTCCAGAAGGATCCGCGCGAAGGTCTCGGCCTCGGACCCCGGGTCGGCGACAACGATGCGGCTGGGGTGCAGATTGTCGTACAAGGCGCGGCCCTCGCGCAGGAACTCTGGCGAGAACAAGATCGCGAGGTCCGGATGCTCCTGCTGCATTTCCCTGGTGAACCCGACGGGGATCGTCGACCTGATCACGATCGTGGACGCGGGGGAATGCTCCGCCACCTGCGCGATGACCCCCTCGACGCTGGAGGTGTCGAAGAAGTCAAGCTCGGTGTCGTAATTCGTTGGCGTCGCGATGATGACAAAGTCGGAGCCGGGAAGGGCCTCAGTGGCGTGCGTGGTCGCTCGCAACGAGAGGTCACGATTCTCGAGGAACTCGGTGATCAGTGGATCAACGACCGGCGATCGGCCGGCCGTGACATCCGCCACGCGGCTGGCCGAGATGTCCACGGCCGTCACCTCGTGCCGCTGGGCCAGCAGGACCGCCATCGCGGAGCCCACGTAGCCGAGACCGAAAACCGTGATCTTCATTAGATGTCCTTCTTGTAAGGTCGCTAACGCACTACTGTCCGCATGGCTCTCGAGTGACATGGCAGCTCAGCGTCAACCCAAGGTTACCAATTCTGCGCAGGCCCCCGGCCCTGCTCGGTAGGCCGTGACGATCCCTCGCAGTCCAGGTGCACGACCTCGATTAGACTGTGTGGGTGCTACGTGCAACTTCGCCCACCAGCCGCGGCGTCCGATCGGGAGGACTTCGCAGTAGTAGCGGATCCCCCTGACTGGAACGTGGGCTCACTCCTCAACCAGATCTCGGCGCCCTCGACGACAGCGGCTTGAGCAAGCCCAGTTCGTGGCCAACCACTCTTCTCACCGTGCTGTGCCTCATCGTCGGATTTCGAATCGAGTTCTTTTTCGCTGTGTTCGGTGCCCTGGGGTTCGAATACAAAGGCTCCGCACAGAGTGGCTCTTACATCGCGTTTATCGCGATCACATCCGCGTTGATCTACGCGGCGGCGGCTCACTTCTTCATGGCGCGACGAATAGTGGCCTTGAGCCAGCTAGTCACCATGACTCTGCCCTTGATCTTCCTCGGGATCTACACATTGGACGGCGCGCTGGGGCGGACTCAGGCTTCCAGTGCAAATCATTTCGTGTTGGCGCTCACGTTGGCCTGCCCTGCTGCGATGGCTGGCATGCTGTGCGCAGAGAAGCGTGTGAGGGAGCGACTTGGGTACGCAGTGGAACCACTGATGCTCGTGTCCACATTGGCCGTGACTATTGCAGCCTTGGGGACCCTATCGGGGACAGCACTGTCCCGCGGCGTGGGCGGCGCAACATATCAGACCGCATCGTACCTTGGCGCTCTAGCTTTCAACTTGAATCTCTACTACTTGCTCTTCGGGCGCACCGGCACCCGGCCATTGTACTCGAGGACTAAGGCCTATTGGCTGTTCTGTGCCGTGCTGATTCCCGTTCAGATCACGGCAGTGCTCTTGAGTGGCGGCCGCGGCGGTTTTGTGCTCGTCGCTGTTGGTGGAGTTGTCCAGCTGGTCTTGGCTCGTCGTACTTTCGGGGGGAAGGCCATCGGGCGAGTCTTGCCGGCAGTCCTTGTATTGCTTCCGTTGGGCATTTGGGGCCTACCAAGGTTGCTTTCGAGCCCTGTGGCCGGCCCCATCGTGAACCGCGTGTTCGCATATGTGGGGAACGGGGGTGTCGACTGGTCCGGCACCTCAGGAAGAGACGTGGTCTACGGCGAGGCGGTGGCTGCTATCGAAAACGGTGGTCCGTTTGGGTACGGGCTCTTCAGCTGGGGCATAGATTACTATCCACACAACTTGCTCCTGGAGTTGCTGCTCAACGGCGGCATCCTGTATGCGGCAAGTTCCGCAATTCTTCTCGTGGCATTCGTACTCCGAGCCGTCCGCCTTCCGCATTCGGATCCATCCGCTGGCGTAATCCTGCCGCTGTCACTGTACCCACTCAGCATGCTTCAATTCAGCGGCACATACATGACCACTGGACCGCTCTGGTTCTTCCTTGCGTTCATGCTGTGTCTGGAGACCGGGGCTGCACCTCAGCTGATTCGTGCGCCCAGAAGGCGGCGATGAGGAGACCAAATGTCATTGCTGAGAGTCGTTCAGGGCTATCACAATTCGACGGGCGTGCGACCCAACTGACCATTTGTTCTCGATCTCCTCCCTGCAAGCATCAGCGAGCACCTCACCTTGATCGTCAACCATCGTCAGGCACTGATCTATCGCCCTCGCAAGTGCCTCCACGTCCCCGCGGGGGTAGAGCACACCAGTGACTCCCGGGATGACTGCGCGGAACTCCGGCACCTGGTAATGAGGGTCATCGACGGTCACGACGGGTATTCCGTGGATCAAGCTTTGCATCACGGTCAGCCCCGCACGTTCGGGGAGGACAGTCACATCGAGCTTCTGGTAAACAGCGCTAATGGTGGCGTCGTCATATGCGGCGCCAGTCAGATACAGGGGTACACTTAGGCGTTCGGCTTCCTTTGCGATGGATTCTTCCGCCGGACCGCTTCCTGTCAAGAGCACGCCGATGTCGCGGCCCTGCTGGCGGAGTATGTCCACGGCACTTATCAGCATGTCGAGGCGCTTCTCGTGGTTCAGACGCACGATTGCCCCGACAAACCGCGTTTGGTCGTGTGGGAGCAATGCCTCCAGATCGAGCGCCTCGTCCGGCGTGTTCGCTGATGGCGCCTGAGAGTAGCTGTTACCGATGACCGACATGCGATCTGTCGGAAAGCCAGCCTCAGCGCCGAGCCTGTAACCATCCTCACCGTACAGCAGGATACGATCCGCGAGACGATAAAAGAGCGTTCTAGCCATCCCCTTCAGCCTGGTGGAGTCTGGTCGATGCCAGCCGATCGTCCAAAGGTAAGTCCGAGCACGGCGAAGACGCGCCAGCGGCAATGCGACCCACGTCGAGATGTGTCTGGCGTCGCCCGGGAAGATGACGCAGTCGAACCGCCCCCTCGCGATGCAGCGAAGCAACCCACGTTGCCAGAGTGCTGGGCCAAGCCAGGAGTTCTTGAGAAGGACTACTCGCTTGAATGTTGTCATAGGGACGGCTGGAATGCTGCCATCCTTGCAAGACAGATCAGCGGCAAAAGTCACTTCGAGCGCAGAGAATCCGTCAAGCTCCATGAAGACACCGCGCCGGTAGTGCGAGAGCTGCTGCTGGACGATCAGGACCTTCTTTGGCTGCAACATCAGTTGGCCACCTCTCTACCTTTCTATGCGCCGACGAACGAGACCTGCGGCGTACCGGGCCGCTGCCCGTCTTGTCGAAGCGGTCCAGTGGCACGACCCGGCTCGTTTGCCGAAGAGGGCCACCCGACAGGGTGAGGGGATGTTGGTGCTCCAGAGGAGGCTCATCGTTGCCTTCCCCACAATTGCGCGGAGTGCTCGAGGATCTTGATGACCTCCGCCCACGCGGGAGTCTGAGGGGTCACACGGAGGGCTTCGCCAAAGTCGGCGTTCGGGACCCTGGTTATGCTCCCAGCAATCACCTTGCCCATGAGTGAGGCAAGTTGGCTCGGGGACTTTGGGTCGAAGTAGTACGCGTTCACGTATCCATTCAGGACCTCCCTCGCGTAAGGGAGGTCGGCAGCCAAGACGACGGCGCCGAGGGCCCTGGCCTCTGCGAGCGGAAGCCCGTACGTCTCAATAAGAGAGGGAAAGACGAGCGTGGAGCGAGACAGCATTTCTAAGACCTGGGCGCGGGGGACTCGCCCGATCGGATCGACATTCGGATCGGACGGCGGGTCACTGATGGTCATCGTGACTTTGAAGTCAGCCACGCTCTGCTCGCGCAGAAGTGCGCATGCTGCATAGATACAGTCGTTGTTCTTGTAGCTTTGATCTGACGTCGGGTAGCAAAATGCGCCCGGGTCCAGCTCACCCCGGAAAGCAAAGGCGCTCAGGTCGTCGAGGTCCAGGGGAACGCCCACGACGCTGTCGTTGGCGATGCCGACTCGGTCAACGATGGCGTCTCTGAGCCAGTGGGACTGCGAGATTACTCGGTCGGCGCGACAGATAGACTGCTTGATGATCACTCCGATGAGGTGCTGGTAAACAGCTAGGCGCCTCTCATCCCGACGCAAGAATGAAAAGCTCATCGCCTGCTGGAAAGGCAAGGACTGATGCACATAGACGACCTGTGGGCACCCGACGCCGTAGGTGTAGGTGTTCTGCAGGGAGAATAAGACGTCCGGCTTTAGGGACCTGACCAGTCGCCGTCCGGAGACGAGGTCGAAGGCCAGTCGGCGGATCCAACTGCCCTTGACTTCCGGCAGCACGACGGTGCGAATGCGCTCCGACTCCTCCACCAGGTCGCTGCCCAGCAGGAAGACCCACTCGTTGTCCTCGTCGACGTCGCGCACGTAACGATAGAAGCCTTCGAGCACAGTGAGCGCACCACCCGCACTGGCGGCGATGTCGTTGACAACGATTCTCATCTGTCACTCCGATCAGTGTCGAGCGGACCATTTCCCAAGCCAGCCGACGAAGCGTGGCGCGAACACGAGGAAACAATAGAGTCCACAGCACCTCTCCCGGCAGCTCGCTCCAGCGTGGATTGTTGGGACTGACCGAAACCTGTCTTCCGAGTTACACAGGATGTAGGGCATTGACGGCCCTTCTCCATACAGTTCGAGCCGGCCTCGCCGCGACGCTGTTTTGGTCCACTCGTGCCGAGTTGATACGAGTCCCTGGACAACTGCTGGCGAAGGTGCCTCCCAATCTCGAGCCCACTCGTTGCTTGCCCCCCAGGAATCACATCAATGTCCATATAGAGGATGGGTTTCGCGGACACGTTTGCCAAATACAGTATACCAAAGATGGCGGCCGGGCCTATCAATCTGGAGACGAACGTGTGAGTCCCGCTCCACACCAAGTTTATCATGCCGGCCGAAACGCACGCATAAAATGCATAAGCCAGCAGCCCTGCCCTCGTTTGAATCACCGATACAACTTGTCTTGCGCGAAGACGATCGAGTAATCTTACGGCGAAACCCAATGTGACAATTAGCGCAGGCATCCCCCACCATCCGAAATTGTAATAATACTCGCCAAATACGGTGGCAACCATAGAATGGCCCGCTGGAGCATTTTCCGGAAGTAGAAGCAGAGTCAGTTCGAAGCCGAAGCCGAAGGGTTTATCCGCCCAAAGTTCTCTGGGTATTACGACTAACGCAGTTGCCAAGAATGTTTCACCCACGCCGAACTGCAAAGAGTCCCCGAGACTAATGAGCTGACCAAATACTTGCAAGCCGCTAATTTCTGAATCGGGCCCCTGTGCGCTAAGAACGTACGCCGTCTCGTAAACTCGGGAACTTCGCACCATAGTCAGTAGTACTGACATTACAGGTGCGGCCGCAATTGCGCCATATTTCAAGGACCGAGTCTCTTGACGGTCAGAGACCAGAATAGCCACGCTCGCAGCGAGAACAACGACTGTGAGACGACCCATGCCAGTAAAGATCCACATGACGTAGCCTAGGAACAGAGCAGCAATCAGGAGGACTCGTGGGCGAAGAAGTTGGCGAACCCAAGACCCCCCTGGGACGCCGATGGCCATAAGCAGCAGTCCAAACTGCGCCGATCCGGCACTGAGGAGACGAAGGTCCTTCGGCGTCCCGACATACGCGACCAAAGATAGCGAAGTCAAGCAGAATCCGAGCCAGAAGGACCAACGCGCCAATGGCTCTGGAACTTTATAAACTGATTTGAGTTCACGAGTGTTCCACCACATTGAACAGTACATAAATACGATAATGAAGTATACGACTATCGTGGCAGTCAACATCTCTGTTGGAACATCGCGTTCCAACAGAGCAGTCCACCTTAACCCAGCATAACCAACAAACATGCCCGTCGCTGCAGTGAAGAGTCCCGCCGCCGTGATTTGAGGCCCGCCGTGGTGGAGAAATCCCATGACCCCGAAAGCTAGGATTAGCCCAGAAAACATCTTTAGGGCTATCGGCGTCGACAGCTCAAACCAAATACATCCGATCAGCGAGAGAACGCCGAGCAATAGCCAGGATAGGGCGAATAATACGCGAGAGGATCCGGCCATCTCAGTTCTTTCGGGCGGACATGTGGTGGCTGACTTGAATCCGCATTTGACGCTGCCAGTGGCTCAATTCATAGCGAGCATGAATGCAATGGACTTCCTCGGCGGCCCTCATCGATCGCTCCGGAAGATAGGACTCGGCGAACTTCTCAAGCCGGCCCAAATGCCGTGACGTGAGTAGGTCGACACCACGAAGTTCACGGCCCGCTCTGAGCAGTTGGCGATGGCGTAGTCCGTCGGAACCACCGCCGGCTCCGGGCGGGCCGCACAGCGGATCCCCAACAGCACGTTGGCGGGGTCCAGGCCCGTCATGATGATGGCCCCGGTGTCGAGAGCCTCAGGGCGCTCGATCGAATCGCGGAGTGTGACCGCCGGGAAGCCGAGCAGTGACGACTCCTCGGCGATCGTCCCCGAATCCGACAGGACGCAGCGCGCCTTCAGCTGCAGCTTGTTGTAGTCGTGGAAACCCAACGGCTTGTGGAACGTGACACCCTCGACACTACGCCCGGACTCCTCCAGGCGCTTCCGGGTACGCGGGTGAGTCGACACCAGAACGGGCAGCTTGAACTCTTCTACCACGGCCTCAAGGCAGTCCAACAGGGCCGAGAGCCTACTTGGGTTGTCGACGTTCTCCTCGCGGTGGGCACTGACGAGGAAGTAGCCGCCTTCTTCCAGACCGAGGCGCTCCAAAACGTCGGAGGCGTCGATGGCCGCGCGCTGCGCCGTGAGCACCTCGTTCATCGGAGACCCCGTCAGTAGGATGCGCCGCGGGTGCAACCCCTCGGCGAGCAGATTCCGCCGCGCGTGCTCGGTGTAGACGAGGTTGAAGTCGGCGACGTGGTCGATCATGCGCCGGTTCGTCTCCTCCGGCACGTTCTCGTCAAAGCAGCGGTTGCCGGCCTCCATGTGGTACACGGGGATGCGCATCCGCTTGGCCATCACGGCCGCGATACAGCTGTTCGTATCACCGAGAACCAGGAACGCGTCCGGCTTCTCGGCGAGCAACACCTGCTCTGTCTTGATCAACACCTCGCCGAGCACCTGGCCCAGGCTTGAAGTGTCCACCTCAAGGAAGTGGTCGGGCTTGCGCAGCCCCAACTCCTCGAAGAAGATCTCGTTCAGCTCGTAGTCGTAGTTCTGGCCGGTGTGCACGAGCACGTGGTCGACTGTGGCGTCCAGGCGCTTGATCACCTCGGACAATCGGATGATCTCGGGACGCGTCCCGACGACCGTCATCACCTTGGTCATCAGACCTCCTCTGCGATGGTGTCCGGATTGTCGGGATTGAAGATGTCGTTGGTCCAGAACGAGGTGTACAGCACCCGATCGCCGGTGTTCGTGATCTTGTGTGTCCACATGGTCGGCATGTCGACGGCCATCGGTTCGTCGCCCGTGACGCGGAACTCGAACACCTCCTCAGTGAACAAGCGGCGCAAAGCGATGGTTCCCTCTCCGGCGAGGACCGTGAAGCGTTCGACCTTGCGGCGGTGGAAGTGGTCGCCGCGGGTGATGCCAGGCACGGTCGTCGAGAAGGACGACTGCCCCGGGCCGCCGTGCGAGCGGATGATCTCGAAGAACGATCCACGCGAGTCAGCGTGGCGGGTCAGCCTGATGGGGATCTGCGACTCGAAGGTGTACGAGCGATACGTGTTGAACAGGTCACGATCGAAAGCGTCCGCGATATCAGGGATCTCGCCGGTGCCATAGACCCGGGCAATGCTGCTGAGCCGTGCCAGCAGACCCGACACCGTCTCGCGAACCTCCAGACCGCCCTGATCCGCTGGGTCGACGTTCCCGATCAGCAAGTCAGCAGCATTCTGGGCGTGCAGCAAGGTCAGTTCCTTGTCCGCCTCAACAGTGGGCTGACCACCTTCCGCCAGGATGTGGCAGAAGGTCGCCGTGACGGCGTTGTAGAACGGGCGCCCATGCTCACCGAACAAGTTCGGCAGTTTCAGGTCGACGAACTCCAGCCCGAGGTCTGCCGCCGCGGACGCCAGAATGTCCGCTGCCCTGGCCTTGGCGTCACCGTAGACGGTACCGTTGCCGGCCTGGATTGAGTTGGAGTAGACAACGACAGGTGGTGGCGCATCGCTGCGACGCAGCGCGTCGGCAACTTGTTCGGCAAACAGAACGTTGCCGTCGTGGATCTCATCGTCGGAGGCGCGGTTGACACCGGCGAGGTGGATCAGCCGCGACGACCCATCCAGCGCCGCCGCTGCCGCGGCGGCGTCGAAGTCGCCACCCACGCAAATTGCCTCGTCGGTCAGGTCTCGCTCGCGTAGCGCTCCACGGGTATGCCACCCGAGGAACCCGGGCGCCCCTGTCATTGCTACATGGGTCATTCGTTGTGCCTCCCTTTCACTGATCCGCTCCCGCCAAACACCAAATACGAAACCATGGTCGTGAGCAGAATCCGTAACTCACCTGCAGCTACCGAGCCGAAGAGTCGACCGCTGACTCGAAGTCAGAACCTGACCTAGCATGCCACGCGTCGGTGCTTGTATCCGAATCGGGTTCCGAGCCTCATCCACGGGTCCTCAACACGCCGATCAGCGACGCCCCCAACACCAAGCACAAGACGCTTTGGGCAGCAATGGCGGCAACGGCTAAGCCCAGAGCACCAAAATGTTGCACCAATGGAGCAACGAGCATGAGTTGCGTGGAAACGGCCACGGCCAGCCCGAGCGCAACAACCCGCTCTCGTCGTCTCGCCTGCAGAACGGTAAAGGCTACCTGCGCGATGGAACTCAAAGCCGCTGCAAGAGCCATCAGGCGCATAATTCCCACGGATTCGATGAACTGGCGCCCAAGAACAAACAGAACCAGAGGCTCCGCAAAAACCGCCATTGTAACGGCTGCCAGGACAGAGATCGCTGGCAGCCATACTGATTTTCGCATCCGGCGCCACACGTCATGCCTGTCTTGGGCTGCGGACACGATGGGATTGAGCAGCGAACTGAAGGACTGCGTGGCGAGGGTGATAGGCATCGTCCACTTGGACACAGCACCGTACGCTCCCGCGACCCCCGGACCACCCACCGCCCCACCGATAAGAACGTCGGTAGCTTGGAGAGAAATCAGGCATGTCGACATCCCGTAGTAGCGAGCGCCTGCCCATGTTTTCCGCCATGCGATCTCGCGGAAGTTTGGCAGAAGCTGAGGGACCGTCGCGCTCGTGAGTCCGGCCAACGTGAAGGAGGCGCAAATGTAGGAAACAACGAAAGTGAATTCGGGTGCGAGAGGACTAAGCCAGGTCAATAGCGAGAAAACGGCCCCAAGGACTAGACGCTCCATCAGTGCATAGGTACTGAGCTTTGTGTTCTTCTGGGCCGCAATCAGCATGACCTGGAATGTTTGAGATACCACCGACGCGATGAGTACGCCAGCAGCAAGAGCGAGGAGACGAAAGGGAAGGCCCAGAATCCCGGCCGACAGAAGAACGAGGGCGACCAGCGCCCCGACACAGATCTTCCCAGAACTGCGCCTCCTGAATTCGGCAGACGACAGCCGGCCCGCGGAGAACTCGCGAACCCAGTAAGAGCCGGCACCGAAGTCTACGAGGCCGGACAGCAGCGCGGCCATCGCGAAGGCGCTGGCGAAGACGCCAAAGCGTTCGACGCCGATCTGCCGTGCGACAACAGCCTGGATCGCAACCATGATGAGCTGCCCACTCGCGCGGGCCGAAGCCAGGAGTAGTGCCTGCCGAGAAAGCCCAGATCCGGCGCGACTCACTTGGCCTTCCTACCGTTCACGGGTATGGGGGCAAGCAGTGGGAGTGTTAATCCATCGGGACCAGACAACACCAAGGGTCGAGGCCGGTCTCGGGTTATGACTTCGGCCAGCTCCTTGGTCAGTGCACCGACCTCCAGGTCAACCCCCGGACAACCTGTCAGTCTCTCGGCGAACTTCCGGAATGTAGGCGATCCCGCAGTAGCGACCCTGACGCCCAGCGCCGCTGCCTTGGCTGTCGTGGAGTTGGGAGCAGTAGTCGAGTAGGCCATCACAACGCAATCCAGCGCGGCCACGGCTACATTCATCTCTTGGTTTGAAAGCTGAACGTTATGACCGACATGGCAGAAAGGAACGCCCTCCAAGGCCTCCGTGGCTTCATCCTCCGAAGCGTCATTCCGCCACTGTCCTATGAGTGCTAACCCGACGGGGGATGTCGCGATCAGAGCCACGTTTCTTAGCGCTGCGATTATCATCGGAATGTTCTTCCTGGAATCGAGGCCACCGACGACCCCGAACCAGAACGTGGATGGGTCCATGCCTAGCGTGGTCCGCAAGCGCAATGAATCGGCCTGTGTCTGTTCAATGCTCGCTTCCAGGAGCAAAGGGTCAATGACGACATTTGAGGACGGTGCAGTTCCCTGCGGGCGTAGCCATAGCACTTCTACCGCCGGTCTCGCGCTCGAGAGCTCGAAGAGTATGAGCTTCAACCAGGTCCTGAGCGAAAAGAGTGACTTCCCAGTCAAACGCCACCGAGGATCATTCATTATCAGTAGGCGGACTCTGGGTGAGCGTCGGGTATGGCCGAGCAGCAAAGACAATCCGTACTTGAGCGTGTCGGGTACCAGAACCAAATCGCACCCGGCGCCCGACGCCAAGTACTGCAGTTTCCGGACACTAACCCTGCCCTGGACCGTAACCATCCGGAATGAACCTTGCAGCGGGCCAAGATGCCCAGCAAACTGAGGATCGGTCAACACTTCGTCCGCGGTTGCCAGCACCACCGACATGTCGAGCTGCAAGGCCTTGGCAATAATCTCACGCACGTAGACCAGCCGGTGCCCGCTGGCGGAAGTCTCGACCACCATCACTCTTGTTGGCGGAGTCCTTCGTCTGTCCCTGGCCACGCGTCGAAGCATCTCCAGACGATGGAACCGCCGCTCACTACGAGCGCAACGGTTCACGTTCACTGGCTTACCCCGACCAAGCTCTGAATCTCGGGGATCATCAGCAGCAGCTCTTTCGTCTGGTCGACCGAGAGCCGGTCGGTGTTCTCGGACGTGTAGTCGTCCAGACCGGCCATCCGCGTCTCGCCCTCATCGAAGTACTGCTCATACTGCAGCGACCGGGCGTCCAGGGGCACCCGGAAGTAGCCGCCCTGGTCTTCGGCCTTGACCATCTCTTCGCGGCTCAGCAGCGTCTCGTGGAGCTTCTCCCCATGCCGGGAGCCGATCACCCGAATCTCCGGATCGTCATTACCCAATAGTGAGGCGACCGCTCGCGCCAACGTCTCGACTGTGCTTGCGGGGGCTTTGCGAACGAACAGGTCGCCCGGCCGGGCGTGGAAGAAGGCGTGGTAGACCAGATCGACAGACTGCTCCAGGGACATCAGGAAGCGGGTCATCAACGGTTCGGTCAGCGTGAGAGGCTTGCCGGCCTGCAGCTGCTGGATGAACAGCGGGATGACCGAGCCGCGCGAGTACATCACGTTGCCGTAGCGGGTCAGCGAAACCGTGGTCGGGGAGTTCGGGTTGTTACGGGCGAAGGCCTGCGCCGTCTTCTCCATCAACGCCTTGGTCATGCCCATCGCGTTGACCGGGTAGACGGCCTTGTCGGTGCTGAGGCAGACAACGGAACGGACCCCCTCCTTGGCAGCCGCCTCAATCACGTTGTAGCTCCCGCGCACGTTGGTGGCGACAGCCTGCTCGGGGAAGAACTCACACGACGGCACCTGCTTCAGCGCCGCGGCGTGAAACACGAAGTCGGCACCACGTACCGCCCGCCGCACGCTGTCGGCGTCACGGACGTCGCCGATGAAGTAGCGCACGCGCTCATCGTCGATTTGACGACGCACGGCGTCCTGCTTGGCCTCGTCGCGGCTGAAGATGTTGATACCGCCGACGCCCCTGCCGAGCAGATCCCTTGCCATCGTGGAACCGAAAGACCCGGTGCCACCGGTGATGGTCACCACCGCTCCCTCAACTGACTGCACTTGTGACTCCACTCTTTCTTCTCCCACGCTTGTCTTGCTTACCGGCTTGTGCTGCTGCCAGCAAGATTTCCTCGATGGCCGCTACGCCCGACTCAAGAGAGAACCGGTCGGCATACGCGTCTCGCGCGCGGTTGGCCATGCAGACCCGGTCGTTGCTCGTGGTTCCCGCAGCTGCTCTGAAGGCGGCTTCCAGCGAGTTGACATCCTCCGCGTCGGCGGTGAAGCCAACCGAAAGATCCTCCACAAGATTGCGCACATCCCCCTGCACAGTCGTTATCACGGGAACCCCGTGTGACAAGGATGCCTGGAACTTCGACGGGATCGTACCCCGGAAGGTTGGCAAGTCCTTGAGAGTGATCAACGCGTAGTCAGCAGCCCCGTAGAACTCGTGCATTTGCGCGCGAGGCACTCGTCCCTTGAACTCGATGTTGGTGCTACCTAGCTCCTCAGCGAGAGCGCGGACACGCGGCAGAGCGACTCCATCGCCAACGATGGTGAGATGGATTCCCGCGTCACGGGCTTGGTGGGCAGCCCGAACGGCTGTCTCCAAGTCCTGCATGTCTCCGATGTTGCCACCGTAGAGAATCCGTGTCGCATCCGCCCGTGACGGCAGATTGACCTCGGGTTCGTCTGGCCCAGGCAAAGCATCCTCGAGGGCCCAGTTGTATAGCAGATGCGCCTTCTGGGGAGCCACGCCACGATCGATCAGGGTCTTGACCATTGTGGGGGCGATGCCGATCACCCCGGCGGCATGCCGGTAAACACTGGTCAGCCATGGGGTCAGCAATGAGTCCACGATCCTCGTGCCGCGCCCCCGTTTGACCAGTGAGGATCCAGTTATCGAGTCAGGCCATAGGTCTTGTATATGCAGGACGTACGGCGCCCCGTTCACCAAGCGCCACACCCAAGGTGCCAGAGCGGGGGTCATCTGCGTCGCATATACGTAGATCACGTCGGCACCGCGTGCGAAACCATAGGCAGTAGCGGCTGAAACGGCGAAAGAGGCGTAGTTCAAGACACGTCGTGCGACGTTCTGAGAGTGATCAACCCACAACGGCACCCTGAGGACATCCGCCTGGCCATCCCGTTCTCGACCCCGCAGTCTCTGGGTGTACCCAGCGAAGAGACGCCCCTCAGGGTAATTGGGGTAGCCAGTAATGACTCTTACTTGATGGCCCTTGGCCGCGAGTCTCCTTGCCAGCGTGGGCGAGATGAGTGTGTTCTCAGGGGGGTAATACTGAGAAATAATGACAACCTTCACAGCATCTGCCCCTGCCGCGTTCTTGGCCCTGAGGGGTAGCCCCGCCGGTCGTGGTCTGTGGACATTGCCTCGCGCGCCACACTAAGGGGCCATTGAGCGCAGCCACTGGAACCGCAAATGCTGCGATCAAATTGCCGGCAAGCGGACGCCAACTGGACCATCATGCTGAGTTGACCTTGATGCAGCGACCAGGGGAACCAACGTACACACCGTGCGGCTGAGTGTCGCGGATAATGACTGCACCTGCTCCGATCAGCGAGTGACCAGCCACCGTCTGCACGCCCGTTGACGTGACTGACCCTATTCCAAAGAAGGCCGACTCCCCCACACGAATCGACGCTCCGACGTTGGCCCCCATAGAAACAAAGCAGCCCGCACCCAGCACAGTGTGGTGCGCAACTGACGCCTGTGGGCTCAGAATACTGCCGAAGCCGACTCTGGCCTGCGTCCACACGTGGCAGCCAGGATGAAGGTACGCACCTTCTTCGACTGTCGCACTCTCGCTCACGAGCGCCTGCGGGCTGACAAGTGCGGGAACTTGATGGCCGCGGTTTTTCGCTCTTTTCAGCCACAGCAGGCGCGTGTCGTTGTCCCCGATCGCCACTGATACGGCAAGGCTCGGGGGTAGCGAGCCCAGTGCAGCTTCGATCGGGCCTAACACTGGCACACCATCCAAATGTGTACCATGCTTGGCAAGGTCGTCGTCCAGGAAGAGCGCAACCCGGTATCCGCAAGACTCTGCCAACTCCGCGATAACCGTGCCGTAAGATCCGGCACCGATGACAGCCATCTCTTGCGGCAGCACGGCGACTTGGTCAGTCATCGGGGTACCCCAGGAAAGGGGTCATCGTCGCCGTTCCTGACGCATTGATCCCTGTTCGTCTGAGCACTATCAGAAGAGTCCGAAGAATGATCTGAAGATCCAGTCGCAACGAGCGTCTGTCAACATAATCGACATCCATCTCGAATCGCTCCTCCCATGTCAGCAGGTTCCGTCCGTTGACTTGCGCCAAGCCAGTGATGCCCGGGCGGACTTCGTGACGTCGCGCCTGGTGCGGGGTGTAGCGACTCAGGTAGTGGACCCGCAGCGGGCGGGGCCCCACGAGGGTCATGTCGCCCTTGAGTACGTTCCACAGCGTCGGAAGCTCATCGAGGCTCGTCGAACGCAGCACTCGGCCCACTTTCGTGAGCCGCTCAGCGTCGGTCACATGAGTGGCATCCGGGTGTCGCATAGTCCTGAACTTCACTAGCTCGAAGACGACTCCGTCCCTGCCGGGGCGCGGCTGGCGGAAGAGCACCGGCCAGCCGTGTGCGACCAGGACAACTGCGGCGGTGGCCAGCTGCAGAGGTGCACTCACCACTAGACCCAAGCCGCTGAAGACGACATCCAATACCCGCTTGAGGCTGTCGTAAGGTCGACGCTCACGAGGCGACACGGTCACCATCCAGGAAGCTGACCGTCACTCGATCGACCCGTTCGATCTGATCCTCACTGAGCACCGACCCGCTCGGCAGCGACAACCCCGCACCGAACAGCCGCTCGCCGGTACCGTCCACGAACGCCCGCGCGCCGGCATAGACCGGCTGCAGGTGCATGGGCTTCCATAGCGGCCGGGCTTCGATGTCGGCGGCCGCCAGCGCCAGGCGCAGGTCCTCGGCTGTGAAGCCCGCCTGGTCCGGGTCGACCAGAATCGTCGTCAGCCAGAAGTTGTCACGGGTTATCCCGCCATCGGCACCCGACGGCTCACCGAACATCGTCAGTGCAGGCGGAGCTGCCGTCGACGCTCGATCATCTCGGGCAGCCGGGCGAGCTGGGCTCGTCCCAGCGCAGCCAGCAGGTTGGACATGCGGTAGTTGTAGCCGACTTCGGTGTGCTCGTAGTGCACGGCCCGCCGGCGGGCCTGCGTGGCGAAGTAGCGGACCCGTTTGGCGACGTCAACGTCGTCGGTGAGCAGCGCACCACCACCCGAGGTGGTCATGATCTTGTTCCCGTTGAACGACACCGCAGCCGCAACCCCGAATGACGCGGACGCGCGTCCGTCGAGGGTCGCCCCCAGCGACTCCGCCGCGTCCGACAGCACCGGCACCCCGTGATCGGCGGCGATGGCGTCGATGCGGGCGTGGTTAACCACCTTGCCGAGCAGATCCACCGGCAGGACGAGCTTGACCTGGCGCCCCTCGCGCTCAAGCGCGTCGAACGCCTCCGCCAGCAGGTCGGGGTTCATGTTGCCTGTCTCGTCCGCGTCGACGAAAACCGGCTCAGCGCCGGTGTAGACGATCGCGTTCGCGGTGGCGGCGAACGTCATCGACGAGGTCAGCACCGCGTCCCCGGCCGGACGACAGGGCCACCGCGTGCTCCCGCCCGCAGTAGGACGCGAGCTCGGCCTCGAAGGCGTCCACCTCAGGCCCGAGGGGGGCAATCCAGCCCGACCGGATGGCCCGGACGACCGCGTCCTCCTCGGACTGCGTCACATCAGGGGACGACAGATAGATCCGTTCACTCACAACGCCACTACTTCCTGGGCCTCGGTCGCCTGGCTGCCAGCTGTTGCTGGGGTCAGCTGCTGTCCCAGATAGGGCATGATCTCTTCCTTCGTCTTCGGGTGCCGCGGCAAATCGTCCGGGTTGACGCCGGTGACCGTAACACTGCTGATCAGCGGGTGCTCACTCGCGATGCCCGACTCCAAGGTGCTGAACAGCGCCTCGTGCAGCTTCTCGCCCTGACGCAGCCCGGTGAACTCCACCTTGACGCGCTTGCCCGACTCGGCGATCAGCCGCTCGGCAACGTCGACGATCTTGATCGGCTCCCCCATGTCGAGCACCATCGCGTCGCCCGGTTGGCCAATCGCACCGGCCTGCAGCACCAACTGGCACGCCTCGGGGATCGTCATGAAGTAGCGGGTGACGTCGGGGTGGGTCACCGTGATTGGGCCGCCACGCTCGATCTGGGCGAGGAAGGTGTAGAACACCGAGCCGCGCGACCCCAGCACGTTGCCGAACCGCACCGACACATACGGCAGGTCATAGGTCTGGCCGTACCACGCGGTCAACCGCTCCGCCAGCCGCTTGGTGCGGCCCAGCACGCTGGACGCGTCCGCGGCCTTGTCGGTGGAGATGTTGACGAAGTTGACGACACCCACCTGGTGGGCGCACTGCAGCACGTTGAGGCTGCCCAGCACGTTGGTCTTCCAACCCTCACGGGGGAAGCGTTCCAGCATCGGCAGGTGCTTCAGGGCAGCAGCGTGGAAGACCACCTGAGGACGGTGTCCTTCGAACACCGCTTGCAGGTCTTCTCGGTCACGGATGTCACACAGCACCATGTCGTCGGTGTCGAGCAGGCCGCTGCCGTACAACGACAACTGCACCGCGTGCAGCGCCGACTCGTCCCGGTCGAGCAGGATGAGCTTGGAGGGTCCCAGCGTGCGCACCTGACGGGCAAGTTCGGAGCCGATCGACCCGCCGGCCCCGGTGATCAGCACCACCTTGCCGTTGAGGTAGCTCGAGATCTTGCTGAGGTCGGTGCTGATCGGACGCCGGCCCAGCAGGTCGGTGACGTTGAACTCCCGCAGGTCGCCCAGCGAGATCTTGCCGTTGATCATGTCGCGCACCGGAGGAATGACCACCAGATCGAGCCCCGCACGCTCGCACCGGTCGGCGACGTCCTGAATGAGCCTGGGTGACGCCTTCGAAATGGCGAGGATGACCGTCTCGGCCTCGCGCCGCTGGGCGACGTCCACCAGATCGGCTCCGGTGCCGAACACCCGGTGGTTACGCACCCGCAAGAAGCGTTTGCTGGCGTCGTCGTCGACGAACCCGACGATCGAGTACGGCGCGTCCTCGGCGGTGTCGACCAGCCGTGCCACCTCGTGACCGGCGTCCCCCGCCCCGTACACCAGCGCGGGGACGGCATGCGAGCCATGGTTGCGGGGGCGGCTGGTCAGCAGGACGCGCATGAACCAGCGTCCCGCGGCCATGAACACCAGAGCCAGGGGAGGCATGAACAACCCCACACCACGGGGGAACGCCGGGACGAGCATCACCATCAGCGCACCGAGGGGCAGCGAGGTGAGCAGCACGGTGACGGACAGGCCGGTGGCGTCACCGAAACTGCCGACGCGGCTTCGTCCCAAGTAGAGCTGGGTGGCCAGGCCCACGAACAACTGCAGGACGATGGCGGCCAGCGTGTAGACCAGCACCCACGTCCAGCGTTCGCCCGAGAGCTGGAAGTCGTAGCGGACGACCACGAACACGAGCAGCGCCAGCACCCAGGCGAAAGCGTCCAGGGCCATCAACATCATGCGGCGAACCGAGATGGGCAGGGCCACGACCTTGTCGAGCGCCTGGCGATAGATCGAGCTCACCCTCGCATCAACCTCTGACAAGGAGTGGGGGGGGGATGAGGTCACCTGTCAATTGTCCCACCATTCGCCCGGACAAATCAAATTGGGAGTATGGCGGAGCGGGCAACATTGTGCAACTCGGAAATCGAAACGTTTCAGTGACTAGGTGTTTGTGTGGGGTTCGCGAGTCGTTCACCGGGCGGACACCTGCGGGCGTGGCTCGTGGGACGGGGGTGGTGCCGGCCGGGGGCGGCGGGCCCGGCCATACACCGACCCGGCGTGCCTGAGGTCATGCGATCTCGGCCCGACGCGCCGGTTGAGGGCCCGGGACGGCCTGTTTGCCGGCAAGGGGTGACACCCTTGCACTAGACAAACATCGACCGCGAGGTGGCCACAACCCCCAAGGGCAAATCCCACGGCCACCACCGGGCATCCCGATTTGGGCTACTTTCCGCCCGGAACGGGGCCGCGCGGGGCCGCCGCACCCCGTTTCGGGCTACTTCACGCCTGAACCGGGATTGGGGGGACGCCTGCGTCCGGCGGTGAGTCGAAAACTTGCCCGCCACACGATCGACACGCTCAGCGGCGGGTGGTCTGGTCAAACACCGCAGCACGGGAGCCGCGCGTCTCGCTTGAGTAGGCCATGGGAGCATCGATCACCTCGAAGACCTCATGTGCGACCCAGTAGGTTGGCCCGCCCTTGCTGAGGCCCGTCACCTCGGTGAGCCATCCACGCTTCACAGCGTTGGTGATGAGGTTCCGTGCTCCTTGATTCGACAAGCCGCTCCGTCGCTCCACCGACTTGGCGGTGACGAACGGGTTGGTGAACAAGAAGTTGGCCAGGACGGGCAGACTCGATCGGGTAGCCAAGGCCTCCGCAAGATAGCGCTCACGAATCTGGACGAGTCGTTTCGACCTGATAGTCGCGTCCAGGGCCTGTTCCTTGACGCCCTGGAGGAAGAACTGGAGCCACTCCTGGATCTGCCCCTCCTCCCTGACCTTCTGCAACCGGAAGTAGTACTCGCTGCGGTGTGACTCGAAGTAACCCGAGACGTACAGCAGCGGCCGGGATAGGCGGCCTTCTTCGGCCAGCATCAGGTTGATGAGGAGGCGCCCGATGCGTCCGTTGCCGTCAAGGAACGGATGGATGGTCTCGAACTGGTAGTGCATGAGGCCGCACCGGATCAGCGTCGGGAGGTCTCCAGGCGTGTTCACGAAGGTCTCCCAGTCGGCCAGTGCGTCAGGGATCTCATCGGGCAGCGGCGGCACGAAGATGGCCGTGTCAGGGTTGTCGTGCGTGGCACCGATCCAGACCGGAGACCTGCGCAGCTCACCCGGGAGCTTCTCTTCTCCTCGCACGCCTTCAAGGAGTAGTGCGTGGATCTCCTTCAACAGCCTCTGTGAGATGGGCAGGGTGCGAATCGCCTCGTACCCGTGTCGCGTTGCCGCCAGATAGCGCTCAACCTCGGCCACGTCCTCCGAACGCTTCTCGCTCTCCCCTGCCTCAGCTTGCAGCAAGTCAGACAGCGAGGCCTGCGTGCCCTCGATTCGCGAACTGGCGACCGCTTCGCGACGCAGGTACGGGCCGACGAGGAGCTCGGGGTCATGGACGAGTTGCGCCAGCCCTTCCAGTTGTCCGACAGCCGCGTCGGCACTGGACAGGAGTTGAACCGTCCTTGTGGCGAGTTCGAGGTCACGAGGAATGCGAGCCGGGCGGAAGTAGTAAAAGGCCCACTTCTTGCCAGGTTCGCGCTCGACGGTGCCGAAGCTTGTGGACGTGAACTGGCTCGGCTGCATGCAATGAGCTTACCAAGTGAGAGGGCTCTGGACTTGGAATGCTTGGCCACGAGTTCAAGTTAAGGGGTATTGAAGTTGGATTCCGGCATACAGCATCCAAGTCATCGGGCCTTGGACTTGGAAATCTTGCTGTTGGATGCAAGTGGAGTTGGATCGTCGACCCTGTCTTCCAAGTCAAGGGGCGGTTGAGTTGGAAACCCTGCCGCTGCATGCAAGTGGACTTGGAGCCTTACCTGGCCGGCCGGGGGCGTCGTGGGCCACCGGGAGCCCGCCCCGGAGCGTGACCAAGGTCCTGACGATTCGCGGCGGACGGTAGATGCCCAGTTGAGTCCAGCAGAGTGGTGTACGACCCGGTGATCGTGACCGTGTCGCTTCGGAGGTAGGGGCGGTCATCGGGTGATTCTTCGAGAGATCTCTCAC
>JALHFX010000252.1 GCA_022837595.1 Propionibacterium sp.
GGAGATCCGGTTCCGGCAGGCCCTGCGCGACCTCTTCGCACGGGAGGGGCTGCGATACGTCCGGCGGACATACGACCGCCTGATGCGGGAGTTCCGCAACGGTGCCGTGGTCGATGTCCGTGTCTTCCACCGCGGGCGGTTTGAGGAGCATCGGGTCAGGCGCGATCTCTATGGGCGGTGAGCCGGCACCCAGCACCGGCCCGGATCCCCAACGGCGTGAGGCCTAGCCGCCCTTGCCCTCTTCCTCTGGTTTCTTCTCGGGTTTCTCTGGCTTCACGTAGGTGATGGTGTAGCGCTCAACCACACGATCCACGACAGGCTGGAAGTAATCCTGCTCCATCGTGAGGCTGTCGAACGGACAGCCCTCCACGCACTCGCCGCAGGCAACGCAGCGCATGCGGTCGATCTCCCAGAAGTTGGCCTCTTTCTCCAGGTTGATCGCCCCCGAGGGGCACCGCCTGGAGCAGAGTCCACAGGAACGGCACGTGGCCGGGTTGAAGACGACGTGCCCCCGGGTTATCGGACTCTTCCTTGCCGGTACGGCGGGGTAACGCCGGGTGGCCGGGCCTCCTGCAAGGTTTCGGAGAACCGTCCGGGTCATCTGAAATAGACTCATCTTTGCACTCACCTCTCCGTGCAGCTGATACAGGGATCGATCGAGAGGACAACCACCGGAACATCCGCAAGCTGGACGCCCTGGAGCATCTTTACGAGCGATGGTATGTTTGTCAGCGTCGGTGTCCTGATACGTTCGCGAACCAGGTGCTTTGTCCCGTTGCCCCGAAGGTAGTGAACGACCTCGCCGCGGGGTTGCTCAGCACGGGAGAAATACTCCCCATCCGGCGTTCCCTTGACCTTCACATCGATCGGGCCTTCCGGCATCTCCTCGATCGCGCGCCTGATCAGGTCGATTGAGGCATAGACCTCCCTGACCCTTACGGCACACCTGGCGTAGCAGTCGCCTGCGGTCTCGATGACCGGTTTGAAACCGAGATCACCGTATGCAGCGTAGCCTGTCTCCCGATGATCCATCTCGACACCGCTTGCCCTCGCGGTCGGGCCGACAGCGCCAAGGTCGTAGGCCTCCGCCTTTGACAGGACGCCAAGCCCGCGAAGGCGGTAGTTCACTGTATTGTCGTTTAAGAAGACATGACCGAGGTCCCGGCACTCCTCCTCGAAAGACTCAAGTCCGCGGTGCATC
>JALHFX010000019.1 GCA_022837595.1 Propionibacterium sp.
CCCTCAGGAGACACCGTGTGGTGCCTCGACTATGCACAAAACGGCATCGGCTCGAACAGCTGCGGCCCCGAGGTGCTCCCCAAGTATCGGCTCGACGCCGATGAATTCCGGTTCGAGCTGACGCTTATTCCGGCCGTCCACTGACAACCTCCAGTCAGCGCGTGAGAAAGGGAAATGAAAGGTATGGAGAGTAAGACGTACCTGAAGTGGTACAACAAGGTCGGTTACGGAGCGGGAGATGTGGGCGGCAACGTCGTCTACGCGCTCCTCGCGTTCTTCGTGATGATCTATTTGACCGACACGATGGGGCTCAACCCCGGGATCATCGGCACACTCATCATGGTGGCGCGAATCTTCGACGGGGTCTCGGACATTGTGTTCGGCGCGTTGATCGACAAGACGAATACCAAGATGGGCAAGGCCCGGCCGTGGATGTTCTGGGCGTACTTCGGGTGCGCGGCCACGTTGATCGCGATCTTCGCGATCCCACCGAGTTTGGGTGACACCGCGATGTACGCGTGGTTCTTCATCACCTACGTGCTACTGAACGCCGGCTTCTTCACGGCCAACAACATCGCGTACTCCACCCTCACCGCGCTGATTACCAAGAACGCTGGCGAGCGTGTGCAGATGGGTTCCATTCGCTTCATGTTCGCCTTCGGCACGAGCTTGCTGATCCAGGTTTCCACGGTGGGTCTGGTCCAGGCGTTCGGCAGTGACGCTGCGGCGTGGCGCAACGTTGCGGTCATCTACGCGATCATTGGTCTCGTCGTGAACTCGATCTCCGTGTTCTCGGTTCGTGAGCTCCCCGCGAGCGTGCTCTACGAGCGTAGCGACGAGTCCGCGGAAGAGGAAGCCCAGACGATCGCCGAGGACAAGCACTCACTGTGGGAGTCCCTGAAGCTCCTGGTCAAGAACAAGTACTACCTCCTCATCGTGGGCGTGTTCATCCTCGGCCAGGTCTTCACGGCGATGCTGGGCACGGGCATTTACTTCATGAAGTACATACTCGGAAACGAGGGCTACTTCAGCACGTTCGCTTGGTGGATCAACATCCCGATCATCTTGGCATTGGTAGTGACGCCGTTCCTGGTCAAGTGGTTCAAGGGCATCTACAAAGTGAACCTCTTCGGATACATAGTCGCGTTGATCGGTCGAGTGCTCGTGATCGTTGGTGCCGGTCTCGGCAGCATCCCGATCATGCTGGTGTCCTCCGGCCTCGCCTCTCTCGGGATGGCGCCGCTCCAAGGCACCCTGAACGCGCTCATCGCCGAGGCGTCCGAATACACCTACCTCACTCAGAACAAGCGGATTGACGGCATGATGTTCTCGGCTACCTCGCTCGGCGTCAAGATCGGTGGCGGCGGCGGAGTGGCGTTGTCCGGTTGGCTTCTGGCGTGGAGCGGTTACGACGGCTCCGCCACGGTGCAGTCGGAATCGGCGCTGAGCATGCTGAACTTCATGTACCTCTGGATGCCGGCGATCATCGCCGTCATCGTCATCTTCATGCTCAGCCAACTGAGGGTGGAGCAGGCGAACGACAAGATCCGCGCCGAGATGGTCTCGGCCAAGTAACCCCTGAAAGTGGAAGCGACCGGTCGCTGAAGGACCCCTTGGTACGTGTATAAGAAGTGGGTTCAGAGGCGGGTTTCGGTTGCGATGGCCGTCGACCGGGGCCGGGTGCGAGCCCGACGGTCATGACGCCGATCATGGTCCACGTGACCATGATCGGCGTCGGTCACGATGTGCCGCTTGCGGCGGTTGAGCTTCTTGCCTGCGTCGTGGCCGCAGAGCAGGAATCTCCAGTGAAACCTCTGCCAAAAGTTGTCGCGAACACCACAGATCCGGACTCGCGGGTGATGCCCACCCGTCGCGGATACGCGCAGGGATACAACGCTCAGGTCGCCGTCACCAGCGACCACATCGGTGGCGGACCCCCTCCCACGACCTGTGCGGTCCACCTGGACCGAGCCGCCCGCGCTGACGTGCCCACCAAACGATGTGGTTCAGTTGAGTTCACTGAGGGTTACGGCGATGGTTCCACGATTCTGTTTCATGTCGAGAAACTGGCCTGGCAAGCGCTACTTCACCCAGTCACGGTACGGCTGTCATCCTCGATTGAATCGACCTGCATAGAGTGCGCCTATGAGCGGCACCAGTGAACTGGATGAGAAGATCGCGACAATGGTCGCAAGAGACCCGCAGTCCGCGTACGCGACGATGCTGGAGCTCGAAATGCTCTCGGATGTAGACGACAGACTGTATGCGTATGTGGATCAGTTCCTGCAGATGATGACGAGCAAGAAAACATACGAACGGACGAGAGGGCTGCGGTTACTGTGCGGACAAGCGCAGTGGGATCGTGAATACAAGCTCGACGAGGCAATAGACAGCATTCTTGCCGCGCTCGACGACGAAAAAGCCACCGCAGTGCGTCAAGCACTCTCGGCACTAGAGCACGTCATCGCCCACAAGCCGGCGTTGAGTGCTCCGATCCGGGTGAAACTCCAGAGTATGAACCCATCCCGTTATCAAGAGACTATGAGTGGACTGATCGAATCCGACATTAGGCGACTCCTTGACCAGATGAGGTGAGTTGCTGGTTCGTGATCAGTGCGCTGGTTTCGGGGTCGGTGGCCGTCAGTTCGACAACCGTGTCAACGAGGTCGTAGTCGGTTTGGCATTATTCGTGCGTCCGGATGCCTTGCACAAGATTCCGGCGGGGTGGGCCTGCGGACGGTCCAGGCCTCTGCGGATGACGAGAGCCGCGGAAGTGCGAGAATGCGTCGTTCACAGCTTCCTACCAATCATGGCGCACGCTCCAGAGCTTTCATTCGACTTCTGGCGACGCTTTTCGAACGCGGCGCCCGAGGTACGCTGTGGACGCACCACCTGCACCAGGCATGGCCTAAGAAGACCAGCCGCGTTTGAGCGCGTCTTCTTGACTGGGACTCTGACTTCAAGAGTCGTACCGAGAGACTCCGGCCCGGATGTCGGTGCTCCCTCGTAGGCTGAGAACAATGAGAGTCGGGAGGGGCAAAGATGACGCTGAGTGACGCTCAGCGCTTGGTGAAGTCCAAGCAGCGAGTAGCCGACCACGGCGAGGTTTTCACACCAGCGTGGATGGTTGAAGACATGCTCAACCTTGTCAAGCACGAGTCCGAGAGAATCGACTCTCGAGTTCTCGAACCAGCCTGCGGCTCGGGCAACTTCCTCGTCCCTGTCCTGGCCCGCAAGCTCGTCACGGTCCACGCTCGCCACGGCAGGAGTGAGTTCGAGAAGCGCCATTATGCACTGTTCGCGCTCATGTGCACTTACGGCATCGAGCTGCTGAGCGACAACGCAGCAGAGTGCCGTGACAACCTCGCCGAGGTGTTCAACGCCTTCCTGGGGGTAGACGAGGGTGACGAGTGGGCCATAGCGGCACGCGTAGTACTTGCCATGAATATCGTTCAAGGCGATGCGCTCACCATGACTGGGCCCAATGGCGATCCGATCACGTTCGCCGAATGGGCGTACCTGGGGAAGGGGAAGTTTCAGCGCCGCGACTTCCGCTACGACGAGCTCACCCAACGCTCCGCATGGGAGGCGGAAGGGTCCCTGTTCGCCGACCTCGGCGCCGACCTGTTCGCACCACAGACAACGTACCCCACGATGACCGTGAGCGATCTGGCAGGGCAGGCGGACGACGCATGAGCATCATGCAAGCCTCGTTCACCCTGCGCGGACACAACCCGGACGTGCTGACCTGCATCGCGAACCTCTCCAACGACGAGGTGTTCACACCGCCCGAGTTCGCCAACCAGATGCTCGACACGCTCGCGGCAGCGTGGGCCGACGCCAACGACGGCGCCGACATCTGGGCAGACCCGAATGTCACCTTCCTCGACCCCTTCACCAAGTCAGGGGTATTCCTCCGCGAGATCGTCCGCCGCCTCACCGACGGACTGATCTTGAAGATTCCCGATCTAGCCGAGCGGGTCGATCACATCCTCACGAAGCAGGTCTTCGGGATCGGGATCACACACCTCACGGCGCTCCTGGCACGTCGAAGCGTGTACTGCTCGAAGTTCGCAAACGGCCCACACTCCATCGCTAGGTCCTTCACGACCGAGGACGGCAATATCTGGTTCCAGCGCACCGAGCACACCTGGGGTGGAGGCAAGCGCGAGTTCCGCCTCAACCCATTGACGAGCGAAGAGATCGCCGTCTACACCAACCGCAAGTGCGTCTACTGCGGTGCTGGCGAAGATGACTATGCCCGCGGCGACGACCTCGAAACTCATGCCTACGCCTTCATCCACACCGACGACATCAAAGCTCGCATCGCAGAGCTGTTCGGAGACAACATGCAGTTCGACGTCATCATCGGCAACCCTCCCTACCAGCTCAGCGACGGCGGACACGGAACAAGCGCCGCTCCGATTTACCAGCTGTTCGTCGAACAGGCTAAGCAGCTCGACCCGCGCTTCCTGACCATGGTCATACCTTCTCGGTGGTTCACCGGAGGGAAAGGGTTGGATGAGTTTCGTGAGTCGATGCTCGGTGATGGCCGCCTCCGCTCGATCGACGATTTCCTCAGCGCCGCCGATGTCTTTCCCGGAGTCGGACTCAAGGGCGGTGTGAGCTTCTTTCTATGGGATCGCGACCACCCCGGACCCTGTGCTGTCACGACCCACTTCAAAGGATGGGATGACTCGACCGACACGAGACCGCTCCTCGAATCGGGGGCTGATGTGTTCATTCGGTTCAACGAAGGCGTCTCTATCCTCAAGAAGGTGGTCGCAGCGGAGACCGGTCAGGCAAACGAACTCACGCTTCCTGCTGGAAAGCGATTCGAGGAACTGGTCAGCTCCCGAAAACCATTCGGGTTGGAGACAACCTTTCGGGGGAAGGTAGTTCGCGGTGCGAACGATGTGCTTGTGTATCAGAACGGGTCACCTGGCTACGTAGCTCGAGAGGCGATCCCATCTGGCGCCGGGCTTGTGGACAAGTGGAAGGTGTTCGTCGGCTACGCTGCTCCCGGTACGGGGAACAAGGACACTTACCCGCACAGGGTCATCAGTACGCCGTTCCTGGGCGAGCCAGGCACGATCTCGTCGGAGACCTATCTGTGCGTCGGCCCGTTCGACACGCGGGCCGAGGCTGAGAGCGCTCTTTCGTACTTGTCCTGCCGCCTGACCCGGCTCCTGATTCAGCTCCGCAAGGCCTCTCAGCATGTTACGAGCAAGGTATATGGCTTCGTGCCCAACCAAGAGTGGACGAAGCGATGGAGCGATGCCGACCTGTATGCCAAGTACGAGCTCACTGACGACGAGATCGCGTTCATAGAGAAGATCGTGCGCCCAATGGAGCTGGGCGGCGATGACTAGAACCATCGACGAACTCCTCCCCGAGAAGCCAGAGACGAGGCTGCGCATCTACGCATGGTCTCCGAATCACCCGCCGGTCGGATACGAGGGGCTACTGAAGGTCGGACAGACGACGAAGGCGGATGTGAACGCGCGCATCCGTGAGTCCCAAGGGCAGATGCAGCAGGCCTACACGCTGCATGTCGATGAACTCGCTGAGCGGCCTGACGGGTCGATCTTCCGGGACTCGGACGTTCGGCAGCGGCTGATCGACAAGGGATTCGAGAATCCGACCTTCGGCTCGGCCCGGGAGTGGATGCGTTGCACCCCCGCAGATGTGCTCACCGCGATCACTGAACTGCGTGAGGGTGTCAAGCTCAGCGGCACTCATCATGAGACGTTCCCGATGCGCCCGGAGCAGGCGAGCGCGGTCAACAAGACTGAGGGGTACTTCGAGTCGATCTGGGCCGAGGACTCGAAGGCGGTGCCGCGGTTCTTGTGGAACGCGAAGATGCGGTTCGGCAAGACCTTCGCGTCGTACCAGCTCGCCAAACGTCTGGGCGCGAAGCGCGTGCTCGTGGTCACGTTCAAGCCCGCAGTCGAGGACGCGTGGCAGACGGATCTGGAATCGCACGCCGACTTCGACGGCTGGCAGTACCTTTCATCGGCCGCTGGTGGCAGCCCGGACGATGCCGACAAGACGCGGCCCCTCGTTTACTTCGGTTCGTTCCAAGACCTCCTAGGGCGCGACCGAAAGACCGGCCTCATCAAGGCGAAGAACGAGTGGGTCCACACAGTCAACTGGGACCTCGTGATCTTCGACGAGTACCACTTCGGTGCCTGGAGAGAGTCGGCAAAGGAGCTGTTCGAGGGCGAGGACGACAAGGTTGCCAAGAAGGAACTCGCCGTCGAGTACCACGATGGCTTGGTGGCTTTCGACGAAGAGCTCGACGAGCTCGGCAACGACGAGGACGACTTTCTCCCGATCACCACTCGCGCATACCTGTATCTCTCGGGAACACCATTCAAGGCCTTGGCAACAGGCGAGTTCATCGAGGAGCAGATCTTCAACTGGACCTACACCGACGAGCAGCGCGCCAAGGCCGAGTACGCCGCAGCGCACCCTGATGAGTGGAACCCGTACGGCGCGTTGCCGGAGATGCGGCTGTTCACCTACCAGATGCCCGATGAACTCATCGCGGTCGCGAATCAGGGCGAGTTCGATGAGTTCGATCTCAACGCCTTCTTCGAGGCCAAGGGCACCGGTGCAGATGCGGAGTTCGTGCACAAGACCGATGTGCAGAAGTGGCTCGACATCATTCGTGGCGCGCACCTGCCGACCCAGCTCGACTCGATGCGGATGGGCACCCGTCCACCGTTCCCGTACTCCGATGTGCGACTGCTGCCCTACCTGCAGCACTCGTTCTGGTTCCTGCCCAACGTCGCCGCGTGTGAGGCGATGGCGAACCTGCTCGGCGAGAAGCAGAACGTGTTCTGGCACGACTACAAGGTTCTCGTCGTCGCCGGGACCCGAGCCGGGATCGGCCTCGACGCGCTCCCTCCGGTGCGAGCGGCCATTGGCGACGGACATGACACCAAGACCATCACGCTGTCGTGCGGCAAGCTCACCACGGGAGTCACGGTCAGGCATTGGTCGTCGATCCTGATGCTGCGGAACCTGAACTCACCGGAGACCTACTTCCAGGCGGCGTTCCGGGTCCAGTCGCCGTGGTCGATCAAGAACCCTGACGGCGACGACCCGAGCGCAGAGGCCGTCTTGAAACCCGTGTGCTTCGTGTTCGACTTCGCTCCCACACGTGCGCTACGACAGATTGCCGACTACGGGGCTGGGCTCTCGCCTGAGACCCCGAACCCCGAACAAGCCGTCGAAGACCTGGTGAAGTTCCTGCCCGTCCTCGCCTACGACGGATCGAACATGACCCAGGTCGACGCCGGCGGCATCCTCGACATCGCCATGTCCGGTACCTCCGCGACCCTGCTGGCGCGCAAGTGGGAGTCGGCGATCCTCGTCAACGTCGACAACGACACCCTGCGCAAGATCATGAACAACCCCGACGCGCTCAACGCCGTGATGAACATCGAAGGCTTCCGCGCGCTCGGCAACGACATCTTCGAGACCGTCGTCAACAAGAGCGATGCGGTGAAGAAGGCCAAGAAGGAGAAGGGCGAGGACGCCACTCCGGCCGAGAAGAAGGAGCTGACTGAGGAAGAGAAGGAGTACAAGTCGAAGCGGAAGCAAATTCAGGACAAGCTCATCAAGTTCGCAACCCGTATCCCGGCGTTCATGTACCTGACCGACTACCGCGAGAACACTCTCCAAGATGTGATCACGAAACTCGAACCGGGCCTGTTCCGCGCCGTCACGGGCCTGACCGTCGAGGACTTCCACTTGCTCGTCAATCTCGGCGTCTTCAACGCCACGCACATGAACCAGGCTGTCTTCGCGTTCCGCCGGTACGAAGACTCCTCCCTGTCCTACACAGGCATTGAGTCCCACAAGGGACTCCGCCGCTACGGCCTCTACGATACCGTCGTCGCCGTTGACGAACAGTCCACGATCTGATCGAGAGAACCAAACACATGTCGTTCCAGACGCCCCGCAGCATCGAGGAGATGCTCACTGCAATCCACAAGCGCGAGTACCTCATGCCGGCCATCCAGCGCGAGTTTGTGTGGGACGCGGACCAGATCATTCGATTGCTGGACAGCCTGATGCGCGGATACCCGGTTGGTTCGTTCTTGCTGTGGGATGTGAAGCCTGAGACGTCCCAGTCCTACACGTTCTATGAGTTCTTGACCAACTATCACGAACGGGACAACCCGTATGCTGACAAGGCGACTGTCCCAGCGGGCAGCGGAACGACCGCTGTCCTGGACGGGCAACAACGCCTTACCTCGTTGAACATCGCCCTGTATGGGAGCTTCGCCGAGAAGAAGAAGTACGCCTGGTGGAACAGCGCCGACGCGTTTCCCGTTAAACGGCTATACCTGAACCTTGTCGACGATCCAGCCGATGAAGAACTCGGACTCAAGTACGATCTGCGGTTCCTCACCGACAAAGAGGCCACTCCCGAGGAGGGCGCGGAGGACAAGTGGTTTCGCGTCGGCGCGGTCCTCAGCCTCGATGACTCCGGCCCAGCCATTATGGACGAGATCGCGGACCGAGGCATTTCTGACTACCGGATGGCGTCCCATCGTCTCTACGACCTCTACCGTGCCGTGCGCGATCTCAAGCCGATGAATTACTTCCTGGTCACCGATCAGGACGCCGACAAGGTGCTGGAGATCTTCGTCCGCGTCAACAGTGGCGGCACCACACTGTCGTACTCTGACCTGCTGCTCTCGATGGCCACTAACCAGTGGCGAGACCTTGATGCTCGCGAGGAGATTCGCTCCCTGGTTTCCGACGTCAACAGCAACGCTGGCCGCCAGTTCTCATTCTCCAAGGACGTCGTGTTGAAGACCGCGTTGACGATCGCAGACGTGGACGTGCGATTCAAGGTCTCTAACTTCACCCAAGCGAACATGGCAAAGGTAGAGAAAGCGTGGCCGCAGATTAAGGGTGCAGTTCTGCGGGCTGCGACCCTGTTGCAGCAGTTCGGCTACACCGAGCGAAACCTCACTGCGAACAGCGTCATCGTTCCGATCGCCTACTACCTTCATCTCCGAGGCGCGACCGATTCCTACCTAGACTCGACAGCCAACGCGGCCGACAGACTCGTCCTCCAACGGTGGGTCACCCGCTCGCTCATCAAGCGAGGTATCTGGGGGTCAGGTCTCGACACGTTGTTGACTCGTATCCGTGATGTCCTGCGGGACAACGCAGGCTCGGACTTCCCAGTCGCCGCGGTCGAGGAAGCGATGGCGACGGCGGGTAAGAGTCTTGCCTTCGACAACGCCGAGATCGATGAGTTACTCAACCTCAAGTACGGGGGTCAGCGAACCTTCTCGGTCCTATCCGTGCTGTATCCCGGGCTCGACTTGAGCAAGAAGTTTCACGAAGACCACATCTTCCCGAAGTCGCGTTTTACGAAGAAGAAGCTGGCCGAGGCTGGGATTCCTGCCGACGAGATCGATGACTATCTAAGGGCAGTGAACCTCCTGCCGAATCTCCAGCTCCTCGCAGGTACAGCGAACACCGAGAAGCAGGACGCCCTCCCAGCCGCCTGGATCGAGGCCGCGTTCCCCAGCGAGGAGAAGCGGGCGACCTACATCGCGGAGAACGACCTCGATAATCTCCCGCTCGACTTGGCGGAGTTCTTGACGTTTTTCGATGAACGCAAGCAACGCGTTCGCGCTCGCCTGATCGCGGCCCTCGGCGCCAAGTCGGTCACAGTCGGGCAGGTTACGAGCGAGGATGTCAGAGCTCCCGACTACGATGCGACGTAGTTTAAGTGGGCCTTGACTTGGGTGGATCCATGACCGACAGTTGCGCTGTCGAACCAGGCTCACGCGGCTTCGCGCGAATGAGGAAGGCGGAGGAGTGTTTCGACTGACCGGATTGTTGCTGCATGCGCGCCCCGCAGTTCGCGCTTACCACCCGGAGACACGATGAGCGCGGACAACAAGCAAGCGCAATACGAGTCAGAGCAGCTGCTCACAGAGGCAGTCGTTGATGCGGTGGAGATTGGTCTGGAGGAACTGACCAGACTTGATGAGGTCGTCGCCGACGCGGAAGAGCGGTTGAAAGCTGCGCGCGATGAGTTGAGTCCGCGCGGGCGGTTTGGGATTCGACGCGAGGATGGCTTCTCCAAGGTCTTGGAGGGAGTTGTCGCCGACCTTAAGGATGGACTCGCCAAGAGCCGCCGAGCCGCAAGTACGTTCAACATCGTGTTCTTCGGTAGGACCGGCGCAGGAAAGAGCACACTGCTCTCGGCGCTGGGTGGTCTCAGCGGTGAGTTGGTTTCGGATGGCCGTAGTGACTTCACCACGGATGTCCAGCCCCTGGATTGGCGAGGATGCCGACTCTACGACACTCCCGGGATCAACGGATGGGGGCGCACACGCCCCCGCGCCGAGCTTGAGGACGCCGCCCGAAAGGCTGTCGAGGTCGCAGACGTCGTCCTGCTTTGTTTCGATAGTCAGAGCCAGCAAGCTTCTGAGTTTCGAAAGGTCGCCGACTGGGTCCGCGACTATCGGAAGCCGGTGCTCGCGGTCCTGAACATGCGCAACCCAATGTGGCGTCATCCTGCACGTGTTGCGTCGTCCGCCCAGCGGAGCGGGCTCTCTCGCGCTGCGCAGCAGCATTCTGAAAACATTGCCAGCGAGCTGGATTCAATCGGTCTTACCGGCGTGCCTATTGTCGCAATCCAGTCGAAGCGAGCGCTGTTCGCCCGAGCAGCGACGCCCTTCGTTGGTCCCGCTGCCAGTGAGTTGGAGATGGACCGTTCCGTCTATGGGCGGGAGTATCTGAACCGATGGTCGAACCTGCCGATTTTGGAGCAGCTGATCGCCTCGTGCATCACTGAGGGTGCAGCCGATCTCCGTCTCGCCACGCTCCGTGAGGGGCTTCAGGCGGGCCTACGCCAGTGGGCGGATGAAATTGACCGAGCAGCTGTTGAGCAACGGGAGCGCGGTCTTGCGTTGGAGAGAGTCGTCGATGACTGGTTGGTTGTCCTTGGGTATCCTGACGATTCGTGGCGCGGCGCGCTCGCGAAGGGGCGCGATGGAGAAGACCTTCTCACCGAGTTGGAGAAAACCCGTGGTGAACCGTTTGACGCTTCAGTCTCGGGGCGGCTCGAAGGCCATGTCCGCCATCTGCTGAAATCGCATGTCTACCCGCTCCGCGTCAAGGCGCTTCGTGCCGCTGAAGAATTGATCATCGACGCCTTTGACAACAACGAGAACATATCGGACTCTGACTTTGAGCAGCGCGTGTACGACGTTCGGTCGATCGCGAGGACCATCTCAGTAGTCGCAAGTCAGGCTGGGAGCTTTGTCACTGACTTGCTGAAGCTATCTGGACTCAACGCTGAGATCGACATCACTGAGATTGACCGGGCCGCCGCTGAAGTACGCGGAGATACCGGTGCTGTCCGGCGACGCATGGCATTCATGCTAAGGACGAGCGGCCTGCTGGCGGGTTCAGCGAGTGCACTGTTGGGTATTATCGCGCTCACGAACTTCTGGAATCCAGCGGGTTGGGTTGCTGGGGTGATCGTAGTTGGACTAGGTCTGGTGAGTGCAACTCTGGCTTTGTTTGCCAAGCGCACCAGCACGAGCGCTGAGGAGAAGCGCGTGGGGGCGCGTGCCGCAGCGATCGCCGCGGCACGTTCAGCAGTTCACGCATATTACGACAAGTGCGAGACTGATCAGCTTCAGAAAATTCTCAACGATGCCAGAGTGCTCGCTATCCCACGTCTCGAAGAACTGCTGAAAGATGCAGTCCACACGAGACGTGGGTGTCGGAGCCTGAACGAAGAAGCCAACTGGCTACGTGACCAAGCTGACCGACAGCCTCCGACGACATCACCCGGCGAGGTGATCCAGCGGGCGGTTCGCCAGGTACACCTGCTGAATGCCACGACGGCCGCGCCAAGCATTGCTACCTTGCTTCTCGGCGAGGACTGGATCGTTGACGAGTCCGAAGGCCGCGTATCCGTCAAAGCCTCAGCAAAGAATCGAGAGATCCTATTGCGGATTGCCAGAGAGAATCAAACCGTTTTCTCGGAATACATCGCGGAGGTCTCGAATCGTGTGCTCCCTCGGGATGTGGCTGACTGGCTCGACACCGTTGCCGCTTCCCCGCACCTCGATGGCGAAGGACGAATCGATGTGCAGGCGGCGCAGGCAATCATGATAGAGCGCCCTGCGATTGTCGTCATGGGCGACTACAGTGCTGGCAAGACGAGCCTCATCAAGCGGTTGCTCGCCGAGGCGGGCGCACCGACTCCCCCCGACCTGCACGTTGCAGCGGGGCCGACAACTGCGACCGCCCGCTCGTACCCCTTCGGATCCCTCGAGCTCGTGGACGTGCCGGGCGTCCAGAGCGGGTACGCGGAGCACGACAAGCAAACGATCGAAGCGGCGCAGAACGCAGCCATAGTCATTGTGGTTTTGCACGTCAACCTCTTGATCGGCGACACAGCTAGGATTGAGCGTCTGGTGCGCGGAGACGAGCAGGTCGTCGGTAAGGCTTCGCGCACGATCTTCGTGATCGGACGTATCGACGAAGCAGGCACTGACCCACGCATCTCGGCGCGCGATTTCACCGTGCGTCGGCAACAGAAGATAGAGGAACTCGTTACAATCTTGCGGTCCAAGGGCATCTTGGTCGATCCAGCCCAAGTTTTAGCGCTTGCAGCAGACCCGAACGGACTCGTCGGCGATCGAACGCCAGTGACTCGTGAAGACTACTCCGAAGAGGCGCGTGACTGGGATGAAGTAGCGACGCTTTGCGAGCCTCTCCTCGCGCTCGAAGGCTTGGAACTGTCGCGGCTCCAGGCTGCGGCTGCACTGGATCGCATGCGCTCGGGTCTTATGGCTGAGTCTCATCGACTTGCCTCGGAAATCGAATATCTAGCTGCATCCACGGCCCTCGGCGAGCGCCTGGAACGGTCTGTTGAGGCGTCGCTCGCTGAGCTGCGGCTCATCGAGCTGTCGATCGAGGGGCGCACCAGACGGGTGGTCGAGGATCACGCCAATGAGGTCATGGCTGAAGCGCTCGGGGCTCGCCCCGCAGAAATGGAAGCGATGTCGCAGCGTTTGGCGGCTTGGTGGGAGGATCCTCGACTGGCGAGCGCGTTGGACGTTCTGTTCGAAGAGGTCGGACGAGACTTGGAAGAATGGTCACGTAGACATACATCGGAGTTCAATCGAGCATTCAAACGGTTCGAGTACGAGTCGGGCGGCCCGGTCAAGGACGGCAGTGACGCATTCGGTGGCGGCATCCACGTAGCGGCGGTCGGAGCTAAACAGGTCGGTGCCGCAGTGAGAGCCATGGGGAACCGGGACGCGGTGTACGCGATCGGCAAGGCTCTTGGAGGGAAATTCAAGCCGTGGGGGGCTGTAAAACTCGGCGCGAAGGTTGCCAAGGTCGGCGCCGTCTTGGGAGTGGTCGCGGTGGGCTTCGACGTCGCAGACTGGGCCATGGACGCGAGGAAAGAATCGAAGCGCGAAGAGGCCCGTAAAACCGCCACGGAGTTCATTCGCTCAACAACGGACCAAGTCGTCCGGCAGATTCTCGACGATGAAGATGGCCCAATGCAGTACGTACGAGAGCAAGAGGCGAACCTCACCGGTCATCTGCGACAACTCATACAGCAGCGTAAGCGTCAAGAACAGGCGATGATCGACACCGAGTACCGCCGGGAGGACATTGTGGAACTGCAAGCGGCTGGCGAGAGGTTGGCCGGAACCTCGACAGAAAGAACCTCACGATGACGACGCCTTCAGCAGCGAAATACCAGGCCTGGATCGAAGCGGTCGCGGGTGACGTAGAAGTCTCGCGACTGGCGAGCGACTGGAGCCAATTTGCTGCAGAGCAACGACCCGTCCTTACTCTGTTCGGCGCCTTCGATACCGGCAAGAGTTCCATCCTGAGACGCCTTCTCGTGGACGAGGGGCAGCCGCTTCCCGAGTGGCTGACCATCAGTGCCCGCCACGAGACTTTCGCCGATAACGAAGCTACGGTCAACGGGTGTCTTGTTCGCGACACGCCTGGGCTTTCGCCGGAGGGGTTGGACCCGCGCTCGCTGAGTAACTCTAATGTCGCTCGCTCAACGCTGGGCCGGACCGACGTGCTCCTCGTAACTTTGAATCCACAGCTTTCGACTGGCGAGCATCCGGAGCTTGTTGATGTACTTTCGCGCGGATGGCCCAAGGATGGCGTCTGGTTCCTTATATCGCGTGCGGATGAGGGTGGGATCGATCCGACGCTCGACCCAGAAGGGTTCGAGGCGTGGTCCACGCGTAAACGCGAGGAACTGAAGAAATCGCTGAAGTTATCCGGTTCGGCTCGCGTATTCGTCTTGGTGCCAGATTTCTCTGGGCTCGGAGCATACGAGCCGGAGCCCACCCCAACTATCTGGGATCTTTCCCGCGACTGGGATGGAATGGCGGAATTGCGAGCTGCGCTGGAAGAGTTTTCAACTCAAGATCTGACGGTGTATCGGGACGCGGCCGAGCAGCGGTTCTGGAAGCAGGCTGTGTCCAGCCGCATCGGAGACGTCCAGACCACGCTTGATGATCTACGAGTGTCCGCTGAGGTCGCGGATGTATCTCGCCAGCGCAGGGAAGGCTTCCTCAACCAGATCGACCAACTGGCCTCGGCAGCGGAGGTCTCACTTGCGGGCGCAGTTGACGATGCTATCCAGCGTGCCGCCGCCGGGCCGCAGGTTGACGCGGACTCGATTCACGACGCTGTCGACCCGGTACTTGAGGAGTGGTGGCAGCGTCAGCAGGCGGGCCTTGCTCGCATCCGGCAGGAAGCCATTCAGGGTTTGGAGCAGCAGCGAGAGGGCCAAGGATGGGCTCGGTTTGAGTCTGTGTACCGTCGGTTCGCGTCGCCTGAGGATGCGAGTACCGAGGAGGTTCGCAACTTTGTCCCGAAGGTAGAAGCCCTCAGTAAGAAGGTCACGGCCGCGTTACTGGGTGTCGACCGAGTGCTGAAGTCAAATCAGGCTATCAAGAATCCGAAGAAATCAGCTGACCTTCTCGACGTGACGAAACAGCAGTCGGGGTCGAAGCTCGGTCTGGCTGCTGGCATCGCCGACGCCGCTCTCCCGGTCGTACTGGAACTCGCCTCGATATTCGAGGAGAAGGTTCAAGCCAACCGCGATCGCGCGTTGCGCCGCGAGTACCGAGAAAAGGTGCGCGCAGCGGTGAAGAAAGTGGTTGATGACGTGGCCGATGAGGCCATGTGGTCGCTGGAGCCAGACATTGATGCGTTGCGCCAGGAGGTCACCGATCAGACGATTGACGAGGCAGAGCTTAAGCGCATCGAAACCGCTGCGAGGGAAACCAAGAAACTACTGGAACGAGGCAAGAAGCTCATCCTGTAGCGGTCGATGGCGCCTTCGCCACGCATAAGGCCCGAACCCAGACCATCGTCCGTGGCGGAGCATTCCAGCCTGTGCATCCTGCTGAACAGGCGTGATCTGGACGCGTGAGGAGTAGTCTTCGACCAGCTTCGCCGTGCCGACGAGGTCGTAGCTGGTCTGGCATTGTTCAAAGCATCCGGTCGCGGGAAAGACGACACGTTCTGGTGTTTATTGCGCAAGATTCCGGTCGGGGTGGGCCTGAGGACGGTCACAGGTCTCCGCGGATGGGGAGAGCCGCAGAAGTGCGACACTGCTTCGTATGCGCTTCCTGCTCCCGGTGGACACCGGCTTCCTCGACCTGATCGGCCTGGGCCTGTTCATTGGTATCGGACGGGATTCATCCCTGAGGGAGGGCATCTCGTGGCGCGGCCCCGCCGTCGAGTGTGGCGTCGGCTGCCCGATTGCGGAGGCGGGAATACGTCGTTCGCAGTACCTGTCGCGTCCGTTGGGGTGTCAGAGTGGGAAATGTGAGCATCCCAGAACTCGTCATGCCGCCGATCATCGAGCGCTGGTCGTCCTGGTTCGATAGCGATCGGCTTGAGCGGCTCACGCCCGCCGTGGTGGCGGGTGCCCTGTTGATTGGCGTGGTCAGCCTTCTGGCCAAGTCGGCGCCCTGGCATGCCTACCTTCCGATCGTGTGCTTGGCTGCGGGTTGGGCCATTGGGCGTCGTTGGCGTGCGTTCGGGCTGGCCCTGATCTTGGCAGCGCCGCTGGTCGCCGCCCTGGTGACTGGGACCCCCGTGCTGACGTGGACGCTGACCCTGCCAGCCCTGTTCCTTTTCGTCCTGCAGGGCATGCCTGCGGTGTGGGTAGGTCTGGCGGGGGCGGTGTGCAACTATCTCGCTCTTTATCTGGCATCGCGACAGCCCCTCGGCGCTATCGCCGGTCTGGCGCTGGCCACCAGCATCGCGGCGGCGACGACCGGGGCGGCCTTGAAGGCTCGGCGTGAGGTGAAAGCTGAGATCGCAGAGCGGGCCAAGCAGGCCGACTATGCTCGCGAGCTGGAGCTTCAACGACGCGTTAATGAAGAACGACTGCGGATCGCACGCGACCTGCACGACTCTGTCGGCCACCAGATAGCGGTACTGAACATGCACTTAGGAGCGGCCGAAGTGAGACTCCCGCCCGGAGAGGCGTCTGATCCAGCCCGGAAGCAGATACGCGCCGCAAGACAAGGGGTGCAAGGTGTGCTGACGGAGACCCAGCGGATCCTCGAGATTCTGCGGATCTCGCCCGAGGAAACCTTGGCCCCGACTGCTGACTTCGCCCACCTGCCCGATTTGGTCGAGTCGTTCCGCAATGGCGGACTTGATGTCGACGCAGACATCTGCGAGGAACCGTCCGGCCTAGCCGCCGAGGTTGGCGCTGCTTGTTACCGCGTGGTTCAGGAATCGCTGACCAATGCACATAAGCACGGCGACGGGCATGTCCGGCTACGGGTGGCCAGACAAGACGACGACTTGACCATCAGCGTCAGTAATGTGGCTCGCAATAGTCCCGGGCCCGGTTCGGGCTTTGGGCTAGTCGGCATGCGGTCCAGAGTGGAGTCGGTTAACGGGATTCTCATGGCAGGGCAGCGGGCATCGACGTTCGAGATCTGCGCGCAACTACCGATCCGAGGAGGCGGGAGATGACGATCAGGGTCGCGATCATCGACGACCAGGAGATGATTCGTCTGGGGCTCCGGGCGATCCTGGAAACGCAGGATGATATCGAGGTGGTCGGCGAGGCTGCGGATGGACTTGCCGGCGTCCAGTTGGCCGACGAGTTGGCTTGCGACGTGCTGCTGATGGATATCCGCATGCCCGGTATCGACGGTGTCGAAGCTATTCGTCGAATCCGTCGCAAACACTCTCCCGAGGCGCTGCGCATCATCATCCTCACCACCTATGGGCACGACGAAAACGTGCTCAACGGCCTGCGGGTCGGTGCCAACGGATTCCTGGGCAAGGGTATCGGCCCCGACGAGTTGGCCGACGGGATCCGGGAGGTGGCGGCTGGAGGCGGTGCCCTGTCCGCCGCGGCCGCGGCCGCCGTCATCGCACATGTCAGCGGGCAACGCGACGTGGTGCCCGACCCTCAGATCAAGCGACGCTTCGACGAGCTGACAGCAAGAGAGAAAGAAATGGTCCAGGCCGCTGTTGATGGTCTGGACAATGCCCAGATCGCTGAGCAGTTCTTCCTTTCACCGTTGACGGTCAAGACGCACGTCAATCGGGCCATGAGCAAGGTCGGGGCACGGGATCGTGCGCAGCTCGTCACCCTCGCGTTTCACGCCGGCTACCGTCCGGAGCGGTGACGGCTGACGTCGTCGTCCTCCCGATTCCGGTGGAGGCTGGAGGCCGGTGTATTCACCGCTTACCTCCAGCCTCCACAGGAATCTCAGGCCTCAGTCGAACAGATTCGTCTGGAGTAGTGCGAAGCACACGTTGTGGACACGGTCGCGGAGGCCTTGGCCGATGCCGACGGGATCGTCCTTGTAGGCCTTCTTGAACTGGGAGATGTGGTTGGAGGCGCTCAGGACATCCAGCATCAGGTCGTTGCCGTTCCGGACGGCCAAAGTGTTGTCCATGAATCCGCCGATGACGGCGTCGGTGGTGACGACCCCGTTGAAGCCCCACTCCGTGCGCAGCACATCTTCCAGCAGCTCCGGGTTGCCGCCCGACCACTTGTACCCGACATGGACGAAGCTGGACATCGCCCCGGTGATGTCGGCCTGCTTCACCGTGATCTCGAAGGGCCGGAGATAGAGCTCCCGCAGTGCCTGCTCATTGACCCAGACGTTGACACCGCTGCGGGCGTTGGTCTCCTGGTCGTTCAGGATGAAGTGTTTCATGAACACAAGCACCTCTTGGCTCTGCGCGCCGGCAGTCATCGCGGCACCGATTGTGCCGGACAGCAGCGGGTCCTCGGAGAAGTACTCGAAGTTGCGACCGCCTTGTGGAGTCCTGTGGAGGTTCATGCCGGGGGCATACCAGCCCTGGACGCCGTATGCGTTCGCCTCGGCCCCGATGGCCTCGCCCATCCGGAAGGCGAGGTCGTCATTCCAGGTCGCCGCGACAACCACCTGCGTCGGGTAAGATGCCGCCACCATTTCGCCGAAGAAGAAGTTGAGGCCGGCCGGGCCATCCAGCAGGATCGCGCTGGGGACCCCGAGTCGTTCAACACTCTGGGTCTGATACGCGCCGCGAATGAAGATCTCGATCATCTCGTTGAGGGTGAACTGGTCCAGGAAGGCATCCCACTGGGGGTCATCGAAGGCAACGTCTTTGAGATCGGCCAGCTGGATGCCATTGTCGGCGCCGAACGTCGGAACCTCACCCTCGGCCGGGGCGACTGTGGCTGACATGGCTGCGAGCAGTTCCGGTGAAGCGGTCAGGTCAGCATTATCGCTGTTCGGCCACGTGCCTTCCCAGTCGGAGCGCGACAGATAGGTCAGGCCGCCGTCGGCGTACTTGAAGCGGTTCTCGAGGGCAGCACCGGTCACCTCATCGGTGCCGTAGACGATCTCGGATGGTATCTGGATTTCGAAGTTGGCATCCGTCGTGTGGACGTCGGGCCCGACCGAGATGGTATAGGTTCCTTCTTCCAGCACATAGGCCTGACGGTCCTTGGCGTCCCAGGAGGACATATCGCGGATCGGGAACGAGATTGTGACGGTCTGCGAGGCGCCCGGGGCTAGCTCAGAGGTTTTGGCATAGCCGGCCAACTCTCGTGAAGCCTTTTCGATCCCGCCGGGGGTGTACGGGGCAGAGAAGTAGACCTGGACGACATCCTTACCTGCCACATCTCCGGTGTTCGTCACCGTTGCATCCACGGTAACCACGTCATCGGTGACGACCGGGGCGGCGACGTCGCGGTTGAACGTGGTGTAGCTGAGGCCGTACCCCAACGGGAACTGGACCGCGGCGTTGTAGGCGGCCTCGTCGCCCTCGTAACGGGTCTCGTAGTAGCGGTAACCGACGTAGATGCCCTCTTCATAGTTGAGGAGCCCGCGGCCCTCAACGTTGTCGTATTTGAAGTCGCCGAAGTTCTGCGCTGCAGGACTGCTCGCGACGTCGCGGGCGTAGGTGGCGGTGAGATGGCCCGAGGGATTGACCGCCCCTGCCAGGATCTTTCCTAGCGAAACGGCACCCATCGGGCCTGGCGTGCCGATCCACAATGCGGAGGTGATCTGCGGGTAGTCGTCCAGGAAACGCAGATCCATCGTGTTACCGCTGTTGACGACCACGATGACCTGGTCGAAGGCAGCGGTGACCGCATCCAGGAGCGCCACGTGGTTGTCGTTGAGCCGGAGCTGCTCGACCCTGAAATCCGCCGACTCGACCCCGCTGTTACCGACCACGACCAGGGCGACATCGGAGAATCCCTTGGCCTGGGCGATCACGTCCTCGGTGAGGTAGTCGATGGTGGGCTCGTCGGACTCGTCGGCGGAAAGCAGGCCACCGACCGTCTGCGACAATCCGCTGCCGCCGGACTGCTCGCTCAAGGCGCCTTGTTCCTGCATGAACGCGTACAAGTCACTGTTGTACTCGATGCCCGCAGCTTCCAGGCCTTGGTAAAGGGTCATGGACCGTGACTGATCGGCACCGCCAGAGCCACTACCGCCGTACCTGAGGCTGAAGGAGGAGAAACCGAAGACGTTGACGCGTCCGTCTGTCAGCGGCAGGGCTCCATCGTCGTTTTTCAACAGGACGATGCCCTCGTCGGAGATCTCCTCAGCGATCAACGCACCCTGTGCTCGGGCTGCCTCTCCCTCGGGTGTACTGGTGTCGACGCTGATCGCGAGCACCCTGGAAATGTCGCGCACGTACGGAGCGACGACGGAGGCAAGAAGTGCTAGGACCAGCACGAGCGCCGTCCAGAAGACCGCGCGCCGCGGCCGATGCCACACCTTCTTGTACATCTTGTCGTGGCGCTTGGCGAGCTTCCGCTCGGCTCCGGTCATGGCTTTGACGTCGGCCTTACGCTGCTTGCGTGCGGCCGTGGCTGCAGCCTTATCGGCTGCTTTCGCTGCACGGCGTGCCTGCGGGTCCATCGCCTTGAGTTCGGCGGCCCGCTGTTTCTTCAACTGTTTATCGGCGGCCACCTCGGTGACGACGGCGGCCTTGGTCTCACGTCGGGATTCCATCTGAGTTCTCATTTCGCATTGTTGTTGGACGCGGCGGGCCGGTTACGTCGATGTCGCCGGGCCGCGGTGAGGAGGTTGGGGAGTCCGCCGAAAAATCGGCCATTAACCATCTCGAGGATGGCGTCGAGCATCGGTTTGTCGACCCGGCCGCCTGACATGCGCGCGATGCTGCGGAATGGCAAGTCGAGGGCGAAATGGGTGTAGTTGGCCGGGATCGGCTTGTTGAGCCCGTGCAGCACCTCGTGGGTGAGGTTGATCGCGCCGACCAGCAGGCACCCGGCACCTGGGCGGCCCTTGAGCTGGGCGAGGATATCGTTCGGCCCTAGCGGCCGAGTACGATCCCAGTCGGGCGACGGCAGCGGGCGCCCTAGCAGCGCGGAGAACTCCTGGCCGGTGACGTTCTTGACCGCGCCCGTGCGGTAGGACTCCAGATCCGGACGGTCGACGGGGAACGTGGTGGGCTCACCGGCCACCTCTACTGCGGCGCTCAACCTGATGTCACGTGAGGACGCGCCGACCTGAATCTCGTAGGTGCCGCCGACCGTAACGAAACGGTCGAGGTCGACGTCGAAGACCGAGAACGCGTGGTCGTCCAGGGGCACCTGCACCCGTTGGGATTCGTCGGGCTTCAGGGAGATCTTCACGAAGCCCCTGAGTTCCCTGTGGGGTCGGAAGTCGGTCGCATCCGGGGCGACGTAGACCTGCACGACCTCCTCGCCCGCCCGTGTGCCGGTGTTGGTCACGGTCAGCTCAACGTGGTCGGGCATAGCTACGAGGTCCGCGTAGTCGAAGGTGGTGTAGCTGAGACCGTGTCCGAACGGGAACTGGACGGGCTTGTCCGCGCTGTCGTAGTAGCGGTAGCCGACGAAGACCGACTCGCGGTGCTCTGCGGTCGCCTCGGTCCGGGCATAGTACGCCGACGACGGCACGTCCTCGTAGCGCAGCGGGTAGGTCTCGGCCAGCCGTCCGGACGGGTTCTGCCCGCCGGTCAGCACCCGGGCGATGGCCTCCCCACCACCTTGGCCGCCGAGGTAGCCGTGGACGATGGCTGCGACATTGTCGGCGAACGGGAGTTCGACGGGTGCTCCTCCGGACAAGACGACGACGATCTTCACATCCAGCGGTAGCAGTTCTCTCATCAGCCTCAGCTGGTTGTCGGCCAGCCGCATGTGGGCGCGGTCGAGGCCCTCGGTCTCGGAAGCCTCATCGAGGCCGAGGAAAAGCAGCACGACATCGGCGCCGCGAGCCAGGTCGACAGCTTTGTTGAGCAGCTTCGCGGACTGTCCGCCCAGCCTCCGGAAGCCCGGCTCGTGGCCAATGATGTTCAGCCCCGATCCTTGCAGCGCCTCCCATGCAGAAGTGACCTTGGTCGGATTGACGAGCGAACTGCCGGCGCCTTGGTAACGGGGAGTGGTGGCGAAGTCCCCGATCACCGCCACTCTCGGCCTGGTGTCGGTGAGCGGCAGGGTGCCGTCATTGCTGAGCAGCACGACCGATCGGGCCGCGGCGTCAACGGCCCGATCGTGCGCTTCGTCTTGACTGATCTGGCGTCCCTTGCCCATGGCCGGACGAGTCTTGAACAGCACGTCCAACACCTCGTCGACACGGGCGTCGAGCACTGCCTCGTCAAGTGTCCCGGCCCGCACGGCGGCGACGACCTCGGGATCGGTGATGCCGTTGGTGGACGGCATCTCGAGCGTCCCGCCGGCTCGGGTTGCGGCGACGCGGTCGTTGTTACCACCCCAGTCGGAGACGACCATGCCATCGAAGCCCCACCGCTCGCGCAATACCTCGGTGAGCAGGTACTCGTGTTCGTGGGCATAGGTCCCGTTGACCTTGTTGTAGGCACTCATGATGGTGAGTGGCGCGCCCTCCACCACAGCCCGGCGGAAACCCTCGAGGTAGATCTCGTGCATCGCACGAACGTCAACAATCTCGTCGACGTTCATCCGGTGCGTCTCTTGACTGTTCACGGCGAAGTGCTTGGGACAGGCTGAGATACCGCGGGACTGGATGCCGCGGATCATGGCGGCGGCCAGTTTCCCCGCCAGCAGTGGATCTTCGGAGAAGTACTCGAAGTTGCGTCCACCGAGTGGGTTGCGCTTGATGTTGAGGCCGGGCCCCAACAGGACTGAGACGTCCTCGGCGGCGGCCTCCGCGCCGAGGACGTCTCCCACCTGTTCGAGCAGGTCGACGTCCCAGCTGTTGGCCAGGGTGGCGGCCGGTGGGAAGCAGGTGGCGGGAATGGACTTGTTGAGGCCGAGGTGGTCGGCCTTACCTCCCTGCTTCCGCACGCCGTGCGGACCGTCGGTCAACATCATGGAGTCGATGCCGAGTCGTGGCACGGCCTTGGTGTTCCAGAAGTTGGCCCCCGATGTCAGGGCGGCCTTCTCCTCCAGGTTCAGCTGGTCGATTAGTCCTTGGTGGCGCAGTGGCGGGGTTACGGAGGGCATGGTGTCTCCTTTGACGTGGTCAGGGATTGTGACGTGGATGGCACCGGAGGTGCCCGATTAGGTTGGGAAGGGATTAGGCGGATGCTCGCCGCACGATACGTGCGACGGGCATGGTGGGGTTCTCCGGTTCGTCGGCCATACCGATCCGGTGGAGGAGGGTGTCGACGAACCATGTGACGTTCGGGGCAAGGTCGAACGACAGTGTGGTCAGGGTCGGGTAGGCGACTGCGGCAGCAGGGATGTCGTCGCAGCCGATGACTGCGATGTCTTCGGGGCACCGGAGGCCGGCTTCGCGGATCCCGAAGAGTACTGCAATCGCCACCTCATCGTTGTAAGCACAAACGGCCGTGACGCCGGCGCGATGCCACTGAGCGACCAGATCGGCGGCACCGACGCCGTCGCGCGCCACCTCGTCGGCGAGCGGCTCCAGGAACCCCGCGGCGGCACAAGCTTCGATGACCTCGGTGCGGCGGGGCAGGACTCCGAAGCTGTGGGAGTCGACGACATCGGCGAAAGCCAGCCGTGAGTGCCCCTGCTGTTGCAGATAGTCAACCTGGAGGGAGCCCACAGATATGCCGGGCGCACCGGCGGCGAAGCTGACCACACGGATTCCGGCCTCCTCGAGCCTGGCGCCCAGTTCGCCCGCTTCGGGAAACACCAGGAGCGCAGCCCGCGGATTCAGCGCAGTGATCGCGGCGGCCGTGGTCTCGATGCTGTCGGCAACCTGGACGACTGTCGCCAGCATGCCCCTTTTCGCGAAGTCCCTGGAGAGCACACCGATGGTTCTCGACGTCATCGCGTTGTGCGGCTGGTTGGACATGACCATGACGATCGGGCCGGACCCCGCGGCAAGTGAACGCGCCGCGGGATTTGGCCTGTAGTGCAGTTCCTCGGCCGCCCGCAGCACGGCCTGTTTGGTCTCTTCAGCGAAGCTCACCCCTGGCTTGCCGTTGAGGATGTAGCTGACGGTGGCGCGGGAGACCCCGGCGCGCTTTGCCACGTCCGCACTCGTGGCGGGACGATCCTGCTCCAAGCTGCCATGGGATGTTGGTCTGCTCATGGAAGGGAGCTTAACAACATTATTGACGCGCGTCAATTACGCGCGTCAATAATGTTGGAGATGCGCGCAGGCAGCCCGCTGTCGCAGGCTTACACAGTCGCGGGTTTGTACAGCGGACGCAGTAGCTCGGATCGGTCCATCGAGATGATGTCTCGGCCTGGCCTTCGAGTCATCGTTGAAGCACATCGGAAAACACGACGAAAGGAACACAACATGACCGCCACCAAGAAGATCCTCACAGCTGTCGCCTCCGTTGGTGCGCTGACGGCTCTGGTCGCCTTCATTCGGAACAGGCGCTGCTCGGCCGTCGAAGAGTGAAACCTGTGTGGTGCCGACCAGTGCCTTGGTCGGCACCACACACCTCGTCAGCGCTGCCACACGTCAACGTGATCCGCGTTATCGAAGACACAACCGAACAAAACTAGGAACGGCGATGGGAAATCTGCTGGACTATCTGGCCTGGCGAGGTGATCTGCCACTTGCGGAGCGGCCGTTCAACCTTGTTGACAATCTTGTGCTCTCTGCCTTGGCCTATGTGCATCTGGACGGGCTGGTGCCAGGGCCCGAAATAGGCGGGGACCTCACAATCGCGCAGGCAGCCGCCATGTTTGAGGCCCAGGAACCCGCCGACCACGACCCACGCCGACTCCGCGTGGTGCCCGATTCACTATTGCCGGCACTGGCCGCCACCCGACGCTTCCGGAACGCCCGACTGTCCCGCCACGTCGATGTGGTGGACCTTGAGGATGGCATCCAGTTCTCGGCGTTGACGATCGCACTCGATGACGGCACCACGTACGTCGCCTACCGCGGAACTGACATGACGATCGTCGGCTGGCAGGAGGATTTCGTGATGAGCTTCCAGCCCATGGGTTCACAGCGGCTCGCCGCTGATTATCTGCATCAGGTGCTCGCGACCACGGTCGGAAACGTGCGGGTGGGTGGACACTCCAAGGGCGGTAACCTCGCCGTCCAAGCCGCCGCGCAGACCACTGACGCCGAGCTGTGCCGAATCATCACGGTCCACAGCAACGACGGTCCAGGCCTCAGCCCGCAGGCTGCCTCCGCGGCGCGGGTGGATCGAATCCTTGACCGTCAGGTGCGAATCGGACCTGAATTCAGCATCGTGGGGATGTTGTTCAACGATGAACCGCCTGACTGGATTGTGGCAAGCGACGCGCCTGGGGTAATGCAGCACGACATCATGACCTGGCAGGTTACGTTCGACGCCCTCAGTACCCGACCGGCACTCGCCCGCGGGGCCATCGAGATAAACGCTGCCACCGCGGGATACCTTGACGATGCCGACGACGAGGAGCGCCGCCGTGTGACGGAGGCGATCTTCGGTTCCCTCTCAGCTGGCGGCGCCGTGCTCTTGCAGGACATTCGTAGCCCCTCGTTCGGCGGGGTGGAATTGGTCTTGCTGTCTTTGACCCAGAGTCGCGGCCAGCTGCGAAGACCCATCAGACACGGGTTGAGAGTCACGATGCAGGCGTTAGCAGGCGTCGACTACGCGGCCGTGTTTCGTAAGAGTTCCACCATCCGGTTGACGATCTTGGGCGTTGTCGGGCTGTTCCTGATCATGGTCCCGGGGTTGGGCGTCCAGATCCTGGCGTCCATGGCGATCGCCGGGCTGGTTTTCCTCGTCGCGTGGCGCATGGGCCGCCTAGCTCTCAGGTTCGGACGCCGTTACGCCATCCGCTGGTCCCACATCGTCGTCGGAGGCGCGGTGTCGCTTGCCATCCTGGTCGCACTGACCCACATTCAGGCATTTGTTCTGCCTGCGAATCTCTTCGTGGGTGCCTGCTTCCTGGTCGGGTCCTGGACCAGTGTCCGCACGGCGCTGCCCATGCTCAGCTCGGTGCCGCGGCGCACTACCCGTGCAGTGCTCCACATCGTGAATTCGGTGGTCGCATTGTTGTTCGGCATCGTCGCCTTGAGCACAGCGGGCATGGTGCTGCCCTTCTTCGTGCAGCAGGCCGGGCAATACCTGTTGATCGTTGCTGTCACCGGGCTGGCACTGAACATCTGGGACGAAAAGGCGAACCCGTATCTACAGCATGTGGAGTAGTCCACAACGAGCCATCCAGACGATGTGCAGCTCCGCCCCGCGTCCGATGATTGGGGTATCGATCAGTCGGGTATCCGTAGTAGGTGGGTTCTCGCCGGTCAGAAGTGAAAGGAAATGGCATGATCACCGCGTCACCCATCAATATGCAGCACGAACATCGGCGTCAGGCCGTGTGCTTGCGCGCCCCGAGACTTTCGATCACAAACTGAGCCCGTGTCACAGATAAGCGGCCACCTCATCGTCCCGGTCCAGGACGCCAACAGGTCGGGATCGCTGATGTCAGACAGATTTCAAAGCTTCATCCGAGCCTTCGGCGCAAACCCGACGGTGCGTCAGCTGTCATTCGCCGCACTGGCGGTACCGATGAATCTGGTTGTTGCTCTGTGGAAGATTCTGCTGTCAATCCTGACACAGTCGCCGTTGGTGCTCGCCACCGGTTTGTTCAATGCGTCACAAGCCGTCAGTAAGACTGTCGCGATTCGGACGCACGATTTGACCGAGTCAGTCGTTGGCGGTCGACGTGGTGGACTTTCAGGTTGGTTCCGCGCTGGGGATCCCATAGTGGCCTTCCGCTTGATCGGCATCAGCACCTTGGTGTCATCTCTACTGATTACTGTCAGCAGTGTATGGATGCTCGCGTGCGGTCAGCGGGTGACGGACTTTCCTCCGTTCATCGCCGTGAATCTGGCCGTGCTGAACTTCGTCGAGCTCGGTTTCGCCATCCGCGGCATTCTCGCATCCCGTGGTGACCAGATGATCTCGGCGATCAAGGTGACCAATCTTGTCGGCGCTTTGATGCTGCTTCCGCTGACTCAGGCCGTGCTGTTGTCGTTGACGACGCAGGGAGATCACAACGTTGCCAACGCCGCCATGGGTGTGATCTGTGGTAGCGTCGCGGCCCTAGCAGGCTGGAGGATGCTGCGTCATCGTCCCGGGCTCGACCGTCCACCCGCAGACAGCACCGCCGACTGAGCATCCGAGGCGGCATTGCCTGGCCAACCTTGTCTCGATCCCGAACTACCCACCGATGCCCGCAGTGACCTCGGCTACGCTCTCGAGAATAAGGAGAACCCTGCGGACCGATCGTGAGCGCACTACTTCGGCTGCATGGCGAGTTCGGCGAGAATCTGGGTTGTGGTGAGAAGCCGGACCCCGATGTGTTCGAGATCTGCGAGCCGTTCGTCGCTGGCCTGTGAGACCGCATCGGTTGCCAGGGCGGTGCGGAAATCTCGCTCGCTCGCATCGAAAAGTGTCGCTCGGGGGCAGTTCGGTAAGTTGCATCCTGCGACGAGCACCGTGTCGCATCCTTGCGTGTGCAGCCAGTCTTCGAGTTGCGTGCGGTAGAAACCACTCCACCGTGGTTTGAAGAGGACGACTTCCCGTTCACCCAACTGCTGCACCTTGCCGGCAAGCAGCAGATCAGCGTTCAAGCGATCCGCACGCGGGACAACCTCAATGGGAATCTGCGCGCCATCGCTGCCGGGAGCGACGATCCGTGCGCCGTTCTCGATGATTTCGCGGCGGGGAAGATCGACGTCCGACCCGCCCGCTTCGTACAGTCGCACAATGTGAGCGATTGGACGCCCACTCGCACGGAACGCCGCCGCAAGGGTGGCCACGCGCGGAATGATCGCGGCGGTCCCGGCAATCGGGGAAGCGCCACCTTCGACGAAGTCGTACTGTAGGTCGATCACGACGAGTGCCGAGGATCCCCAGTTCGGCTCGGTGTACCGGCTCATGCGTCGCCTCCAAATCTTGACTCGCGTGACGATCAACTCTAGATCGCGATTCGCAGATGGAATAAAGCATGAGCCGGCAGCCGAATGACATGTATGAACTGTTCATCTGACGGCGAAGTCGTCCTGATCAGCCCTGTTCTGGCGGATCATGCCTTCCTTGCCCGAGGTCGGCTGACCTTGCCCGAGATCGGTTGATCGGCGGCCGCAGATGGATCAACGGATGACGCCGAAGCCTCCGGTCCAATCGATCTTCTCGCTTGCGGCGAGGGTCAGCTGCAGGAAGCCGAGCGCCTCCAGCTCATGCGCCCGCTTGAGCGAACCGGCATCGATCGCCTCCAGGCCACCAGCGGTCACCAGTGAGGCGAGAGCGTGCTTGGCCGACTCGTCGTCCCCGGCGATCAGCACGGTGGTGGTGAGGTCGCCGATCTTCTTGCTGGCGAGAGTGGCGGCAAAGTTCGTATTGAAGGCCTTGAGTACCTTCGCCGACGGGAGTGCCGCGGCGAGCTCGGCGGTGGCCGAGCTTCCGTCCGGGACGACCAAGGAGTCGAAGGTCGAGAAGTCGAGCGGGTTGGAGATGTCGACGACGACCTTGCCTGCGAGCTGATCGCCGTGGCTGGCCACGATCTGCTGCAGTGCCGGGTATGGGACAGCGAGGACGACCACCTCGCCGGTGACCGTGCCGACCCCGTCGGAGCCGATCTGCTGTACCTTGGCACCGCCGGCGGTGAAGAGGTTTGCGATAGCCGAGCCCATGTTTCCAGATCCGAAGATGGTCACGTTGGTCATGGTGTTCTCCTTGGTCTTGCTTCGGGCTGGACCCGAATGGATTGGTTGTACATGAAAGTAATATACTAGGAAATAGTTGTAGATGCAACTAATGAGTGTGTTGGTTGTCGGCGTGGTGATATGAACCGGCTCTCCACGGGGAGTCGTAGCCGGATACCCCGCATGCCTGTGCTGAAGCTGAAGGAGAAGGAGCATGAATGCCCGATCAGCCTGATACCCCGACCGTCTACCAGGTGCACGTCACCACGGACGCGGAGGGGCACACGGTCACACACCGCTGCCAGATCCCCGGCTTTTCGATACAACGCACCATCGGCGACAGCCCACCTATGTGGGCCACCCAACCGACTACTGACCCCGTTTCGCGATCCATTTGGGTGATGCCACCGGGATGGCGCGGCGGCTGGCACACCAATCCGCAGCGTCAGCTTGTCGTCCCGCTTTCAGGAGCGTGGTGGGTGCGCACACAGGATGGTGTTCGCACCGTCATGGGCCCCGGAGATCTACACCTGGGGGATGACCTGGACGCCGTCGCCGACGCGGATGGCCGGATTGGTCATGACTCCGGCACCGAGGGGGACCAGCCCGTTGTGCTGCTGATGATCCCCGTGAGCGGTGAAAAGCAGCCCTGCGTCGATGTGTGTGACACCTAACTGTTAGTTGCAGATGTAACTAACAGTTAGGCTGCAGCCATGGATGAGGCACGATGGCTCTCGGACGAAGAGCTCACTGCGTGGGTGCGGTTCACCGCAGTCCTCGAGTTACTGCCGGCCGCCCTGGACGCGCAGCTCAACGCCGATGCCGAACTGACGTTTTTCGAATACTTCTGTTTGGCGATGCTGACTGAGGCACCCGATCGGATCTTGCGCACCAGCGCGTTGGCGGCACGCACGAACGCGACGCTGCCGAGACTCTCTCGGGTAATCACGCAACTCGAGAAGCGTGGCCTGGTCGCCAGGACACCATGTCCGAAAGACCGCAGGGCAACCAATATCACCCTGACATCTGCCGGGTGGGAGAAGATGGTCCAGGCCGCGCCAGGTCACGTAAACGCCGTCCGCAGGCTCGTGCTCGACGCGCTCGACCCCGAACAGGTAACGCAGCTGTCGGCGATCTCGGCGGCGATGCTGACCCGCCTTGATCCCGACGGCCGCATGCTCGTCACATCCCGCCCGGACAGCACCAGCGCCAAGGCGTAGTCGAGCACCTTTGTGCGGGTAACTACAGCAGGGGTGACGCGGAATCTAACCCTTGATCTCGTCCACGCGGTTGATCGGATGCCCCGACGCAAACGCCCGAATGTTGTCGCCGATCATCGATACGAGACGCTGCCGGGTCTCCAGACCACGCCAGCCCATATGCGGTGTGATGATGACGTTGTCCATGTTGTACAGCGGGCTCGCATCGTCCAGCGGTTCAAACTCTTGCACATCAAGCCCAGCGCCGGCGATCACGCCGTCGTCCAGTGCTTCGATCAATGCCTGCTCGTCGACCAGTGGGCCCCGGGCGGTATTGATGAGGTAAGCGGTTGGCTTCATCATCGCCAATGTTTGCCGGTTGATCAGGTGCCTGGTCGCCTCGGTCAACGGGCAATTGAGCGAAATAAAATCGCTGTTCTTGAGGACCTCTTCCTGCGTCGTGAAATGGACGCCGCCGCTGTCTGGCCTTGCGGTTCTCGTCGCAACGAGGACGTTCATGCCCATTGCCTGCGCCACCCTGATGATCTGTCGGGAGATATTCCCGTAGCCGATAAGACCGAGGGTCTTTCCGTTGACCTCGACATGGTCGACCATCAGGTGTTTGAGATCGCGGTGTGTGCCACGCGTTCACTGCTGTAAGCGGGGATATTGCAGACCATGATCTGCTTCTCACGTGCCGCATCCAGGTCGATGTTGTTGTAGCCAGTGCCGGCTTCGCAGATCATCTTCACGGTCTCGGGGAAAGCCCGGATGATATCGCCGCTGACCTTCATCTCTTTCGTGACGACAACGGTGAATCCATCGACCCGCGCCAAGATCTTGTCCTCTGGGGTCTCGTCGTAGATGACTACCTCAGACGCGATCTGGGCGTAGTCGACTTTCCCGTCATAGTCCACCAATCCGGCGTTCAATACGACGGTTTTATCATCCATGATTCAAGTCTCCCTCGACATACGGCTTCGGCTGGTACTCGCCGATCTGACAACAGTTGGTCTGACCTCAACCCTATCCTGGCTTGGTTTACGCACGTCGAGGGTCCTGGGGTCAACAGGTTTCGGTCTTTGCTTCGCACTCGAGGCCGATGACGAACACGGTGCTTTTAGGGGTGCCGTGCGGATCTGCAATGGGATGTCTTCGGGTGATCGAAATGCCGGTGTTCAACGGGATAAGGTGAGGCCACTCGAGCCCAGCAAGGAGACAAAGACGATGCCTGAACGCAGTAGATACGCCAGCGCGAAGAATCTGGCGATCGTTCTAGGTGTGGTTGTCGTCGTCGGAATCATCCTCTGGCTTGATATCGCGACCGGCGTGTGGAGTGATCTGGTCGTTCTGTCCGGTCTGGCTGCAGGCCTCGTTACGTTTCTATTGAACGCGACAATTATCGATAAACTCATCGCCCGGTCAGCCGCGCGCAGATGGAAATCGGTGAATCGGCTGGCGGTTTCGGAAATATTACATCTGGTCGCTGATGAGCGCACCAGCGAGATCGCCAGGGGGAAGATTGTCCCGCGCCTATTGCCTCTGGCCAGTCGCGATGCCGACCCAGATGTCTGCATAGCCCAACTTGAGCATCTGCGCGATCAGGTGATGTACGAGCGGTCCCGGCTGGCAGAAACGCTGAGCCGCTGGGCACAGTTCCTGATCTCCAGCGGTGATAACGAGACGATCATGGAACATATCGGTGACATCACCTGGCAGTTGGACCTCGTGCGTGATGCGGCTCTCGAGGCTGAACTGCAGATTGACGAGTCGTCCTTCGACGCCCTCAACGTCCAGATCAGCATCTGCAACGACGCCATAGTCGCACTTGAATGTGAGCTTCGCGATCGTCTGGTGGAAGACACCCGACTGAGGATGCGGGATGCGAGATAGGCCGACAAGCAAGCGCCGCTAGCCGTCAATGGTGAAGCCTGCCGCAGAACAGCGTCCACAGCAGGCTTCACCATTGACGGCTAGCAGCGGATATCTCGCCGGTTACTCACCTTGCAGCAGCTCCGCCAGCTTGACCGCGCCGGCGACCGACGTCGGTGTTGGCGGATCGGTGAACGGCATCGCCATCGCAACAACGCGACCGTCCTTGACGGCCTTGAGCTCCTCCACCCCGCTGAACGTGGCGAACGTCGATTCAGCCTCTTCAATATTGCCGTCGCCGTAAATGAGGACGATGTAGTCAGGATTGCGCTGGAGCAGATCTTCCATGGAAGCGTCGAAGACTCGGCTGGTCTCATCTGCGTACACGTTCGTCAACCCGTTCGCTTCGAAGATCGGCTGCACCATGCTGGAGCTGCCGTAAGCGTAGAAGGTACTGCTGCCCGGAGTGATATAGAGCGCAGCCGCAGAACCCTTCTCGGTCTCACCGCCGAGGTTGGCGACCTGCTCGTTCAGATTGGTCACGACGGCCGCACCTTTCTCCGGTACGCCGAAGACCGACGCCAGTCGGGTGACCTCGTCATTCACCAGATCGAAGCTCGCCTTATCCACGGAATAGTTCGCGCACATCGCCACTGGCGAGTACACGGGTACCCCGGAGGCGCGCAGACTATCGCGGTCGACACCTGTGTCGTAGCCGATGACCAGGTCAGCCCCGGTGGCCAGGATGGCTTCGGTGGAGACATTCGCGCCACCCGTGTCGAGCTCGGTGCTCGCGATCGTCGGAATGGCGATGAGCTCGGTGAGGGTTTCCTGGTCGTAGGCATCTTCGCGGAGCACGCCCGCGCGCGCCGTGACATGGTCGAGCACGCCAAGTTCGGCGAGCACGGACGCACTGGTGTCGCCCAGCATCACGACCTTCGTCGGAGCTTCATCGAAGACGAGCACCTCATCGCAGCTCTGCACTCGCGCGGGGAAGGCTGAGTTCTGGATCTCCACCGCGCTGCCCGAAGGCTGCGCATCTTGCGTGGGGCTCGAACACGCCGAGAAGAGCAGGCTGCCGACGGCGATCGCCGCAGCCAGCCGGTACCGATTTTGCATTGTTTCTCCTTGTAGTTGCGGGCGGGGCCGGGTGCCCCGCCGAGCACGTCAGTTCTTGCGGCCGTCGAAGAGCAGGTATCGGCGTCCGCCATGTTCGACGCGAGCCACCTCGCAGCGGTAAACCTCCGAAAGCAG
>JALHFX010000105.1 GCA_022837595.1 Propionibacterium sp.
AAGTTGATGTCGATCGCCTTCTTCTCGTCCAGGCGGTAGGCGTTGTTGAAGTTGTTGGCGAGCTTGGCCATCTCGTTTTCACGGACGGCGACGATCAGCACCTTGTACTCCGAGAGCAGATCGAGCTCGACGGCCTTGCCAAAGCCGAGCCGGTAGAACGCGGGACCGAAGGTCTCCTCGTCATCCATCGAGAAGAGCACCGCATCGGAGTTGTTCGCCTTGGTCTTCGAGGCCTCGGCGTAGATCCGCGGCGTGGCCGTCATGTACAGCCGCTTGGCGCCGACGATGTTTTCGTTGTGATGGACCTTCACGAACTCTGATGGGCTCTCGCCTGGCAACGTCAGGCCGGTCGTGCGATGGGCCTCGTCACAGATGATCAGGTCGAACGCGCCCAGCCCCTGCCGCTGGGCGTCGGCCACCACCTGGATGGACTGGTAGGTGGAGAACACGACCGTGCGCCGATCGGGCGAGAGCACGCTCGCCGCCTGGGCGACTTTGCGGGCATCGGTAGTCGCGGGATACGCCAGGTCGTGCGTGCTGATGTCCTCCTCGTCCTTGCCGACTTTCGTATCCGAGCACACCACAAAGGCGTGAAACGGATCGAGCGCCTCCGAAGACCACTCCCGAAGCGTCTGGCCGACCAGCGAGATCGATGGCGCAAGAAACAGCACCCTGCCCGTGGCCGGCGTCGCCTGCTCCATCAGCCGCAGCGAGGTGAAGGTTTTCCCGGTACCGCACGCCATGATGAGCTTGCCGCGATCGACCTCCTGGAAGCCCTCGAGGATCTTGGCCACCGCCTCTTCCTGGTGGGGCATGAGCGTCTTCTTCTCGCGCAGCCGAATGTCCTGGATGCGCTCGAGGCTGAACTTACTCCAGTCGATCGGGCTCTCGGCCAGATCCTTGAACCACATGCGCGAGACCGGAATGGTCTGGTTCTCGAGCGCCTTCTCGGCGTTGGCGCTCCACTTGTCGGTCGTGGAGACGATCACCCGGTGCGCAAACGAGCGTTCACCCTGGGTGGTCGCGAACCGCTTGCCCGAAGCGGTGAAGAAAGAGTCGATATCGGCCTTCTGCAGGGCGTAATCCGGATCGTAGAACTTGCACTGGATCGCCCAGTAGTCGCCTGTTCCACGCTCACGGGCGACCAAGTCGATGCCCACGTCCATGCCGCTACGGTCCGGCCACTCCGACCACAGCCAGACCTCGGCGAGTCTGTCGGCGTACTGTGGGTCCGTCAGGAGATAGTTGGCGATGAGGCGTTCGAACTTGTCGCCCATCTCACGGTTGGACCGGGCGGCTTCGCGGAACTCGGCGAGGATCTCAATCAACGTAGTCATGCATTTCCCAAGGGTCTCGATCTGCCCTCAAAATTACCAATAGTGCCGTAAAGCCTCGAGCTTAAGCCCAGGGGTATAAGGCGCGTGGCGTGATCGGTTCGATACCGCTCACGCATCACACATAGCGCATCTGCTCGCACTGAAAAGTAGCTTGAATCAACACGATCAACGCATATCCTGACAGTTTCCTGCTCAGATTTTCTCATCATCAAGGCCCATGGCTCGCAAAATTCCGAGCTGTTCGGCTTTGCTTGGGCGCAAGAGACGACGCATCGCTTCTTCCTGTACCTCCTTTTCATGAGCACCATTGAGGAACCGGAGGTTCTTGCCGTCATTCGGAACAAAACCGAACCGACGCTCTAGGGCAGCACGGTGCACAGGTTGCATCTCATCCAGCCTGGAGAGAGCCTGCTGCCCGAACGCTTGCGCGATCGTCGCACGAAGCGATCCTGTCGGAAGTTCTCTTTCTTCTGAGAATATCGACGGATCGGTGAGCGTCACTTTCGTCTCGAAGGTATAACCGCAACCCTCCAACTCGAACTCGCCCGCATCGTCGCCTTCCGAAAGACTTGCAGCGACGGCATTGAGTTGAGCGAGGATGTCCTCCCTTGAGGTGTGACGCGTGCCTTGCAGTTTGATGGTGATTTGCGTGTATGGAATCAAGTCGTGTCGGGTTTTGCCGTCGGACATTGTCTATGCTCCTGCTTGGGTAAGGTGTAGCTATCCTACGAAAGCCTGACCGCATTCCAAAACAAAGTGCAGATGGTCCGTTGCAGGCAGGTCTACACAGGTCGATCTAGATCCGACGCAGTGACTACAAACCCGCTTGATCGGCTTCGGGCCGGATCGCTCACCCCTTCGGCTTGCACTCGATATGCTGGTACATGCCGTGACTCCAAGTGGGGTTTCCGTTGTGATTCTTGCGTATTTCAAGGATGGTGTTCTCGATATACGCCTTTGCATCTTCGCATGCTGCTTGTGTCCCGAACTCCTGCATTGACACGATCGGCGTCCTTGTGAGCATGGTGCTTCCCGCATAGTTGGGGAGATGGCTGATGACGATGAGGATGAATGCCGCTGAATTCATTACATTGATGTCCTAAAGTGGGTTGGAGGCCGTTGCTGCCGACGACAGATCGCGAATCTGACGAACCGCAGCGGTTTGCACCATGCGCGAAAACGAGATTCCTTTCCGCGCCTTTGTCTTTGAGGCCGCGTTCTTGAGCCAGGCACGCGCTTCTTCCCGGCTCCCGAGCTGGTCAGCCAGTATCGATATCACCATCGGATCGAGCGAGATGGTCGTCCTCTTTCCCTCGCGATTGCGTACGTGGAGGCGCGCGATGGCCGCTACGCTCTTGCGAGGCTTGCGCGACCCTTGAGAGGGGTTGGGGATGCTGGCATCCATCTGGCTGAAATCCTTTAGGTTCAGTTTGAATCGATGATAACAAAAGGGGGGAAAAAAAACGCCCCTGGATCTCAGGGGCGCGTGGGTCAGTCGGTCAGAACCAAAGTTCGTTGCTCGTACGTGCTGCACGTCCGTTCTTCAGCGCTTCTCCGTACCTTCGCTGGTGACGGATCGACTGCTGCATCTTCTTGGGGAGACTCCCCATCAGGCAGGACTTCGCCTTCGTGAAGGTCGTGCTGGACTCGACTTTGCTCATCATGTGGCCATAGCCAGCATGTATCTCGTGGCCTTCTTCAATGAGCGCAGCAATCAGCATCTCCTCAAGGTGCTGTGACTGCTTCCAGGCGATGCTACGGTACTTGTCCGAACTGATGCCGTACTCCGCATGGAACTCCCGCTCGTCGTAACACCAGATCGGGTGGACCGAGTCCAGCGTGTAGATCGGTGCAATGACAAAACACAAGTCTTGGCCCATGAAGGGCTCACGCTGGTAAAACAACCCTGCCTTGTCGATCTCGAAACGGGACTTGAGGAACTGGTACCGATCTCCGTAGCTCTTGTGCCAGCCTTCACGTTCGTCGACTTGCACATCGAAGGCTGCTGCGATCGAGTCGGCCGCTGCGAGCATGTCTTCCTCGTCACACTGCCTGACGAACTCGACTTCATCCATGTCCAACTCGTCTTCGGCCTTTGCGAACCCCACGTGGAGCGCACGCGAGTTGTCTTCGAGTAAGGACGGATTCCAGACGCCGTATCCCATGATTTTCTCCTTGAAGGTTAAGTGTTACTGCCTTCAGGAGATGGCCGAGAACGGGTGGTAAAAGGCTAGATTGAATCCTGGCTGTTCGCTATAGGCACAGAATCTTCCTCTGCGTCGCACAAACCAAGGCGGACGAGGCGCGCTTTGATTGCACCACAACTGCGACCGTGCTCTTTGGCAAGCTGCTGAGTGCTTTTCGTTCTGGCGTAACTGTTGCGAAGCTGCTGATCTTCAGCTTCGCTCCAGGGTTGTCCTTGGCGTGATAATTCACTGGACTGGCTGTTGGATGCCGTCTGTGTTTGCAATGCCTCTGCGCCGAGAAACAGGGCACGCACAACCTCGACATCAGAGAGAACGCCGCCAAGAGGGAGGATCTCCCCCGTGGTCGGATGTAGCCCCTGAGCGAGCATCTTGAGGGTTGCTGCAGCTCGATTTCGGGTCATGGCCTCCTCTCCTCCAGCATCCACCCTTCGTCGAAGAACTCCTCCTCGACGCCAAGACGGCTGCAAAGGTCGCCCATAGAGGAACACGTTTTCGGCGGCCGGACCCCGCCCGAGCGACCAATCCCTGCGTAGAAATAGCGGGCGATGAATTGCTGAGGTGCCACATCGTCTCCGCTTACCTCCACGATCGCCGCGTACAGCGTCTCGACGCAACCTCGTGCTGCACTGGGTACAACGTAGCCGCTAGCGTAGTTCGACGCCATGAACTCATTGGCTGCTTCTTCCTTGCTGGAAGCTGTAATCGACGCGACGCAGGCCGGCGATTCAGGCTTTACGAAGCGAACGCGGTAGGTGTTCACGGCTGGATCTCTTGAAGAATTTGGCAGGCAGGGCAGTCCGGGTCGCGGGAATCGAATCCTGTGACAGCATCGGGGCAGAGGCCTCGATAAACATGGAGCACCTGGCCGGTAGCGATCTTTACGAGGCCGTCGGTTGCTGCATTCAGACAGGCCGCAAGGCCATCGCAGTTCTCGGGCATTTCCGTGATCCCGGTCGCCTCATGCAGGAGCTTCGCAGCTGCTTCAAGCGAGTAGCGCATTTTCGTTGATCCTTTCTTGACGCCAGTGTGTGACTTGGCCGCAGCCAACACTTTCGGCCATGAAACTCCCGGAGGGCAGGGCAGAAAAGCGGGTTGTACGAACGATGTGGTAACCCACGGCAAAGGCGGGGTGGGCGGGGTTTGTAACCTCGGAGAGCCTGCAAAGAGCCTGCACCTCTCGACCCACAGGCGGAAGGCCGTCATCTACAGCGACCCATTGCTCGTTCACGGAGAATGCACGACCAGGCCGTGTTTCGACCCCCTCGTACGCGAGCTTTCGCCGATACAGCGATTCGAGTGCGATTCCGACAAGGTGCTGAATGCGCTGCCGAGCACTCCCTTTCTCTGCAAAGAAGGGCGAGGCGGGCTGGTTTGCTTGGAGGAGCCGGTCAACGAGTTGATCGATGAGCGCGTCAACCTTGCTGGGCATCGCTTCAATGACAAGATCACCCCATCGCACTCCGCCCTCATGATTCTTGGTGAAGGGCTCAAATGCTTCGCTTTGGTTGTGATCGCAATAGAGGCAGCGCCATCCGGACAAGGTTGCGATCAGGAGCCCTCGATTGCCGTCGATGGTTCCGTGGTGACCTTTGTCATTCCTGCCACACAGGAAAGGGTGTCCAGGGCCGTGATCACTGACGCCAAACTGGTACTCGTTGAGGGTTTGCACCTGAGCGGGCGTGAATGGCGCTTCGATCCACATATCGATCTCTCTGGGGGCGATCACCCTCCAACGGGGTGATCGCTGCTCATCAAATTACTCGATCGGCAATGCGCTGGCCGAGGACGGCTCGTCCGAGCCCAGCAGCGATGCGATATCCGTTGCCGCGGAAGACGCCTCAGCAGCATTCTCGCTGGAGTGTGCCGCAGCGGTCGCAATGGCCTGAGCGGCTTGCGCTTCCGCGCTCGGTGTTTCACCCGAACTCTCAGCTGCCGGCTCTTGCGACGCCTCTGCTTGAGCGGCTTCGGCCTGGGCCTTGGCAAGCAAGGCCTCATCCTTCTCTCGCTTTTCGATGGCCCGAGCGTACTTGACGAGATCCTTGATGGAGAGCTTCGTGACCTCAAGGCCTTCAGCAATCCAGCCGGCAACCAAGGCTGCGACAGCGGCACGGTCTGCGATGGCCATCGAAACGGTCCGGACAAGCTCACCATCCTCGTTCAGGGCGCCGTAGAAGGCGACACCGTTCGGTTTGGTGATCGCGCCTTCGGCCAGATGACGGGTTGCAAAAGCTGCTGCAGAGGGGGCCTTCTCAACTTCCCGGGGGTTCATGCTGACGAGTACGCGACCGGGTTCGACAGCGACTTCATATTCGTTGGTCTGCACGTTTTGCATCTGATCTTTCTCCTGAGGTGTTACTGGTCTTCGGGGGGTGAATTACGAAGCGCATTGACGATCGCTTCGGCCTGCTTCTGCGTCCCATAGGCTATGGTGAGCAGCATTTTTGTTGCGGCGGGGATTTTGCGGCCGCTTTCGTAGCGGGAACCGCCCGACTGAGTGGTACCCACTCTGCTCCAGAACTCAGTCTGATTTAGTCCTTTCTTTGCCCGGTAATGAATGACGTCCTCGGGCGTTGTGAATGCCAACTTAAATTTTTGGGAGGCCATCTACCTTCTCTCCTAGTGTTTTCGAATAATCGTTTCGGTTATCGAGGTCTATCCTAACAGCCCTGGAAGCCTTGTCAAATAAGGCTTCTCCCTTCAGGGCACCTCGAAAAACCTCGCCCCCCTGCGATTGGTAAAATTGCGTTGTCCTGATTTCGTTCTCTGACACCAGCCATGAAGAAGCGCACTGCCATCAA
>JALHFX010000253.1 GCA_022837595.1 Propionibacterium sp.
CCGACCATGCCCGGGGTCAGTCGCGGCAGTCCGCCATCGAATCTCTTGTCGCAGCCTCATACGTCCCATTGTCGTGTAGATCGTGACATTAAGGGGCAGAGGTCCTTAGTTGCCGAGGTTTGGGCTCACTTGCTCGTTTGGGTGTTCGCCCAGAAGGGCTCAACCCCTTCCTTGGCCTCGGCAATTCGAGCAAGCTCGATTGCTCTCGGCCTTCGTCGGGGTGCTCGCCCAGAAGGGCTCAACCCCTTCCTCGGCCTCGGCAATTCGACCTGAGTTCCACACTTCGGTCGAGGGTGCAAGTGTTTGTGCTTGTCACGGGTTCGGGCAGGGGTATTTTGGGGCACTAGCCGGACGGCTCGGTCCGATATATGAGTCCCTTTCTTGCGGGAAGTAAGGATCCGGTCGGGAGCGGCCGCGGTCCGGATAGTGGGGACACGGCACGGCCAGCGCCACATTGTGGAGCATCACGGCTCGGCTCACGGCAGGGCCGAACCTGCAGCCCTCGTGAAGATTGCGTGAGGAAACGGAACGAGTGCCTGGGTCATCTCGATCTTTGGGTGGGATCGGGCAAGGGCGCTGACGGGGCCGGCGCCTGGCTCAACGATCGGCGTCGTGCCCGCTTGGCCGATGTGATGAAGGCGTCATCGAACCGGCTCGGATTCACCATGACCAATGAAGCGGCACGCGCCCAATGGGCTAACTGCGCCAACGTCGAAAAGATCCTCAACCTGGAGGGGCACGAACGCCGCGGAAGCCACAGACGCGACCGATTCAGCACAACGTCGCAGCAACGACGACCCTGATGAGCACGCTCATCGCGCTGGTAGCAGTTCAACTCATTAAAAGGTCGGCAACAGGCGCCAAGGCGGTCAGCAAGAAACAGGGTTACTCGCACCCCAACACCCGTGACTGGTCCCCAGATCGCTTTGCAGGCCCAGTTTTGTCGGCGAATAGGCATCTGGGGACCACTGACGGGTGTTGGCCGGGTTCGCCCCGGTGCGATTCATCGTCGGGGCGTCCTTACGGCCGGGGCACTAACGTTGTGGAACTCGGGATTCGAGCAAGCTCGATTGATCTCGGCCTTCGTCGGGGTGCTCGCCCAGAAGGGCTCAACCCCTTCCTCGGCCTCGGCAATTCGAGCGAGCTCGATTGCTCTCGGCCTTCGTCGGGTGCTCGCCCAGAAGGGCT
>JALHFX010000254.1 GCA_022837595.1 Propionibacterium sp.
GGCTGACGGTCGAGAATTGGCTGCCGCGCTGGGTGCGGCCGGCGTCGACCTGGTGACCTCGGTCGCCGGACGCACCAGCCGTGCGACCGGGACGCGTGTCGGAGGTTTCGGCGGGGTCGACGGCCTGATCGACTATCTGCTCACGAACCAGATTGATGCCGTGGTGGACGCGACCCATCCTTTCGCATCCACCATGACCGCCAACGCCGCCCAGGCCTGTGCGGCGACTGGGGTCCCGCTGCTGCGATTCACCCGCCCGAGCTGGGCTGATCACAGGCATAGCGCGGATTGGATCTGGGTGCCCGATCATGACGCGGCGGCCGAGGTCGCCGCCCGCGCGCCGGGCAGGGTACTGCTGAGTGTCGGGCGCCAGCCGCTGGCTGCCTATCGTGGGCTCGACGATGCGCTCGCCCGAGTGGCCGAATGGCAGGGCGGCGAGGTTTCGCCGGGCACCCGGATACTGCAAGCGCGCGGCCCCTTCAGTTTCGATGCCGAGCTCGCCTTGTTGAGCGACGAAAAGATCACCATCTTGGTCAGCAAGGATTCGGGGGGTGTCGAAAATAGTGCGAAGCTGGACGCTGCCGCCCAGCTGGGCGTCCCGGTAGTGATGATCGCCCGCCCGCCGCTGCCGGCAGGACTGCAAGAGGTCAGCAGTATCGACGATGTGCTGCACTGGGTTGAGGCAGCGCATCGTTGAACTCCCGGCCGTCAGCAGATCCACCCTCACTCAGCTCCGGTCCGATTCGGGGGCTTGTACCAGGTCGAGAGCGGCGACAGCACCGATGATCGTGATCGCGGGCGGCACAACCCCTTCTCGTTCGCCAACCTCGGCGATCTGGTTCACCGGTGCACGAAGCACGCGCATCTGATCAGAACCCGCATTCATCACGATCGCAGCCGGGGTCTGATCGTCCAAGCCAGAAGCTAGTAGCTCGACGACGATCTCGGGAAGGTACTTGACGCCCATCAAGATGACCAGCGTGGTCCGGGTGGCGGCCAGTGCGGCCCAGTTCAGCTCGCATCGCGGATCGTGCGGCGGCACATGACCGCTGACGATCGTGACGCCTTGCGACAGACCTCGGTGGGTCACCGGGATCCCGGCCAGCGCGGGCGCGGCGATCGACGAACTAACTCCGGGAATAACCTCCACCGGTATTCCCGCTGCCGCACACTCGATTGCTTCC